>DATKON010000001.1:0-31571 GCA_035524575.1 Rhizomicrobium sp.
TGATCCCTTGGGTTTCATCGCCGAAGGAATTTGCGGCCAAGCGACATAAGCTCCTGGAGGCGCTGGGCGACTGGGACGTTGTTGAAGTGTCCGGCGAACCCGCTTGTAGTAACCCTTGGGGCTCGAAGTTGCAGCGCTGGGTGGACAATAATTTGCGCACCGTTGGCGAGGGGAAGCGGTCTAATTCCCAGCACATTCCGCTTACTGAGCGGAGGAAGCCACGGGGAACGGGCACGGTCTAAGACTTCGTACACTTCGCAATCCGTTAGGTGCCCATGCATCTCAAGGCTCAACGGAAGACGCCGCAAAATTCGGATCAAGGTCAGTGGTCCAAGCTGGACAAGCCACCGCATTTCGATTCTCCTCGCTTGCGGCGAGCAGGATCGATTCGTTGCGGCGGCAGGCAGCAACGGACTGAAACGGCGGGCTCTCACCCCCGACCGAATCACTTCCGAACTTAGCCGGTTTTCCGCTGAAAAGATTCAGGAATTTCCCCTTTTGGGGACTCCAATTGCTTGGGCTGGACCGTTTCCAAGAGCCGCCATACGCACACGCCACGCCGTCGCAAGGATCCGTCGATCCCCTTGCGGCGCTTGGCGCGTACCCGGAGCGTTTGAACGACGCGGAGCGCGATAGCCTGTCCAAGAACCTTGTCGCTCGCGTCTAGCCCTTTGGCTTCCATGATCCGCTGCGTCAGCTGGCGCGTGTCTAGAGGGCCCTCGGCCTTCAGGAAGGCTATGCAGAGATCGGTCGTCTCGCCGCGCGCCAAGACCCTATTTAGGTCGAAGTAGGGCGCGAAGTCGGCGGGCTCTCCCGACGCTTCAAACATCCTGAGCGTGGCTAGGACGTGCGCCAGATCGGCCCGGGCCTCTCTCAGCTTGGCCTCGTAGTTCGCTATCGCGTCGCGGATTTCATTCCGCTTGCGCCGGAGCATGTGGATAGAGAGTGGAATCGCCATCGGGCAACTATCGTGCCGACCGGCTCCGAAACCTAGATTCGTCTAGGTGCGCTTGCTGCATAATGGAGAGCCTACGCTGCTTCGCAGCTCCGGCTGGCTTACGCCCGGCACACGTTCGAAAGTGCGAAGCAGCGTAGGCTGTCCTCCGAAGCCTTGGCGAAGGAGGACGGACAGCGCATCGCATCGCGATCCCCCTCCAGCGACCTCCGACTGGTGAGTAGCGGCTGGGCCGGAGTGGCCGTCAGGGGAGTCGGGAGAGTCTCTCGTGAGGCTATCCCGGATCAAGCGGCTGACGCGCCTCCTCTACCACGCGCTCGAACCGCTCTCGGTTGCCCTGTGCGAGCACATGCATGGCCACTTCGACGCACTCGTTGCAGATCATCGCGTCGCCGCCAGCGATCATCCGCTCGACCTCGGCGGAGCGCTTGCCGCAGAAGCTGCACTTCGCGCCTTCGACTGGACGTTGAGCCGTCGTCTCTTCGCCGGGTTTCCACTCGCGCGCTTCGTTGACCAGCGCTTCGAAGGCGGGTTTGTCCCCGTGGGCGAAACTCAAAATGAACACGCGGACGCAGCCGAGACACAGTGCGCCCTTGCGGAGCTTTGCTTCCTTATCAAAAGAGACGGAAACGTGAAGCGGAGTTCCGTCAGAGGCTGCCGCCCCGCAGAAGCCGCACTCTGTCGGCATCTGCTTCAAGAAGTCCTCGTCCATTCGCTTTCGCCTGCCGAAAGGCTTCGTTGAGCATGATACCCGATCCGCTCAAAGACCGCTCGCCGATTGCTTCCCTGCGGCTCGCCGCCGGCGGGACTGATCGTCAGTCAATTACGTGCCAGCCGTCGCCGTCTATGGCCAGCCACGTTCGGCGCTTGACCCAGCCAGTGATGGTGTGTTGCCGCCAAGTGCACTCGAACTCCGTCGGCTCTTCGTCCGGTCCTACGCACCGGACGCTCCGAATGTCTGCGGGAGAAACCTTCTCTTTGCGATAAGGGACGGACTGAGTGTCGGCCTCGTTGATCGCCGTTGAGAGTTCTTGAGGTGAAACCTTCGCGCGGTTTGCAGCCACACTTGCCATCGGCAAGGTCATCAGCGCGGCAACGGCAAGTGCGAGTAGTTTGACGGATGGTAGGTTCATCGGTCCAGCTTAGCTCGGCGAGTGGCCTATTGCTTCACCCGAGTGCGAGGGTGCGGAGCGACTAGCGGGCTGCTCCGGACCGATATCGTTCCATCGCGGCGCATGCAGTCGAGTCGTCTCGCACGCACCAGCGCGATCTCGCCCAACTAGTGCGGCGGCACCTGCGGGCAATTGGACGACATGTCCTTGCAGGCCTGATCGAGTTTCTGGCCCGGCTGCAGCGGCTGGCTTTCCTGCGGCGCCGGTCCCATCCCGCCATAGGTTCCCGGAGGATTTGCGACCGCGGGCGCCAGGGATTCGTCCTGCGGCTCGGCGGGGCCGGTGATGATCGGTGTGCCGGTCGGGGATCCGACGCCGCTGGGCGAAAGGCTGTCGCCGCCATTGACGGTGCCGCCGCGGCCGCCGGTTTGCGCGAACACCGGCGTCGCCATCAGGACGCAGCACAGGACGGACATCGCCGCGCCGGCGCGCAGACAAAATGCATGGGTCATGGTTGACTCCGCTAAACAACACGCGCCTCTCGCGCGCTCGGCCCTGACGCATCATCCGTGCTGGAGCCGCGTGACCCGCGGGTCCCTCACAGCCGCAGAGCGTGCACACGGAACGTGCGAAGCGGAAAAAGGCTGCGGGCCCGCGATGCTCCGAGCCATTGCGGAATAAAGGCCGCGCCCGTCGAAACGGTCACTCGCGCCTGACGATCACCGGCGGCTTCGGCCGTTCGTCGACGGTGAGCTGGAAGACGTCGGGGCGCGCATAATGGCCGACCACGTCGAGATCGTATTTGCCGCGCGCGATGTCGCCGGGATCGATCTCGGCTGTGGCAATGCGCTCGCCGTCGAAAGACGGCGCCACGAGAACCTCGCCCAGCGGGCCGATGATGCAGGAGCCGCCGCGGATGACGGCGCCGTTCCTGCCGTCGGCGGCATATTCCGGCGGATAATCCTTCGCGGTCAGGTACTGGCAGGCGGAGAGCACGAAACAGCGCCCCTCCAGCGCGATCATGCGCATCGAGGGAAACCAGGCGTCGCGATCGTCCACCGTCGGCGCGCAATAGAGCTGGATGCCCTTGGCGTACATCGCGGTGCGCAGCAGCGGCATGTAGTTCTCCCAGCAGATGACGGAGCCGAGCTTTCCCAGCGGCGTGTCGAACACGGGGATGGTCGAGCCGTCGCCGAAGCCCCAGACGATGCGCTCGAGCGCCGTCGGCATCAGCTTCCTGTGCTTGCCGAGATATTCGCCCCTGTCATTGAAGGTCAGCGTCGTGCAGTAGAGCGTGCCGCCGTCGCGCTCCACGATGCCGACGACGAGATGGATGCCGTTCGCGCGCGCGATCTTGGCGATGCGTTCGGCCTCGGGACCATGTTCGGCGATGGCGCCGTCGAAATAGCGCCGGTAGTCGTCGCGTCCTTGCGGACTGCGCATGCCGAGCTTCGCGCCGAAATCGAGGCCCTTCGGATAGCCGCCGATGAAAGCCTCGGGAAACACCACGAGCTTTGCGCCCTGGCGCGCCGCATCGCCTGCGAGATCGGCAAGCTTGTCGAGCGAACGCTGTGTGTCGAACAGCACCGAGCCGGCCTGCACGACGGCGGCGTTGAAGCGGCTTGGCGACATGGGCGTACTCCTAGAGCGGGACTTGCAGCCGTCCGCCCGAGAGTACAACAGCCTTGCCGCCGACCCACACCTGATTGTCGGCGTCGATCGACAGCGCGATGCGGCCCGCATGCCCGATCGAACGGCCCTGCGCGGCGACATAGCGGCCTTTGGCGCGGCCGGTGGCGAAGAGCCATTGCGCGACCGAGGCATTGAGGCTGCCGGTCACCGGATCCTCGCGCACCATGCCGTTCTGGTCCGAGAAGAACGCCCGCAACTCGAAATCCGCCGGCGCGCCCGTCTCATGCGGACCGACCACGCCGACATCGATGGTGCCGGGATAGGTCATTTGCGGGCGGACGTTCGAGACGTCCTCGGCGGATTTGAGCAGCACGACGATCCAGCCGGGACCGTTGTCCGCCCAGGCCGCATCGACAATGTCCTCGACGGCGATGTTGAGGAACGCCGCAAGCTCGGCGGTTTTCGCCTTGTCGATGGGGCCTTTTCTGAGCAGCGGTGGCGCGGCGAAGGCGAGCTGCTCGCCGTCGCGCTTGATGGACACAAGCCCCGCGCCGCATTCCTGCACCACCATGTCCTCCCGGCGCGGCGTTCCGCCGGCCCCCAGCCAGGCGCGGCAGGAGCCGAGCGTCGGATGGCCCGCGAACGGCAATTCGCGCGCCGGCGTGAAGATGCGCACGGAATAATCCGCCTCCGGATGGCGCGGCGCGCCGACAAACGTCGTCTCCGACATGTTGAACCAGCGCGTGATCGCCTGCATCTGGTCCTCGGACAATGCATGGGCGCCGAGGAACACGGGCAGCGGATTGCCGGTGAACGGCCCCTGCGCGAAGACGTCGACGAGATAGAGTTGCGTATCCAATGACGTGGGCTCTGGATTTCCGCACTCATCCTGTAAGCCGCTCAGGCTGAGGACAAGCGTTGATGACACGCAGCCGTATTGCGTCCGAAGCGCAGCCGCTCAATACAAGAGATGCGCGCGGCGCTCCTGCTCCCACGCCTGTTCGTCCGGCGCCGTCAGCGCGTCGAGATCGCCGGGCGCGGCATTCGGATCGTCGACCCATTCGCGCAAGAGCGGCGAGGCGTTGATCACGTCGATGGCGAGCTTGCCCGTTTCGTATTCGTACGGGAAATCGCGCCACAGCGGATAATCGGCGTAAAGATTGCGGATCGCCTTGAAGGCCAGCGCCTGCAGCCGCCACGGGCGGAAGCGCGCGTGGTCGTAAGCGGGTCCTTCCGTGTGAATCTGCACGCCGTTGCAGAGCGCGCGCGCATGCTTGTGGAAGGTCGGCTCGAACCAGCATTCGCGCAAAATGCAGCCCTCGAGCCATTGGGGGCTGAGCCTTCGCATCTCCGCCATCACGGCTCTCGCCTCGATATCCGGCGCGCCGAAAAGTTCGAGCGGCCGCGTCGTGCCGCGACCTTCGGACAGCGTCGTGCCTTCGAGCATCACCGTGCCCGCATAGGCGCGCGCCATCCAGAGATTGGGCGCGTTGGGGCTGGGGTTGACCCAGACGCGTTCGCCGAGCGGCCAGCCGAAACCCGGACCCTCGTCCGGCTGCCAGCCTTCCATCTCGATGACGCGGTACGCAACATCGAGCCTGAAATGGCGCACGAACCAGAGTCCCAGCTCGCCGAGCGTCAGGCCGTGGCGCATCGGGATCGGCCCGGCGCCGACAAAACTCTCCCAACCTTTGCGCAGCGTCAGCCCTTCGATCGGCCGGCCCGCCGGATTGGGGCGGTCGAGCACCCAGACTTCTTTCCTGTGCTTCGCGGCCGCTTCCAGCACGTAGAGCAGCGTCGTGACGAAGGTGTAGATGCGGCAGCCCAGATCCTGCAGATCGACGAGGATCACATCGAAACTGTCCATCATCAGGTCGGTCGGGCGGCGGACCTGTCCGTAGAGGCTGTAGATCGGAATCTGGTAGACCGGATCGCGGAAGTCCGGCGACTCGATCATGTTGTCCTGCTTGTCGCCGCGCAGACCGTGCTGCGGACCGAACGCGGACGACAGCTTGACGCCGCTGACATGCGCCAGCGCATCGAGCGCATGGGTGAGATCCGTCGTCACGGATGCCGGGTGGGCGACGAGCCCGACACGCCGGCCGGAGAGCGGTTTGCGCAATTGCGGGTCGGCGAGAATCCGATCGAGTCCGAATTTCATGAGCGCGAGATTCAGGGAAGTTCGAGGGCAAAGCAATCGGAATGATGGAAGTCGGGCTTGCCTTTGGGATGGGCCAGCGCCCAGTAGGATCGCCGCCCGTTCCTCTCCTCCATCACCGCCGACAGCGCGACCCGCCACGGCGTCTCGGCCGGCAGGTCATGGATTTCCGCCGTGAGATCGAGCGCCGTTTCCGACTGCGTGAGCTCGATGGACAACGCCGCGTCGGCGATGATGCGCATCTCGCTGCGATAGGAGGTGAAGGCGTAGGCCGCCCATTCCGTCGACGGCGCAAAATTATATTCGTAATAGGACTCGCCGGCGCCGGCGCGCAGGAACGCTTCGAAGCAGGTGTGCTGCCAGAGCCCATCCGTGCGCGAAGGCGACGCTGGCGCGGGCACAAGGAGCCCTGCCACCGCGCCGGAGACGCGATAGCGAAGCCTCAACGCCGCCGGTTCGGGTCGCGTCGCCTCGACGGCGATTTCGCGGACCGCATCGCAGCGACAATCAGGATGGAGCTTCAGAGGATGGGGCATGAAGCGGGACTACAACGAAAGTCCCGCTTCCGCCAGATGCGCTGTCTCAGTAACCGCTATATTCGCCGCGGGCCGCGCGGATCGCGCCGTCGGCCTGGTCCATCGCCCGCGAATAGGCATCGCGATAGCACTGGGTGTCCGTCGGCCAGTCGGCGCCTGCCTCGTCGTAGCTGGCAGGATACATTGCGTCCAGCTGATTGCAGAGCGATCGCGCTGCGAAGCTGACCCGATTGCGCAAGCTGCGCACGCCCCACCGGGTTCTGAGATCGAGATCGTCGATCCTGACCGGCCGCGACATCGATACATCGACGATCGGCGCGCCAATTTCGCTGCGCTGGCGTGCATAGGGCGGCGGCCGGACAATCACTTCTTCGGGAGGGGCCGAATAGTAGCCGCGCCCGTAGGGCCCGTATTCCTGCGCGCCGGCAGAAGAAGCCACCAGCAGAAGCCCCAGAGCGCCACCGATGACCATGGCGTGTGCTCGATTTCGCATTCGAGTTCTCCTCTGTTTGTATCGCTGCTTCGGAAACGCCCGCCGGAACGGGCTGTTCCCACAAGCTGAGGTTGCGCGATAGTCCGCAGGCGGAAGGAGATCGGCATGGAAAAGAAGATGGCGCGTTACGGCGTCCTGATGACGACAACGGCGACGCGCGAGGATGCGCAAAACATCGCGAGAGCGCTTCTCGATGCAAAGCTTGCGGCCTGCGTGCAGCTGATGCCGATCGAAAGCTGCTACATGTGGCAAGACGCATTGCAGAACGAGGCGGAGATTCTCCTTCTCGTCAAGACGAGGGCGGCGCTGTTCAAAGACGCCATGGCTGCCATCAAGGAGGTTCACCCTTACGAGACGCCGGAAATCGTGGCACTGGACTTCGCGGCGGGTGCGCCGGGCTATTTCGCGTGGATCGACAGCGTCACGAAATGAGCGGCGTTCAATCGATCCAGAGCCCGTGCTTTCTGTGCCAGTCTTCGATCGAGAGTTTCGGATAGAGCTGGAATTTCTGATCGCCCGGACCGAGATCGGGCTTCACCCATTTGGGCTTGAACTTGAGCATCAGGTGGACCTTCGACGGCGGCACCGGCAGGGGCGTGTCGATCGCCGAAGCGAAGGGATGCACGAGCTCGGGCCATTCCGGATCGAACACCCACAACGCCGTCGCGCATGTTCTGCAGAACTTCCGTTCGCCCCTGCTCGTGCGGCAGCGGCCTTTCTCGTCTTCGATCTGCGCGTGATAGATGCCGATGGCGCGCTTGCCTTCGACCTTGAGCGTCCGTGCGTCGCCCATGATGTTGATGGCGAATCCGCCGCCGCCGTCGGTCTTGCGGCAGATCGAGCAATAGCAAAGCTGATAGGGATAGACGGTGTGGCTCATCAGGCGGAAATGAACCGCACCGCACCGACAGGATCCGAGAAGCTCTCTCGCCACCTTAGCAGGGAAAGCTACGGCTTGAACTTCTTCGGGATCGCCGCCACCTCGTCGGCGCTCAACGGCGTCATCGACTTCACGATGCATGGCATCGGAATGTCGTGAATGCCCTGGCTCACCTTCAGGTCCCAGTCAAGCGGCGAGCAGATCGTGTTGGCGCCGCGGATATGCATGATCAGATGCGCGTCAGGCCAGGTCAGCGCGGGACAGGAATTGCTCATCTCGAGCCGATAGTACTTGTTCATGTTGACGCGGATGTACATCGTGTTCGCGTCGGGCGCCTTCCAGTTGTCGAATTGCGTGACGAAGAAGCATTTTGGCGGCTTGCTTTGTCCAGGCTGCTGTGCCGGCTCGGGCTGTTGCGCCAGCGCGCCGATCGTGCTCGCGACAATCGCGGCCGATGCGAAAGCAAGAAAACGCATGTTGTCCTCCGATGCGTTCGAACTACGCCCCAACCGCTGGTGAGTCTAGCAGACGGTGCGCTTGCCTGTCGCCGCCCAAATCCGTGCGCCTCACGGAAATGTGCGCGAAGCAATACAATACGACGCATGGCCGGAGGGCGAGAGCGGCGATCGCGACCGGACCGCCGCTCCCGACGATCAACGTCCGGCCGTGATGGAAACCGTCACGGGCTTGCCGTCCATGCCGGCGACCGTCCAGGTATCGCCGACATTATGTGCCACCTGATTCTGGAGACAGTAGGGCTGCGCGTTTGCCGGCGGCGCCGGATCTGTCTGGGTGAAACACGCCGTCGTGGCGTCCTTCCAAACATACGTGCCTTTCAACACGGTTCCGTTCGCACCGTGCTGCTCGTAGGTCATGTCCTGGTTCACAAATGTCGTGACCTTTGTGCCGTCCGAACCGGTGATCGTCACCGTGTTGCCGTACAGGGACGCGTACGGATCGGCCGCGAGCGCAGCGCTGGTCAGGGCCAAGAACGCCGCCCCCGCAAGAAAAACATGTTTCATGCTGAAATCCTCCCTCGAAAAAAAGCGACCTTAGTTGCTCGCGCGCTTTTGTCCAGCGGGCGCCACGGCGTACAGCCGGAGTAACAAATCCGTCGCAATGTCGGCGCGCCGCGCGATTTCTTTCACCGTGGGTCTCCGCGCAACACCCATCATCAACCGAAGCAAGAGATCGGAAAACAGCACGGAACAGAACTGCTCCGCCATTTCGCCGGGCTCGCCCCGCGAAACCAGGCCCAGCGCCTGCGCGCGCTCGAGAAGCCCCGTCAATGCCTTGCGGATTTGACCGCGGCCGCTTCGGTCGAGAGTGTCGGCGACGTCGCGCGAGATTTCGCACTCCGTGATCGCGAGGCGATGGACCGCAAGCACGTTGTCGTCTGTCACGCCGGCAAGGATCGCACGACCAAGCGATTTTAATGTCGCCGCCAGACCATCCAGGCTGTTGACATCGGGATGCTCGAGCGGAAGCTGCATCGCATGCGTGCGGCGCGCGATGCCGGCGGCGAACAGCGCCTGCTTATTCTCAAAATGGGAATAGAGTTCACGCTTTGAGACTTTGGCCCGCGTGGCGATCTCGAGCGTGCTCGCTTTCGCATAGCCGTGTTCCATAAAGGCGCAGAACGCAGCGTCCAGGATGCGCCCGCGGGCATCGTCATCACTGATCTTGCGAGGGCGTTTCACGTCGACTCGATCCTCTTGATCTGGTACCATATGGTACCATATCCTGCAAACAGGTCGTTGACGCGCAAAAGCGCGCGCGATACCGAGGCGTCTGAATACGGCGCCGGGGAGCGGAGCCTAAGGGGCAAAGTGGCCATGCCAGGGGCGAGTAACGGCCGGCAGAACGAGGCCCGCGACGGCGCGGTCGTCAGGCTCGATCATGTAGCCAAGACTTACAGGATCGGTGCGGTGGCCGTGAGGGCTGTGCGCGGTGTATCGCTGTCGATCGCGCCGCGCCGCTTTACGATGCTGATCGGCCCGTCAGGCAGCGGCAAGACCACGCTTCTCAATCTGATCGGCTGCATCGATGCGCCGACCACCGGCACGGTGACGATCGCCGGCCAGAACGTCGCAAAGCTGTCGGACAACGCATTGTCGGATTTTCGCGCGCGGCGCGTCGGATTCATCTTCCAGAATTTCAGCCTGATACCGGTGCTGACCGCTTACGAGAACGTCGAGTACCCTCTTCTTCTCACCGGCGTCTCCGCGCAGAAACGACGCCAGGCGACCCTCGAGATGCTCGAGGCCGTGGGTCTGAAGGATCAGCGAGGACAGCGTCCGAATGAATTGAGCGGCGGACAGAAACAGCGTGTGGCGATTGCCCGCGCGCTCGTCAAAAGGCCGGACATCGTTCTCGCCGACGAGCCGACGGCCAATCTCGACTCCGAGACCGGTGCGAGCGTCATCGCGCTCATGCGCCGCATGCAGACGGAATCGCACACCACCTTCATTTTTGCCTCGCACGATCCGCATCTGATTTCGCACGCCGACGACACCTTCACCATCCGGGACGGCGAGATCGTCGCGTCGGGAGCTGCGGCATGATCTTCAAGATCGCGTTTCGCAGCATCTTCCGCAATACGCGCCGCTCTATGACGACGATGCTGACGATCGCGATCGGCACCGCGGCGACGCTCGTGTTCGGCGCCTACACCGTCTACGTCACCTACGGCCTGCAGACGGGCACCGTCGATCGCGTCGGCCATCTGACGGTCTATCGCAACGGCTATTTCGATTTCGGCTCCGGCAATCCCGCGATCTGGGGCATCCCGCATTACGAGGCGGTGCTGAAGCTGATCACCACCGATCCTCAGCTGAAGCCGCTGATCGCGGTGGCAACACCGGTTCAGTACCTGACCGGCATCGCGTCGAACTCCGACAACGGGGAGTCGCGAACCTTCATCGGCACCGGCTTTATTCCGTCCGACCGCGATCGCATGAAACACTGGGACGAGTACGATGTCGGAGGGCGCGGCGACGACACGGGTCTCAGGGACGACGACAGCTCCCGGGGCATTGTCGGCGAAGGCATGGCCCGAGTGCTGGGTCTCTGCGGCCAGCTTCGTCTCGGCAATTGCCCCAAGCTTCCGACCGGTGCGCCTTCGGACACAGCGGCGGCATCGGACGTCGCGAACCTGCCCAAACAGGATTTTTCCGATCTTGTCTCCCGCGACGCGCCTGCGACCCGGAAAGGGCCGTCCCTGCCGCGCATCGATCTCCTCGCGGCGACGGCGGGGGGCGCGCCCAATGTGGTTGATCTGGAAATCGCCCGCGCCGATCCGCAAGGCGTCCGAGAACTGGACGACATCTATGTCGGCATGCACCTTAATCTCGCCCAGCAGCTCGTTTATGGCCGCGGGGAGCATCGGGCCACCGGCATCATCCTGCAGCTGCACAGGACCGAAGACATGCCGCGGGTCCGCGCCCGCCTCGCCCAGCTGTTCAAGCAGCACGGTCTCGATCTCGAGACCCGCGACTTCGCGGAAATTACGCCGTTTTATACGCAGGCGCTCAATCTCTTCCGTTCGATCTTCTCGTTCATCTCGATCATCATCGGCATCGTCGTGGTCTTTACGGTCTCGAACGCTATGGGCATGAGCGTCGTCGAGCGCACCGACGAGATCGGCACGACGCGCGCCCTGGGCGTTCGCCGTTCGGGTATCCGCAGCCAGTTTCTGGTCGAAGGAATCCTTCTCGGCGCGATGGGAGCGACGGCGGGCGTCGCGATTGCCTTCCTCGTATCCTATGCGATCAACCAGCAGGGGATCACCTGGACTCCGCCCGGACAGGCGCAGCCCGTGCCGCTCAAGCTCTACATGTTCGGTGCCTGGGATATGATCGGCACGATCTGGGCGCTGCTGATCGTGCTGGCGGCAGCGGCGGCGCTTCTCCCTGCGAATCGCGCCGCGCGTCTGCAGATCGTCGATGCGCTCCGACACGTGTGAGGACGGCTATGACGGGTTTGAGGTTCATCGCGGCGTTGACGGTCCTGCTGGCGGCCCGCGCCGCCTGTGCAGCCGAAACGGCGCAGGAAATCGTCGCCAAGGCCGATGAGATCCGCAATCCCGGCAAGCCGTTCAAATCGACCACGGTGCTGACGGAATACCGCTCGGGCCAGCCGAGCGATCGTAACGTCCTTGTGGTCTACTCGAAGATCGATCCGGCGACGCGGCAGTTCCGCAATCTCGCCCGTTATATCGATCCGCCGCGGGATGCCGGCAAGATGGTCCTCCTGGGCGCCGTGCTGTGGTTCTACGATCCGGCGACCAAGGACAGCGTGCGCATCTCGCCGCAGCAGCGCCTTACCGGCCAGGCCGCGATCGGCGACGTGCTGACGGCCAATCTCGCGGTCGACTACACGGCGACGCTTATGGGCGAGGAAACGATCGAAGACGCGGCACGGCAGCAGAAGAAATGCTGGCATCTCGACATGAAGGCCGCTAGCGAAACCGCCACATACAACCACATTGAATATTGGGTGGAAGAAGGCACGCATGATCCCGTGAAGGCGAAATTCTATGCCGACAGCGGGCGGCTGCTGAAAATCCTTTACTACCGAAATTTCCTCGAACGGCTGGACGGCTTGCGTCCGACCCAGGCCGTGATCATCGATGCCGTCGATTCCTCTCTCGTCACTGTCGTCGATTTCTCGGATTCGAAGTTCACCGATATTCCCGATACCTGGTTCCAGCGCGATTACCTGCCCCATCTGAACGCGCAATGATTGCCAGGCTCGCCGTAGCATTACTCTGCGCGGGGACGGCCCTCGGCGCAGGCGCCGCGCAGGCGGACGATGATGAGCTCGACCGCATCCCGGCCCCGACAGCCTCGCAACAAGCGAACACCTCGAATGCCGACGAGGTCTTCTTCCTGCAGAACGATGTCATCGGCACAGCGCGGCGCAGTGATCTTCCGGTCGCGTTTCCCCCACCGTTTCCCGCGCGCTGGGAGGAGCGTCTGTTCGCCGATGCGCGCATCAACTGGCAGCTCAGCGACGATGTGAGCCTTTACTACAGCGGTCGGCTCAACCTTCGCGCCGAGGACGGCCTCGATGTCCCGAGTCACGAAAACATCCGCCACGATTTCCGCGAGGGCTATCTCGCCTGGAAGGCCGGCGGCGCGACGTTTCTCGATATCGGCCGCATCAATCTCAAGAGCGGCGTAGCGCTCGGCTTCAATCCGACGGATTTCTTCAAGACGCGCGCCGTGGTCGAGCCGTTGTCCGCCGATCCGTCCGTGCTGCGCGAAGACCGTTTGGGCACGCTGATGGTGTTCGGCCAGCATCTTTGGGAGAATGCCAGCCTGTCGGTGGCTTTCGCGCCGAAAGTCACCAATCCAAGCCCGATCTACCGCAACGACAACCTGCCGTCTTTCAATCCAATGCTGGATCGCACCAACGCCGAGACGCGCTTTCTCGCCAAAGGGAGCGCCCGGCTGTTCGACGATTTCGCGCCGGAGCTCGTGTTGTTTTCGAATGACGGCCACTGGAGCTACGGCACAAATATCACGCACGGGATCGGTCAGAAAATCGTCGCCTATGCCGAATGGGCCGGCGGCAACGGTCTCGATCTGGCGGACGAAGCGCTGCAATTCGGCAAGGACACCGGCACCATCCCGCCCGCGGCGTCCTCGCCGCTTCCGAGCAGCACGACGCGACGCTTTGAGAGCAACGCCTCGGTCGGGTTTTCCTACACCACGGAATCGAAGATCACCTTCAATCTCGAATATCACTATCACCAGGCCGGCTTCTCGGACGCCGACTGGACTCGGTGGTTCGGTGCAGGCGCGCTCGGCAATCCTGCGCTCGACGCCGAACTGTGGTACATCCGCGGCTATGCGGCCGATCAGGGTGTGCCGACAGCGCGCCAGGAAGCATTTCTCCGCGCCGACTGGGTCGACGCCTTCGTCGAGGACCTCGAGATCACCGCGTTCATCAATGCCGATCTGCGCGATGCGTCGAGCTTTTCGCAAGTTACGGCGGACTATTATCTCTCCCGCGAATGGACGATCGGCGGCCTTGCGGCGGCGAGCTTCGGCGGCAAGCGGACCGACTATGGAAGCCTGCCGAGCGCCGGCACGTTCCTCGTTCGGGTCAGCCGCTATTTCTAGACGGACTTGAACGACGGCGTTGCCGGCGCGAAGCTTGCACGCCACGGAGATCCCCATGCAAAAAGCCGCGCCGCACGTCGAAACCCCTACCATCGGTATCAAGACGCTCACGCCCGTGATCGGGGCCGAAATCGAAGGGGTCGATCTTTCGCGGCCCTTGCCGGCCGACCAGTTCGCCGAGATCAGGGCTGCCCTCAATGCGCATCACGTGCTGGTGTTTCGCAATCAGCGCCTGACGCGCGAAGAGCACAAGCGCTTCGGCCGGATGTTCGGATCGCTGCATGTCCATCCCTTTCACGCCAAGAGTACGCTGCCCGATCACGCGAAATCGGGCGCGCTGGATCCCGAGATCCATCTCGTGAAGGCGGACCAGAATTCCAAACATGTCGCCGGCGAGGTCTGGCACACGGATGTGACGTGCGATGAGAAGCCGCCGATGGGCTCCATGCTTTACGTCACCGAAACGCCGGTGATCGGCGGCGGCGACACCTGCTTCATAAGCACTGTCCAGGCGTACGACGCGCTGTCGCCGGCGATGAAAGAGATCGTCAGAGGCTTCACGGCGACGCATGACGGCGCCAAACTCTATTCCGGCGGCTATGGGCTCGGTCGCCCGGAAGGCGGCTGGCCGAGCGCGATACATCCCGTCGTCATCCGGCATCCCGAAAGCGGCAAGCTCGCGCTCTTCGTCAATCGCGGCTTCACCACGCGCATCAACGAATTCACGCCGGAGGAAAGCAGCGCCTTTCTCGAACTTCTGTTTCGGCACATCGAAGGCCATGTCGAATTCCAATGCCGCGTGCGCTGGGAACCGGGCACGCTGACGTTCTGGGACAACCGCGTGACGCAGCATCACTCGGTCTGGGACTACTTCCCCTATTCGCGATACGGCGAGCGCGTATCGATTGTCGGTGAATGCCCGTCGCTCTAGAAATGGCGCGATCCGCGAGTTCCCGAAATTTGTTCAGATGTCGCAAACCGCGGTTTCGCGACAAACTCGTACAATCGCGAATTTGGCGATAAAGACACGCTTTCCGCCCGATGTTCAGTTGACGCGGAGGGGATTCGCGTCCCCGCGTAGGGTCCAAGAACCGTCCTGACGAGTATGGCCGCGGCGATTTCCCCGTGCCGTCTCGGGGGGACACCAGACCAAGGAGCGTAGGAATGAAGACGATCATCAAATTGGCTTCCGCTGCGCTGTTGGGCGTGGCCGCGGCCGCAATTACGGCGACGAGCGCGTCAGCCTGGATCGCCTGCAATCGCGAAGGCGAATGCTGGCATGTTCACAATCGCTATGCCTATCGCGCCGAATACGGCGTCGTCATCCATCCGGACAATTGGCGCTGGCGCCGTCACGAGCACTTTGTTTTCCACGAGCACGAAGGCCGCGGCTATTGGCACAACGGCATCTGGATCTCCTTCTGATCGCAATCCGATCCGGCACTACGGCGGGAGCGGCAATGCTTCCGCCGTTTTGCTTTCAGAGCCTGAGCCGAACTCCGCCCAAAACGCTGCGAGGTGCGGCCGGACTTTCGAAGCGGTAATCGACTCCCGAAGCGCCCGTCGGAATGCCCGGCGCGCCAATTCCAGTCGGATCGCCCAGGACGCCCAACGTCGCGTAGCGCGCGTCGAGCAGATTGAAGACGTCGAAGAACAACTCGGCGTGCTCTTCCAATTCGTACGTCGAATGCAGGTTCAGCGCCGCGAACCCTGCCATCGGCTTCATCTGGTTCGACTCGTCGCCGCGGTAATATCGCGAACCTTCGTAGACGAAAACCGCGCCCGCTGACCATTCCGGCGTAAACTTGTAATCTGCACCGAGCCTGAGGCGGTGCTGCGGAATGCCCGGCAATCGATCCCCGGGCCGAACGAGGATATTCCCGTTCGCGTCGGCTCCCGGATTTAGTGGGGACGGCAGCAGGAACGAGGCCTCGAACGTGGCGTCCACGAAATCGTAACTCAGAAATCCGGAGAAACGGTCGTCGTCGAAGTGCGCACCGAATTCCGCGCCCTGACGCCGCGTCCCACCGATATTGCTGAAATAGCCGCTCGCGAGCGACGTCGCGACACCGTAGATGTCGTCATCGACATTGGTGCGGAAGAGATCGGCGTGCCAGGTAAGGTGCCGCGATGCATCGGAGAACGGGAAATCGCCCCGCAGTCCCAAATCCCAGCTGTGCGACACGACCTGCTTCAGCGTCGGCGGGTCGCTCGAAAGGCTCGACGGCAGAAGGCAGGGCGCCAGCGGGTTGGCGCATTCGATCTCGCCGGGTGTCGGTGCGCGATTGCCCTCGGAATAGCCGACGTAAAGCGTGACGTCGTCGGACAATGCATCCGTGGCGCCGATGGCGGAATTGAGACGACTGTAGCGAGACGTTCCCGTGAGCGCAGTTCCCTCAAGGTCCTTGAGCGCGACAACAGCTTGATTGTAACGCCCGCTCGCGGTGACCGCTATTCGTGACGTGACGTCGAGTGTGTCGGTGACAAAGGCGCCGTAATAGCGATTGGTCGCATCGAGCACGACGGGCGTTGCGTTCCCCGGCATGTTCTCAGGAGTCGAAACAAAAATGCCCGAAGCATCTACCCCAAGTCCGGTGTTGATCGCGCCAAGCTCGGTTTCGGATACAAAATGCGTCGAGTCGCGGTCCATGGTCGCGCCGGCAGTGACCTGGTTGCCGGACCCCAGCACCGCATTCGTATCCGTGACCTGCAGAGTCCCGCCGAAACTGTCCGTGGATATCCGTTCGTGATCGTTCTCACCGATCGGAATAGTGCCATCTTGCGAGATATCCGCGATGGGAGCGCCGCTCATCGAAAAAAGCTGCGTCACTCCGTCGGGCTGACACAGAAATCCCGGCGCCGATGTGCAGCCCGCATAGGCCGTGGTGTTGCCGTTGGCAATGCCCTCGCGAAACCCTCTGTAATGGACACTCATCTGCAGCGACAGATGATCGTTGATGGTATAGCTGCTGCTAAGGGCCGGAAACACCACGCGATTGCGGTTCGATTGCGGGCTTGTGAAAATCAGCCTTCGGTCGATCGCAAGTTCCTGCACGGGCGAAGGCGACTCCCCGCTTAAGAGATTGTCGGCAAAGGTGAGGCTCAGATCGAGCGACAGCCCGCCTGCGCGATAGCTCGCATCGCCATAGATCCGCGCGACGTGGTCCGGCGAATAGAGCCGCCACCCCTCGCTGGTCTGCAACTGACCGGCGGCGTAGAGGCCGAACCGTCCCTCGTTCGCGCCAAATTGCACCCCTGCATCGCGTCGCGCCCACGAGCCCGCTGACAGCTCGAGTTCGCCCTTGTCGTAGTCGAAGCCGTTCTTCATGCCGATGACGATGGCGCCGCCGAGCGCGTTGAGGCCGTACACGGGATTTGCGCTGATGACGTCGACGCGCGCGACAGCTAGATCGGGCACCAGATCCCAATTGACCGCATCACCGAAGGATTCGTTGATGCGCACGCCGTTTTGGTACACCGCGAGCCCCTCGGGCGTGCCAAGCACTGGCGACGCCTCGAAGCCGCGATAAAGGACATCGGGCTGGAAGGGATCGTCGAGATCGTCGTTGATGTTGATAGATCCCAGCTGATTGTTGAGCGCAGTCGTGACCGACGGGATGCCCTCGCGCGCCAGATCCCGTGAATCCAGAGTTTCGATGCTTTCGGGAAGCTTGTCCGCATCGAGGCTGGTGCCGGAAAGCGGCGTCGTACCGACGACAGTCACAGTCTCGACATTGGCGGCGACGCGCTCCTGTGCCGACGTAGCCGACGCGGCAGCGACGATGGCAGCGGCCCAGCCGATCGCGCGGTACCCGAACATCGTTAATCCCCTGCGACGCGTCCCGCCCAATTCGACAGACAGATGAAACGAATTGCCGATCGAACTCAATCGTCCCCGCTGACAGATGGTGGCGGTTTTGCTAAATCTCGCCAGCGAGGGGGAAACAAATGATGCGTACCGGCCTCGTGGCCGCTCTCAATTTCTCTTTTGCGCTTCTGCTCGCGAGGCCTTCTGCCGCCGCGCAGACGGCTCAGGCACCGACGGTCGCGAAAGCCGTGCCGGCGAACGCCGAAGACTGCGTCGTTGTCGACCCGCTCGACTTGAAGGCTGACAATGTTCGCGGCGAGTGGCGAGTGATGCTCTCGCCTAACGCATCCCTCGATTACGGCGCAGACCGGTCGGCCGCTGCACGGGCGGTCGAAGTCATCCAGCACTACCACTTCACGCGACAATGCTTCGTGAAGCGGCCCTATACGTCGATGATGTATTGGCGGAACGGCGTCGCAGTGCCACCGGGCAACATGCCGGGACAGGATTGCATCGCGCTCCATCCGGAGAATGTCGCAGCGATTTACGCCGACGGCCGCTGGAAAGTCATGGATGGCTCCCTGTGGCTCCTCGACTTCTCTGCAAGTCGCGACGCGGCGGCCGAAGCCGTGCGCATCATCAAGTCCTACAGCCTCAATCGCGAATGCTTCGTGTCCCGCCCGCACGTGGCGATGCAATATTGGCTGTCGGAGTAAGCCAGCGCCCGATCACTTCGCCGCCACGCGCCAGACGCAATTGCCGACATCGTCGGCGACGAGCAACGAGCCGTCCTTCGCCACGATGACGCCCACGGGGCGGCCGTAAGCGTTGCCGGAGCCATCGTCCGGCATGAACCCGGTAAGGAAATCCTGCGGAACCCCGGCCGGCTCGCCGTCCTTGAACGGCACGAACACGACCTTGTACCCGGAGAACGGCTTTCTGTTCCATGAGCCGTGTTCGCCGATAAAAGCGCCCCCGCGATAGGCCGCGGGAAACGCTGTGCCGTCGTAGAACGCCAGCCCCAGCGGCGCCACATGCGAGCCCAGCGAGTAGTCCGGCGTGATCGCTTGGGCCACGAGATCGGGCCGTTGCGGCGTCACGCGCGCATCGACGTGGCGGCCCCAATAGGAATAGGGCCAGCCGTAATAGCCACCGTCGACAACATGTGTGAAATAGTCGGGCGTTAGATCGTTGCCGAGAAAATCGCGCTCGTTCACGACCGCCCACAACGCATGTGTCACAGGTTCGTAGCCGAGCCCGTTCGGATTGCGCAAGCCCGATGCGTAAACGCGCAGGCCCGAGCCGTCGGGATTGATCTCAAGGATGTCTGCGCGATGGACTTCGTTGTCGACGCCGTGCTCGCCGACATTGCTGCCCGAACCGACGGTCACGTATATCTTCGTGCCGCTCTCATTGGCGAAAACATTGCGCGTCCAGTGATTGTTGTAGCCGCCCTTGGGGAGCGCGAGGATTTTCTCGCCCGGCCCATCGATCGTCGTGGAGCCCGGCTTGTATGAAAAGCGCATCAGCCCGTCGGTGTTGCCGACATAGAACTTGTCGCCCAGCAACAGCATGCCGAATGGCTGATGCAGGCCCGCGAGGAACACCCAACGCCTGTCGGCGACGCCATTGCCTTTGGTGTCGCGCAGCAGCGTGATGCGGTTCGCCGATTTGCCGTTCGAATCCGAATTTCGCTGCAGCCAGGCCCCGATTCGGTCTTCGAGCGATTTCGGCGGCCCGGGCTCAGTGGTCGATTCCGCCACCAGCACATCGCCGTTCGGCAATTGATAGAGCCAGCGCGGATGATCGAGGCCGCCGGCGAATTGCGTCACGGTGAATCCCGGCGGCGCTTTCGGCGTCATGCCAGCGGGCCAGCCCCTGGCGGTCGAGAAATTCAGCGTCGGAAACCAGCTCTTGTCGGGCGCCGGGATGACGGGACTGCGGCCCACGAGCTTGTGCTCTGGCTCATGCGAGGCCGGCGAACAGGCCGCCGCGAAAACCGCCAGGCCGATAACCAGAATTTTTCGAGCGCGCATCGCAATACCCCCAGGAGCGACAGGCAAGATAAAGGCAAGCCAAGACAGTTTGACAAGGTTGCCCGGCTGGTGCTCACGGCGCGGCGCGCTTAAGCTTGGCCTCTCCCATGACGCTGTCCACGAAGCTCCAGCAATTGCGGACCTACGCCCGGCGCGACGGCGCCGGCGTGGGCGCGTCGCTTCTGCTGCACGTGCTGGCGCTGCTGATTATACTTTTCCTCGCCCACCGCACCCTTCACCGGCAGCCCAGTTACCAGCCTTTCGTGCCGGTCGCGATCGTGGCGCAGAGCGAAGGCCCGTCGCCCGAACCGAAGCAGACGAAAGCCGCCGGGGAAATCAGCAAGACGCCGATCATCCTGCCGCGCGCGCCAGTCGTCCATCACACGCCGACTGGCGTCGCGCCGAACAAGGCCACAGAGCCCGTCGATCCGTTGGAAATGAAGCTGAAGGAGCTTTCGAAGCTCAAGCAGCCCAACACCGACACGCGCGTGATGGGCGAGGCGGGCACATCGCAATATGCGGAAAACGGGAACGAGGACGAAGCCGGCGGTCGGGGCCTTTATGAAACGCGCGACATCATTCGCGCGCAGGTGCTGAGGCGCTGGAGCCTCGACAGGTCGCGGCTCGGCAATCGCAACTTCGACATTCTGATCCACGTGCTCCTGAAACGCGACGGCACCGTGCTGGAGGCCGATATCGTCGACGCCAAACGCTTCAAGACCGACTCGGTCTATCGTTGGATCGCGCTCAGCGCCAAGAATGCCGTGATTCTCTCCTCGCCCCTGACGCTGCCCCCGAATATGGACCGCAACGATCTCGAACTAACGCTCAGGCTCAATCCGCGCGATTCCATGCAGTGAAGGATCTCAGGCGAACTTCTGCCGCAGCGCTGCACCTGTACCAAGCAGGCCGCGATCGGAGACGACCGTCGTAAGGTCGAAACCCTTGCGCATCATTTCAAGGCCGTAATCCGCCGAGGCGCACCAGATGCCCGCGTAGATTCCGGCGGCGTGCGCCGCCTTGAGGACGGCATTGATCGCCTCGACGACGACCGGATCGGTCTGGTCGGGCATGGCGGTGCGTCCGAGCGAGAGGCCAAGATCGTTGGGGCCAACGAACAACATGTCGAGTCCGGGTGTGCGCGCGATGGCATCGACGTTCTCGAGCCCCTGCTTCGTTTCAATCTGCGCGATCGCGAGCACCGTTTCGTTCGCCTTCGCGACGTAGTCGCGGCCGCCATAAAGCACGGCGCGTCCCGGTCCGACGCTGCGATAGCCGAGGGGCGCGTAGCGAACGGCGCCGACGAAATTCCGGCACTCCTCAACATTGTTGATGGTCGGGCAGATCACGCCATAGGCGCCCCAATCCAAGACGCGCGTGATTATTCCAGGCTCGATCCCGGGTACGCGCACGAGAGGAACGGTGTCCGTGGTCGAGACGGCGACCAGCATCGCATAGGCCATGGCGTCATCGGTCGGCGCGTGCTGCAGGTCGATCGTAACGCTGTCCCAGCCCTGATGGGCCATCGTCTCCGCGGAAAACGCGGAGGGAATTGAGAGCCAGCAATTGGTGGCCCGCTTCCCCTGCTTCCACTTCTCACGCAATCGATTGGGGCGCATCGCTTCCTCTCAAGGCAGATTCCGCGCAAGGCGGAATCCAGCGAGGCTCGAATAATCATACTCGCCGCCGTCGAGCGCGCCGCCGCTCCTCGTCGCCGCACGCACGAAGATCGGCAGGTTGTCCCACGAGCCGCCGCGCAGCACATGCTTTGTGCAGTCGCCGCCCGTAACCCATGCGCTACCGTTCGCCGGGGCGCCGACATAATTCGGGTGCCAGCAGTCTTCCGTCCACTGCCACGCATTGCCGAGAATGCCGTACAGACCGAACGGATTGGGTCTCAGTGCATCGACGGGCGACAGTTCGCTGTCGTCCCATTGCGAGCCGCAGCCGTTGCAATTGGCGTTGCCGGTGCCGATCTCGTCACCCCACCAGCGCGCAGTCGTGGTGCCGGCGCGCGCGGCATATTCCCACTCGGCTTCGGTCGGCAGACGATAAGGACCTTTCGCCGGATCCTGTCCCGGCTTTGCCACCTTCTTGTTGAGCCACAGGATGTAGGCGTTCGCATCCTTCCAATCGAGACACACGGCTGGCCACCGCCGCGGTTCGATCTCGTCGGGCGGATAGGCATGCCCGTCGCCGGGCGAACGCCACGTCAGCTTTGTAATGGGGTTGCATGGCGCGGGCTGATAGCCGGTTTCGCGCAGGAAGGCCAAGAACTGTTCGCTCGTCACGTCGAATTTGCCGAGCGCGAACGCCTTGATCGTGACCTTGTGCAGTGGGCCTTCGGTGTCGAAACGGCCGCGTTCCGACGACGGGCTTCCCATCAGGAAATCGCCGGCCGGAATTCCGACCATTATCGGGCAATCCTTGCACTCTTGGAATTCGCGATCTTTCCGTTCCTGCGCCCGCGCACCAAGCGCAAACAAAAGGAAGAACGCGAAGAGCGGAACGCCGAGTCTCACCAGGATGGAAGCGGGATTTGGGGCTGCGGCGCGGAGGCTAGGACAGCGGCCGTGGGCTGGCAAGCGAACGCCGTCAGCTCGATTGTCCCATGAAGGCGTTGTAACCGTTCCACAGGATCTCGATGCCGATGCAGAGAAGAATGAAAGCCGAAAGCCTGACCACCACGCTCGTACCCGTGGTTCCCAGCGCGCGCGCCATGCGCTCCCCGAACCGGTAGCAGACATAGATCGTGATCGCGATCGCCAGCAGCCCGGCGACCGCTCCGCCGATGAGCTGGATGACGCTTCCCAAATGCGCGAGATCGGCTGTCTTGGGACGCTGGCTGCCGAGCGTGATGGCGACCGACATGGATCCCGGCCCTACGGTCAGCGGCATCGTCAGCGGGTAGAACGAATCCGATGGCGCTATGTATTTGTTCGTCGCCTGGCTGTCCTTCTGATCGGCCGTCTGCTGGTCATCGGACTGGAGCAGCTTCCAGCCGAAAGCGGTGAGTACCAAGCCGCCGGCCACGCGCACGGCGGGTAGCGTGATCCCAAAGAATTCGAGCACATGCGAGCCGACGAACAGCGATCCCAGCAGCAGGAGGAAGCTGTTGACGGCGATGTGGCCCACGAGCGAGGTGCGCTCTGCATGGGTCATCCCGCCGGTCATACTAAGGAAAATCGGCGCGCTGCCGATCGGATTGACGATCGGGAAAAGCGCCGCATAGACCAGCAGAAAAGTGTGCACCAGCTCCCGCATGGAAATGGCTTATCGGTTGAAGCCGGAAAGTCAACCGCCGAGCGGTTTCTTCTGCCGGCCGTCCGGCGCGAAGTTCTCGGGCGCGAGCCAGTCGGCGAGCCTCTTGGCGCGCGACGGCCATTCGCTGTCGATGATCGCATACACCGCAGTGTCCCAGTTGCGGCCCTTGATCCAGGCATTCTGGCGCAGGATCCCTTCAAGCGTGTAGCCGAAGCGTTCGGCGGCGCGCATGGACGCTTCATTCTCAGGGCTGCAACGCCATTCCAGCCGGCGATAGACAAGCTCTTCGAAGACATAGCGGCCGAGGAGATAGAAGGCTTCGGTCGCCGCCGTCGTTCGCGACAGCCTGGCGCCGAGCACCAATCCCATCTCTATGCGCCCCATGCCGCTTTCGATGTTGATGAGAAGATAGAGCCCTTCCGCCGTGCCGGTTCGCTTGTCGACGAGGGCATAGAGCACCTGGTCGTTGCGCGCCGCGCGTTCTTCGAGCCAGATGAAGAAGGCTTCCTTGTCGGCGAACGGCCCCGGCGGCACGGATTGCCAGAGCGATTCCACCGAGCCGATGGCGCGCCAAAGGCCTTCGCCATGGCGCAAGGGATCGAGGCGCTCGAGATCGACGGTGCGCCCCGTGAGGATGGCGGCGTCGGGCGCCGGCCGCGGCAGATGCGGGATGCTGGTCATAAAGACGGGATTCCAAGAGTTAACGGCGGCGATGATAGTTGACACCCGCCCGCGTCCAAACCTTTCATCGGCGCGGGAGACCCGCTTTGTCGGAAACAACCGCGGAAAAGACAACCTCGCTCGACGGCGCGCTCGCGCTGACGGAGCGGCTGCTTGCGGTTGATCCTGCGCGCGCGCAGGCACAAGCCGAAGAAATCCTGCGCGCCGTTCCCGGGCATCCGAAAGCGCTGCTGCTCCTTGGCACGGCGTTGCGGTTGCAGGGCACGCTGACGCGGGCGCGTGACATCCTCGTACCGCTGGTCAAGGCGCAGCCGCGGGTGGCTGCGATTTATTGCGAATTGGGCATGGTGCTCGGGCAGCTCGGCGAAACCCGGCTCGCGATCGGCGCGCTCCTTCAGGCGACCCGGCTTGCCCCGGATCACCAAAGCGCCTGGCGCGAGCTGGGCGACCAGCTTTCCATCGCCGGCGAGACCGAGAAAGCCGACGACGCCTATGCGCGCCATATCAAAGCCTCGGTCCGCAATCCGGAATTGCTTGCCGCCGCCTCGGCGCTCATCGAGAACAAGCTCGCCGTCGCCGAGCGCCTGCTCCGGGAATATTTGAACCAGCACCCGACGGATGTCGTCGCCATCCGCATGCTGGGTGAAATCGCCTCGCGCCTTGGCCGCTACGAGGATGCGGAGAATCTTCTGGCACGCTGTCTCGAGCTCGCCCCCGGCTTCGCGGAAGCGCGGGCGAATTATGCGGGCGTGCTCTATCGCGCCAACAAGTCGGCCGAAGCGGTGGCTCAGGCGGAGATCCTCCTCAGACAGAATCCGCGACATCCTGGTTACCGCAATCTGATGGCCGCAGCCCTTGCGCGTCTGGGCGAAAGCCAGCGCGCGCTCGCCATGTATGAGAGCGTTCTTAAGGAGTATCCGGACCAGCCCAAGGCCTGGATGAGCTACGGCCACACGCTCAAAGTCGTTGGACGCCAGGACGATTGCATTGCCGCCTATCGCAAGAGCATCGCGCAGCTCCCGAGCCTCGGCGAGGCCTGGTGGAGTCTGGCAAATCTGAAAACGTTCCGCTTCTCATCGGACGATGTCGCCACGATGGAGAAAGAACTCAGGCGGGACGATCTCAGCGAAGAAGACCGTTATCACCTGCATTTCGCGCTCGGCAAAGCCTTCGAGGATGAAGGCCACTACGCCGACTCCTTTTCGCATTACGAAAAGGGCAACGGCCTGCGCAAGAAGCGCGTAGCCTATGACGAGGACGAGTCGCACGAACATTTCGTGCGATCCAGGGACTTGTTCACGCCGGACTTCTTTACGGCGCGCGCCAATGTAGGATCGCCGGTGCGCGATCCGATATTTGTCGTCGGTTTGCCGCGCTCGGGCTCGACGCTGATCGAACAGATACTTTCAAGCCACAGCCAAGTCGAAGGCACGATGGAGCTGCCCGACATCATGTCTATCGCCGGTCGCTTGGGCGCCAAAAAGAAGCGCGGCCAGCGCTCGCTTTACCCCGAGAAGCTTCTCGAGCTTGATGCGGGCGATTTCGCGAAGCTCGGCGAAGAATATCTCGAACGTACGCGCATCCAGCGCCGCACGGGGCGACCCTTCTTCACCGACAAGATGCCGAACAATTTCGGTCATGTCGGGTTGATTCATCTGATCTTGCCCAACGCAAAGATCATCGATGCGCGCCGGCACCCGCTCGGCTGCTGCTTCTCCAATTTCAAGCAGCATTTCGCGCGCGGACAGGGATTTACCTACGATCTCGCGGGAATGGGCCGCTACTATCGCGACTACGTGGCGCTGATGGCGCACTTCGATACCGTGCTGCCCGGCCGGGTCCATCGCGTGATCTATGAGCGCATGGTCGAGAACCCGGAAAACGAAGTCCGCGCGCTGCTCGACTATTGTGGCCTGCCGTTCGAAGAAAGCTGCCTGAAGTTCTACGAGAATGATCGCGCCGTGCGGACGGCAAGCTCGGAGCAGGTTCGCCAGCCGATTTATCGCGACGCCGTCGAGCACTGGCAGAATTACGATGCCTGGCTTGGTCCACTGAAAGAGGCCTTGGGTCCGGTGCTCGATAACTACCCGTCTGTGCCCCAGTTTTAGGCGCTGTCGTATTTTTGCTTCACCCGCACTCAACAACGCCTTCCCTTGGGCAAAATCCAGGCGTGCGATGCTTGACAATCTTTTGTTGCAGCGCTGACATAATTCCACAACCGGGGGCAATATCATGAAATTAAATGCGATTCGGCGCAGCGAGCGCGTTCGTCCGGCCTTGTGGGCCTCTCTGACCGCGACCTCCATGCTGACCGCTGTTTCGCCCGCACTGGCGCAGCAGGTGGCCGACAACAGCGGCGTCGAGACCATCATCGTCACGGCGCAGAAGCGCTCGGAAGACCTTCAGAAGGTCGCCGTAAGCGTTCAGGCGATTACCACGCAGCGGCTCGAAGATCTGCACATCACGGACTTCAATGACTATGTGAAGTTCTTCCCGAGCGTCACCTATACCTCCGGCGGCGCCGGCGGCGGCAATGCCGCGCCCGGCTTTGCCAATATCAGCATGCGCGGCATCGTCAGCGGCAATGACGGAAACCACTCCGGCCCGTTGCCGACAGTCGGCGTTTATCTCGACGAACAGCCGATCACCACAATCGGTGGCACGCTCGACCTGCACATCTACGACATCGATCGCGTCGAAGTTCTCTCGGGTCCTCAAGGCACGCTCTACGGCGCAAGCTCGGAAGCCGGCACCATCCGCATCATCACCAACAAGCCGGACACGAGCGCCTTCTCCGCGGCCTATGACGTGCAGGGCAACACGGTCGCCCATGGCGGCGAGGGCTATGTCGCCGAGGGCTATGTCAACGTCCCGCTCGCGGACAACATGGCGATCCGCGTGGTGGCGTGGAGCGAGCACGACGCCGGCTATATCGACAACATCCCCAGGCAGCGCACCTATCCCGGCGATATGTCCGTCGGAGGCTCGGTGCCGCCGATCACCATCAACGACTATCCTTACGCCAAGAAGGATTTCAACAGCGTCGACACTTACGGCGCGCGCGCCGCGCTGAAGATCGATCTCAACGATAGCTGGACGATCATGCCGTCGCTGGTGTTCCAGCTGGAAAACAGCAACGGCCTGTTCGCGGAAGATCCGTCCCTCGGCAATCTGAAGGTGGCGCAGTACAATCCCGATTTCCTGCACGAGAACTGGTATCAGGCGGCGCTGACCGTCGAGGGCAAGATCGGCGATCTCGATCTCTCCTATTCCGGCGGCCATATGGATTGGTGGATCCATGGCGAGTCCGATTATGCGGACTACTCGTACTGGTACGACAAGCTGTTCCCCTCGTCGTTCCCGTCCTATTTCTACAACAACAGCAACAACCCGATTGCTCCGACGCAATACATCATCGAGCGCGACCACTTCATCAAGGACAGCCACGAAATCCGTCTCGCATCGTCCGCGACCGATCGCTTGCGCTTCGTGGGCGGCCTGTTCTTCGAGCGGCAGCAGCACTGGATCCTGCAGAACTACCGGATCAACGATCTTGCCACGAGCGAGTCCGTCACCGGCTGGCCGCAGACGCTGTGGCTGACGGATCAGGAACGCGTCGACCAGGACATGGCGGCGTTCGCGGAAGTCTCCTACGACATCACGCCCCAGCTGACGCTGACGGGCGGCATGCGTCTTTACGACTACATCAATACGCTGAAGGGCTTCTTCGGATTCAGTGCCGGGTTCAGCTCGCACACGGGCGAATCGCAGTGCTTCGGCCCGGGCCTGTTCCACGGCGCGCCCTGCACCGATCTCGATCAGAGCGCCGTCGGCACCGGCAACACGCACAAAGTCAACCTGACCTACAAGATCGACGACAAGAAGATGGTCTACTTCACGTGGTCGACCGGCTTCCGTCCCGGCGGCATCAACCGCCGCACCGACGACGCGGGCCCCTACGCGCCCGACAAGCTGACGAATTACGAAGTGGGCTGGAAGACGCAGTGGTTCAACGACACGCTGCGCATCAACGGCGCGCTGTTCCGCGAGGACTGGGACAATGTGCAGTTTCCGTTCCTGGGTGCGAATTCGTTCACTATCATCCAGAACGCCGGCAATGCGACGTCGCAGGGTGTCGAGGCGGATTTCGAATGGCGGCCGATTTCGTCGCTGACCTTCTCGGGTTCGGGCGCGGTGACCGACGCCAATCTCACCACCGATTATTGCGGCTTCAACAATCCGGCTACCAAGCAACCCTACACCTCGAACTGTTTTGCCAATGACGGCTTCCCGCCGGAAGCACCGGCCGGCACGCAATTGCCGATCACGCCGAAATGGAAGGGCAACCTCACGTCGCGTTACGACTTCCCGATCGCGGGTTTCGCGGGCCATATCCAGGGATCGGTGCAGGCGCAGTCGAGCGCCTGGGACGATCTGCGCATTGGCGGCGCATTCCCGCCCTTCGCGCCGACGCCGCCGCTCGTGCCGATCCGCACCATGCTCGGAAAACAGCCCGGCTGGGCCTCGTTCGACTTCTCGGCCGGCCTCGACAGCGGCGATCTGTGGTCCCTCGAGGTGTTTGTGCAGAACGCCTTCGATGCGAAGGCGCAGCAATATCGCTACGCCGAATGCGTGACGCAGGTGTGCGATTCGCAGACCTACGACGTGCCGCAGAGGCCGCGCCTCATCGGCATCAAGTTCGGGCAGAAGTTCTGACGGCGCAGACGCTCAAGTCTTAATTGGCGGTGTCATTCCCGCGAAAGCGGGAACCCAGCGAACATGCAACGCAGCGTTTTACGCTCTCCTGGATCCCCGCTTTCGCGGGGATGACATTGCTTTCTAAAGTGTTTCAGCCCGCCAATATGGATGCATAGAGCCGCAACTCCACATTGCCTCCCGAAAGGACGGCAATTGTCGTTTTGGAGTCGAACCCGAGCTTCAACGCACCCGCCAGCGCGACCGCCCCGCTCGGTTCGGCAACGAGACGGGCTTCCGCGGCGATCTTCTTCATCGCGGCTTTGATCTCGTCTTCCGTGACCGTGATGATGTCGCGGGTGTAGGCGCGGATATTGGCGTAGGGAAGCCTGCCCAGCTGCGGCACGCGCAGGCCATCGGCGATGGTGCGCGCCGTTTCCTCCGTCGACAGGCTCACAATATGGCCTTCGCGGAAGCTCATGGCGGCGTCGTTGGCGAACTCCGGCTCGACGCCGATCACGGCCACACCTGGTGCTGCCCGCGCGATCGCGGCGGAGATGCCGCCGAGGAGGCCGCCGCCCGACACGGGCGCGAGTACCGTTTTCACATCCGGCCGTGCCTTGAGGATCTCGAGGCCGATCGTGCCGGTGCCGGCCATGATGGCGAGCGAGTCGAACGGCGGCACCTGGATCAGCCCGCGCTCGCGCGAAAGGCTTTCGAATTTGCTGGCGCGCTCCGCCGCCGAGACGAGATGCACTTCTGCGCCCAGCGCCTTCGTCGCCGCGAGCTTCACGGGCGAGACATTTGTGGGCATGACGATGACGCTCGGGATGCCCAGTGCCCGCGCTGCATAAGCCACACCCTGCGCATGATTGCCGCTCGAATGCGCGACGACGCCGCGGCGTCGCTCGGCCTCCCCGAGGCGCAGGATGGCGTTGAAGGCGCCGCGGATCTTGAAAGCGCCGATCGGATGCAGACTCTCGGCCTTCAGGCCGATGCCCGTCGGCGTCAACGGCACGATGGGCGTTTCGCTCACGTAAGGCTTGATGCGTTCGGCCGCGGCCTTGACGGCGTCGAGGGTCAGAAGATCGGGATCGGTCATGGAAAAACTCGCTGGTTGAGCGGAAAATAATCCTGCCGCCCCTACCCTGTCATGGTCCGCAAATGCGGACTACCCAGGTCACGCCCGCATGCGTCGAAAGAAAATGTTCCACCGCCTTCTCGAAAATCGGAAATCGTCCAGCCGGGTGGCCCGCATATGCGGGCCATGACAACGAAAGTTTCAGTGCGAAATCGCTTCCAGCGGGAGATTGCGCGTCCTCGGACCGAACGCGGCGATCACCGCGGCCACGATCAGCATCGACGCCGCAATGAACGCAAAGACGCCCGCCACGCCGAAACGGCCGAGCATGAAGGCGATGACAAAGGAGCTGAACACGGCCGAGAGGCGGCTAAAGGAATAAACGAAACCCACCGCCCGGCCGCGAATGCGCGTCGGATAAAGCTCCGGCTGATAGGCGTGGAAGGAGAACGACATGATGTTGTTGGCGAGTGTCAGGAGCACGCCGAAGAGAACGAGCGGCACAGGCGCGCGCAATTGTCCGAACGCCAGCCCGAAGATTGCAACGCCGAGCGCACCCGCCACGATCAGCCATTTGCGCTCGAAGCGGTCGGTGAACATCCAGGCCAGCGCCGGACCTACGGGCGCCGCGACCGCGATGACGAAGGTGTAGCCGAGGCTCGCCGTCACTGCGATGCCCTGTTTGATGAGGAAGGCCGGTACCCAGTTGGAGAAGCCGTAGAAGCCGACTGTCTGAAAGACGTTGAATACGATCAGCATCAGCGTGCGCGAGAGGTAGGGCGCGCGGAAGATGTCGCGGAAACGACCGCTCGCCTTGCCGGGAGCTTCAACGGGCGCGCAAGCAGGCAACACGGCCCCAGCCGCCTTTTCCCACCGGGATACGATCCCGTCCGCCTCTTCAAAGCGCCCGTGGCGTGCGAGCCAGCGCGGACTTTCGGGCACCTTCAGCCGGATCCACCACACGACGCCTGCGCCGATCGACCCCAGCAGCACGACGAGGCGCCAGCCCTCCATACCGAATGGCTTTGCCGGCACCAGAAGCCAGGCGAGGAAGGCGACAATGGGGATGGCGGTGAACTGGACGATCTGGTTCAGCGCAAAGGCGCGCCCCCGAACCTCCTTCGGGACGATTTCGGCGATGTAGGTGTCGATCGTGACGAGCTCGACGCCGACACCGACGCCCGCGAGAAACCGCCAGAGATCGAGCCCGAGCGCCGTTGTCTGGAACGCCATCAGCGCCGAAGCGGCCATGTACCAGAGGAGTGAGAATGTGAAGATGGCGCGGCGCCCGAAGCGGTCGGCCAGGAATCCCAGGACCATGGTGCCAATGAAGAGTCCGAGGAAGAAGGCGGCGTTGAAGGCGGCGACGCCGTGCAAATCGAAAAAATCCTTCGTCGTGAGCGCGAGGATGTGCGCGTGCGCAAGGCCGGGCGCGATATAGCCCGACAGGAACATGTCGTAGAACTCGAAGAACCCGCCCAGAGACAGCAGCGCGACGCGTGTCCAGGTGGCGCCATTCGCCGGCAAACGGTCCAGGCGCGACGCGATGGATTCAGATGTGACCAAAACGCCCCGCTTGCAATACCTTACGACCGCGCGCCACCATATAGAAGGTGGGGCCGCAGCCAAGGAGGAAGCGATGTCGACTGTGGAGCGAATCTTCGCGCCGCGCGCGCACGACGTCGGCGGGCTGATGGTCGGCCGCATTCTTCCTTATGTCGAGCGGCGCATGGTGGGCCCGTTCATCTTCCTCGATCATATCGGTCCCGCCAGCATGCCGGCCGGTCAGGCCATCGACGTGCGGCCCCATCCGCATATCGGGCTTTCCACGCTCACCTATCTCTACGACGGCGAGCTGTTCCACCGAGACAATCTCGGCAATGCGATCGAGATCACGCCGGGCGGTGTCAACTGGATGACGGCCGGCCGCGGCATCGCCCATTCGGAACGCACCAGCGCCGACGAACGCAAAATCACGCACGATCTTCATGGTCTGCAATGCTGGGTGGCGCTGCCCAAATCCGATGAAGAGACAGCGCCGGAATTCTTCCATTACGAGGCGAACACGATCCCGGCGCTCAAGCAGGACGGCGCCGAGCTGCACGTCATCGC
>DATKON010000002.1:0-11197 GCA_035524575.1 Rhizomicrobium sp.
GACGAAGAAAAGGCCGACGACAATAGCGAGTGGTAGCAGGATATAGAGAACGCAGCGCGTGAGATCGACCCAGAAATTGCCGACGCCTTTCGCCGAGCGGCGCGCGAAACCGCGTACCAGCGCCACGGCAAGCACAATGCCTGTCGCAGCCGAAACGAAATTGTGGACCGTCAATCCCGCCATCTGCGTGAGATACGTCATCGTCGCCTCTGGCGTGTAGGACTGCCAGTTCGTGTTGGTGACGAAGCTGATCGATGTGTTGAAAGCGAGATGCTCGCCGACGGCCGGCAAATGATCGTGCTTTGCGCTGATCTCCTGGCTGAAGGGCAACAGGTTCTGCAGCCTCTGCACCGCATAAAGAATGACAAAGCCGGCGAAACTGAAGAGCAGCATGCCGACCGCGTAAACGGTCCAGTGCTGGTCTTCATTTTCGTCCACGAGGCAAAGCCTATAGACGAGGCGCTCGATGGGACGCAGGATCGGCGACAGGAACGTCCGCTCGCCGTTGAAGACACGCATCATGTAACCGCCGAGGGGCGCGGTGATCGCAATGATGATCGCCGCGTAGATGGCGATCTGAAGCCAGCCATTGACCGTCATGTCGCAAAGTCCTTCAGAATTTCTCGGGCCGGGTGAGCGCGTAGACCAGATAGAAGAGAATTCCGGCCGTGACGATTGCGCCAAGCGCGTAGTCGAAAACCATTTCAGCCTCTCAGAGTCTGTCGCAGGCGAAGACGTAGAGAACGCCCACAAAGAACATTCCGAAAGCGCCGGCTATGAATGCTGCATCGAGCATGGATGTCCTCCGAAACCGGGGCGATATATTTTAGGTTTCGCATATAAATTCGAGGCCCGATTTGCGCTGCCGCAAATATAATTTCCATATAGCGGCACTTCGGCGCGCGGGACTTTGCCTAAAAAAAGAAAGGAGCCGGAACAGGCCCTTGCGCCCATTCCGGCTCCGTTACGCTGCCGAGAAATCTGCGTCTAGAAGACGATACCCGTCTCAAGGAGACAGCGGACCTGGCTGCTCTTGTCCGCATTGACGCCAAATTCGAATCCGGCCGGAGAATGGCCCAGCCCCACATAGGAGACGTCGGCGCGGGCGAAGAACACCTTGTACTGATACGTCGGCGTGATCGTCACCGACCACGCATGGCTGCCTGGGCCATAAAGTTCCAGGAAGCTGCTGTTATCCGCCGAGATATATTCGACGCGTCCGCCGAGGCTCCAGTTGGAATCAAAGGCGTAATTGGCGAGCACTGCGCCGCCCCAAGTCGACGTCGACGGCAAGCCGAGAACTTTGGGAACGTTGGAATATTGCGCGTAGGGCGTAATGGTCCAGGGACCGGAGGTGTGCGTCCAGATGAGATTGTATATGGAACCGCTGTTCTGCAGCAGTGGCGTGGCGTTGGCGACGGACGGCCCGGTCAGCGGAGACCCGTAATTCGTATGGCCCATATTGCCGCCGCCGACGAAGGTGACCGTGTCTGCCGAGCTGAAGGCATAGGCGATCGAGCCGGTCAGCCAATTGTAGCGGTTCGAGAAGAAGCCATCGTTGAGCGACACGGAAACCGTCAGCGGTCCGGACGTATAGTTGCCCTGCACGCCCTGGCTTATCGCCGGCTCCTGATTCCACAGAAGTCCGCGCTCAATATTGAGATTCTCGAACGTGAATGTGTACTCGGCGCCTATCAGCGTGGGCAGACGGCCCGCTTCGATGTTGAAGCTGTCCGACGGCACGATCTTCACATAGGCCTCAGGCAGGACACCAAAGGAGTTGCTGGTCTGAGTGCTGGCGCGGATATAGGGCGCGCCGAGAGACGGCAGCGAATAGCCACCCACCTCGGCATAAAATTGAAGCCACCCGTCCGTCTTCTGCACGAAGACCTGTGCGTTGGAAAAATCAACCAGTTCCGCGTTGTCCCCATGCAGGTAGGAATGGTTGGTCTGGAAGAGCGCCAGACCGCTGATGGCGCCTGTAACGTAGATATTCCCGACAGGACCCGCATCGAAGCTTGTCGGGCTCGCATTGGCCGCCAGGGGCCCCGACATGGAAGGCGAAGCGAGCGCATCGGCATGCGCCGCACCGGCGGCGAAAATCATCGCGGCGCCCGCAGCGCCGGACAGGAAACTGCAACGCTTCGACATCTTCCGCTCCTTCCCGTTCTTGGCCTTCGACATGACGTAGCGCGTGAACAAGGTTTCCATCATTGTTATCCCTCAATTTTGAACCATTACGAGACCAAGGGCGCGCCGCTCCGCACAGCTCTGACCAAAGGCTCCATCACCCCTGAAACATTCATACGTTCATTGCGCCGCACAACGGTCAAAATTGCGCGATTTTGCCCGAATCGAAGCCGGACTCGACGGAAGTGGAAAACCGTTGTTTGGGCGCAACAATAATCTGATCGTTTCTTGATCATGTGGTGCCTCTCTGTGCATCACGCCGGACACTGGCCCGTTTGGATCAGGCACTTTGCCCCCGACGCACGACGTGCGCGCACAATCCATTCAACGGAACGCCATAGAAATTCGAGAGCGAGCGCGGCCGGAAATCGTATAGGCCGCATATAGAGCCTTAGTCGCCCTCGCGATTTTTCCCGATATAGGCTTTGAAGGTCAGAAAGCATCCTACGGCAAACGCCGTCGCGATGGCTCCATATTGTGTTTCGTGCAGGGCACGAAGCTGTGAATCAGGCAGGAACATCCGCCGAAGTCCGAGAGCAGCGGCCAGCCAGCCGACGATCGTAATCGCGACCGGCCAGCGCCAGGTCCATACATTGTGTGCGCGGACGATCGCGAGGCCCGCAACGAACAGGATCGCGCCGTCCAGATAGACGACAGCCGGCGCCTCGCTCGCGACGATGCGAAGGTTCGCAGCTTCGGATGCCGTAATGGCGACCAGACAAGGACCGATCAGCGCCGCGAGATTTCTCGACCCGGACATGCACAACAGCCGCAACAAAGCTTGCGTATATGGGCCGACCGTCAGCGGCGGTCATTGATGAGCGTCAACGCGCTACTCCGCATCCGGACCGCTCCAGCCCGGGAGATAAATGGCATCCTTGGACTTGGCGAATTCCATCGCCATTTCCAGCGCCCGCGTGAACTCTTTCTCGATGACCGTCCTCTTCACCCGGCGCCGCAGGAAGTCCGCCCATTGGAATTCGCTGAAGGCTTCCGACTCCTTGGAAAACGCACCCATGCGCCGAAGCTCCCCCGCCAGGGAGCGATAAGGGTCGTCGATAAGATCGCGCAGGTGCTTCGGAATCATCTTGTAATCGCGTCGCCTGCCCTTGTCATCGAAAGGATGCGTCCAGTTATGCGCGCTCATGGTCGGCCAGAAGAGGTCTTCGTCGACCATGCTGAGATCGCCAAAGACCACGATCTGCACATCCCTGACACCTTCCTCGTGCAGCGCCAGCGCAAGATGATGGTGATCGATGAGGTAGAAGCGGCCCTTTGGGCCCTCGACTACCGGAATCAGGTGGCGGCCGAGGAATTCCTTCTCCTTCTTGCGGCTCTTGTCGCGCCAGGCCTTGCGCTTGATCTCCACCTCGCGCCGGCCGACGGTGATCTGAGTGGGCCTCAAATCCTCCAGAGCGACCGGCATGAGCACCGGTTCGCGAATTGCGGTCATGATGGAAGTCCTTGTACTGATAAATGTGATCCGAGGGAGAAAACAACCGCAATGGCGGGCGCGGCGCAACAGAAACGCGGCTGGCCTATCCTTCGATCCTTCGCAGGATGGACCTGGAACGACCTGGGCGGTGATCTCGGCGCCGGACTGACGCTGGCGGCGATCGCGATTCCGGAGCAGATGGCGACGGCGCGGCTGGGCGGATTTGCGCCCGAGACGGGTCTTTTCCTGTTCATCGCCGGCTCGATCGCGTTCGCGGTGTTCGGTGCCAACCGCTATCTCTCCTCCGGCGCGGACTCCACCATTACGCCGATCTTTGCGGGCGCGCTCGCGGCCGTCGCCGCACAGGGCTCGTTCGGTTACGCCGCGCTTGCGGCGGTCCTCGCCATCGCCGTCGGGGTGATCTTGATCGCAAGCGGCCTGGCGCGGCTCGGCTGGATCGCGAGCTTTCTCTCCGCGCCGGTGACGACCGGCTTTCTCGCCGGTGTCGCCATTCACATTGTCGTCTCGCAATTGCCCGGCCTTCTCGATATTGCGAGCCCGGGTCCGGATCTTCTCGCGCGTGCGCGCTTCATCGCGACACATCTCGGCGACACCAATTTTTACGCGTTGCTTCTCGGCGCGATCGTGTTCGGCTTGTCGGTCGCAGGCGACAGGTGGCGGTGGCGCGTGCCCGGACCGCTAATCGGACTCGCGACGACGATGCTGCTTGTCGCTTTGCTTGGCAGCAAAGGTGTGCCGGTGGTCGGCGCGACTGCGATCACATGGCCTCATCCGGCGTGGCCGCAATGGGACGGAAGCGCCATCGGCAAACTTGCATGGCTGTCTCTCCTCATCGCGGTGATCGTCATGGTGCAGACGGCGGCGACGACGCGCGCCTTCACGTCCCTTGCCGATCCGCAGGACGTCAACCGCGACTTTATCGGCGTCGGTGCAGGCAGCGTGCTCGCGGGGCTGTTCGGTCTTTTTCCGGTCAATGCAAGTCCGCCGCGTACGGCGGCGGTGGAAGAAGCCGGCGGCAGTTCGCAATTGGCGGGACTCACCGCGGTCCTCTGTCTCGTGCTGCTGCTCGCGTTGGGACGATCGCTGCTGCGATATGTCCCGATCGCCGCGCTTGCCGGCATTCTGTTCGCCGTGGCGCTGCGCCTTGCCCGGCCGTCGATATTCGCCCTCGTGCTGCGCCAAAGCTGGGGCGAATTCCTGCTGATCATCGCGACCATGGCGGCGATCGTCGCTCTGCCGATTCAGACGGGCGTTGCCGTCGGCATCGGATTGTCGTTGATGCACGGCCTTTGGACGATCACGCGCACCCATGTGATCGAGCTCGAGCACGTGCCGGGCACGACCGTCTGGTGGACGCCCATGGAAGGACGGCATGGCGAGAAATTGCGGGGCGTGCGCGTCGTCACCTTCGCTGCGCCGCTGTTTTTCCTGAATGCGGACGAGCTCCGCCGCGACCTGATCGACATCATCGAGGGCGACAAGCCGTCCCTGATCGTGTTCGAGGCCAGCGGCGTCTCGGAAGTCGACTTCACGGCAGCGCGGGCGTTGCTCGACATCCTCGATCGCTGCCGCCAGGCCGAGATCCGTTTCGCCATCGCGCGCCTGATCTCGCCCCGGGCGCAACAGGCCCTGCGCAGGTTCGGCGTCGCCGAAGAACTGGGGCCGCAAGGCTTCTATCACAGCGTCGCGGAAGCCATCGACGCGCTACATGCCCATCAGCGAGAGGGTTGACGACCCAGCGCGCCGCCGCGGAATCCCGAAACGCGGTAGAGATCGTATTTCTCGATCAGGACGCCATTGCGCCTGCGCTCGACTTCGCCGACATGATCGATATTCGTGAAATGCGCCGCGACCACAGGCAGACTCTTCTCGCCGCGCGCAGTGACGAAGAGTAGCGGCGCCTTCGCGAGCCCCGGATCCGCCGCGGGCGCGGAGAGCCAGCGGAAGCCCTCATTGATCTGCACGACGGGCAGCTTCGGGTCGAGATAGAAGGCGAGCCACGACGTCGTCGCATAGCTCGTGGTGATGATGGCGTGGGCGCCTTCGCGCTGCGAGGTCTCTTCGAGCGCAGCAACGACCGGTGTCATGCCGAACGCCGTCAGCCGACCGATGGGATCGCGCTTGTGCACCACGCCGAAGAAAGCCTGCGCATAGACGAAAACAAGGATGAGGGCCGCAACCGGCACGGCGAGCATATGCGAGGCAGCGACGAGCCCGCGCGAGATTCGTCCGCTCCAGATTTCCTCCGCACCATAAGCGGCCAGCAGCGCGAAGGCGGGAAACAGAAAGGACGGCCAGTTGCCCTGCACGCGGTCGTGCGTCGCGTGCACGACGAAATAAACGAGTGCGGGCCACAACAGCGCGGCACACAGCGTGACGGGCCGCGCGGCACGACCTGGCTTCGAGGCGCGCACAAAGCCTGCGCCGCCCAGGATCAGGATGAACGGAGAGGCCAGCGCGGCCTGCGCCAGCACGAACTCGCCGAAATAGCGCGCCGTCCATCCCCCATTGCCGACGCGTCCGAACTGGAACTTGAACGAGATCCAGTCGTGTTGCGCATTCCACCAGATCACCGGCGCGAACAGCAAAAGCGCGAGCACGCCGCCCGCGTAAGGCCAGATGGTCGGCAGCCATTTGCGCCCGTCCGCCGTCGCGACCAGCCAGAAGAGCACGCCCGCGCCGAGGAAGAAGCCGGTATATTTGGAAAGGAGACACAGCCCGCCCACTGCGCCGATTGCAATCCACCAGCGCCCGTCACCGCTTTCGACGAGCTTTGCGAGCATGAAGAGCAGGAGTGCCGCCATCTCCAGCGCCGGCGCGTCCGGCGTCGCCGCCATGGTCTCGGCGGCCACCATCAGCGTCAGGTTGAAGTAGAGACAGGCGATGAGTGCCGTATGATGGCCCAACAGGATCGCCGCGGCGCGCCAAACCGCCCAACTCGCCATGACGGACAACAGAAGCGGCACAAGGCGCACGCCGATCGGCGTATTGCCGAAGATCATCGTGCCCAGACGGATGGCGTAGGCGATGGCCGGCGGGTGATCGTAGTAACTCGCCGCCAGATGTTTCGACCATAGCCAGTAATAGGCCTCGTCGAAGGACAGCGGCAGATAAATGCCGAGCGCGAAACGCAGCAGCGTCAGAGCGGCGATGGCGACGACGATCGCGCGGTCCCGCGGCGAAAGGCTCGCGCCCGTGTCGTTGGCCATCTGCCCTGTCCAGCCTGAAGGTCCGATAAGGACCTGCTCCCCGAATGAGGCGCCGGGTCAGCAAAAGGCGCCGCTTCGGCCATTCTGCAATGAGAACGGCGGGCTGTCATCGGGAGATTGCGCGGCTATTGGACGGTGATCGTCCCCGTCATCCGGGGATGGATGGAACAGTTGTATTTGTAAACGCCGGGCTTCACGAATTTGAACGCGAAGGTCCCGCCACCGTCGATGCCGCCCGAACGAAAGAGCCCTGGCAATCTCGCGGTAGGAAAGCTCTTCCATCTCGTGCAGCACCAGCGTCTCGCAGAATTCGTCGGGCAGCGACGCAATCGCGCGATTGAGCTTGCGCGCCCAGATGCGGCAGCACCAGCTGCTCGAATCGTCGGCGCTGTTCGTCCATTGCAGTGGCCAGCCGGCTCGGGTCCCGTGAGGCATTCTATCCCAAGACCGCCGACACCCCCGTTTTATTCCCGTCAGCGCTTGTGGCCCGTGAACCAGGCCGCCCAGGCCAGCGTGATGCCGAATACGGTGAATGCCGCAACGACGAGATAGAGGAAATCGATTTCGCCCGCACCCATGTGACGCTCCTCGCTTGACGCAAGAAGCAGAGCGGGAAACCGAACTGCGTACTTTGAGGAAGGTCAATCTGCGCGCGGTTAGACCGGCATCTCGATGCGACAGATAAGCCCTTTGGGTTCGAACCGGAATTCGGACACCCCCTGCTCGCCCTTGATCGCATGCTCGATCATCCGCGAGCCGAATCCCTTGTGCGTCGGCGCCGAGACAGGCGGTCCGCCCTCTTCTTCCCAGACGAGCTTCAGCCGGCGCTGGCCATTGTCCTGCTCGAGGCTCCAGGCGGCATTGACGCTGCCTTCGGTGTTCGAGAGAGCGCCGTATTTGACGGCATTGGTGCCGAGTTCGTGCAGCACCATGGCCAGCAGCAGGGCGCGGTTGGGGCTGATATCCGCATCCGGACCGTCGGCCGAGAGGCGGGCCTTCTTCGTATCGACGAAGGGCTTGAGCGCACGCTTCGCCATGTCACGCAGGGAGACGCTGGTCCAGTCGCGCTGGGTAAGCACGTCGTGTGCATCTGCCAGGGCGTGGAGGCGGCCGACAAACAGGTTGCGTTCCTCCTGCGGCGCCTTGCGGAAGGTCTGCACGGCCATTGCCTGCACGGTGCCGAGCGTGTTCTTGACGCGATGCTTGATCTCGTTGACGAGATGCTCCTTGAGCCGCTCGGCCTGCCGGCGCTCCGTGATGTCACGGGCGATCTTCGAGGCCCCGACAACCCTGCCGTGGCGGTCGCGCACGGGCGATACGGTCAGCGACAGCTCGATCAGCGAACCGTCCTTCCGTCTACGGATGGTCTCGTAGTGCTCGATGCTTTCGCCGCGGCGGATGCGCGAGATGATCTCCGTTTCCTCGCCATGCCGATCGGCGGGAATGATCGTCAGGATGGATTTGCCGATGATCTCGTCGGCGGTGTAGCCGAGCAGGCGCTCGGCGGCCCGATTCCAGGTCTGGATGATGCCGTCCAGATCCTTGCTGACAATGGCGTCGTCGGAGGATTCTACGATCGCGGCCAGGTGGTGCGCGGCGCGCTCGGCTTCGGTCCAGGGTCCCGTATCGAAGAGCATGTTGATGGCGCCAGTGACCTTCCCGTCGGCATCGAACAGCGGCGATGGGAACGGCATGAACGGGAAGCGGGAGCCGTCAGGTCGCTCGGCGATCGCGCGGGCGCCCAGCACGGGCCGGCCGGTCTTCAGCGTCTGCGCCATCGGGCATTCGTCATGCGCCATGGGCCGCCCGTCCGGCCAGAACAGCCGCCAGCAGCCGCACCAGGAATCTTCACCGAGCTGGGGTGCCCTCCCCCAAAACTGCGCCGCCGCCTTGTTGTAATAGGTGATCCGCCCGTCGGCATCGGTCATGTAGAGCGCCGTCGGCAGCTCCTCGACGATCTGGCGGAAATGGTCGGATTGGAAGCAAACCCCGCCCGCGAACGCGCTCATCGGAAGAACCCCCGCGGAAATGTCATTCGCGCCGGATAAGAGGACGCCGTTCTCGGCGCTTGCCGCCATGGATTACTCCTGTTTGAAACATTTCATGGCGGAGCGCTTCGCCACCCACTCGAAGCCAGCCAAGGCTCGTGCACCGACGACTCCCCCTCGTCCCGGAACAAAACGGCGATCCATGGCGTTCAGTTCCAATCTTATGTTTGTCAAGGGGGCAGTGGCGAAGTCGGGAGGATGCTCTTCGCCGCGGCGTGTGGAGCATCGACGTGGCTGTCGCCCTGGTTGTCGAAGACGAATGGCTCGTCAGAATGGAGATGGCCGAGGCGCTCGGGGAAGCCGGCTGGATGGTGCTCGAGGCCGGCAACGGGGAAGCAGCGCTCCTTATGCTCAAGGCCGATCCGCCGGTCGATCTGGTCGTCACCGACATCCGGCTGCCGGGCGCGCTCTCCGGCTGGGACGTCGCCGACGCCTTCCGCGCCGCCAACGCCAGGATCGGCGTTATCTATTGCTCGGGCAACACTTGTGACCCGCTGCGTCAACTGGTCGACAGTGTGTTTCTCTCCAAGCCCTGTCGTATCGATCTTCTGCTGGAGACGGGGCTGAAGCTCTGTCCTCACGTCGTGCTGGTCGCGCGCGACAAGCCGGCATGATCCTTCACGCCGCCGACGACCGGCGCGCCCACCTGACGCCGACGATCCGGAATATTGTGTAAGGCGAAGGCCGCGATCTCGGCGCTCACGGGCACGAAAGCGGTGAACCAGGCACTAATGTTTTGTTTTCACAGCTATTTCTTTCTGAACCCCGCGACGACCCACGAGGCGCCTACACCGAGCACGAACCCCATAAACCCAAAAATCAGCGCCGGCCGTGGGAAGGGCCACGTCGGTGCTGTTGGGATTGCCGAGCGGCTGATGATCCGCGCATCCGGAATGGCCAGACCTCCGTCAGGAGCCGTTTGCGCGCCGTGGACAAATTTTTCATACAGCTCGTGAGCCTCGCGAGAAGATCCGACAATCCGAACCAGCTGCGGCTGAGACTGCTGTTCGCGCCAATGGACGTACGCAATGCCGCCGAGTGGCAGGAACAGGATTAGGGCCGTGAGGATTCCAAGCCGTAAGAAACCGCGTCGCCAGTTCACAATCAGCCCCCCGGCTATGCCTTCGGATGATACTCTTCGAGCAGCGCGCCGCAGGCGTTGGCGGCGCCGACGATGCCGTCCGCGAATTTTCCGCGCGCGGCGTGACGCGTGAAGTCGGCGACGATGCCGTCCCACGCCGCCTGTCCCGCCGCCTGATGCAGACGATGGTCGGCGATGATCTCGGCATAGCGCTCGGCCAGCGAGACGAAGAACAGCACGCCGCCGCCATGATCGGGATGGGAAAGAATGCGCACCGCGAATTCGCGATGGGCCAGCATGCGCGCATGGCTGTGCTTCACGCGCTTCGGCACGCTGCGCATCCGCAACGGCTGCCACTCGAGGATGAGGCTTGCCCCGACAAAAACCGCCAGCACGACGATCGCGGCCAGACGCAGATCGAGCTGCGGAAGGCCTAGCGCCAGCCCGCACAGGACGAGGAGCGAAAGCATCGCGCCCCAGATGACCGGATAAAGCTGATAGCGATCGCTGGCCGGCACGACGACTAGCGCGAAGCGCGCATGCGTGCGGGCCTGGGCAGCCGTCACCGCGGCGGCGACCTTCTCTTGATCCGCGGGCGTCAGGCCTTTCAGCGCAGCTACCACGAGCTCGACGCGCCCCCGCCGCCAAAGGAGCCGCCGCCGCCGGAAAATCCGCCGCCGCCGAAGCTGCCGCCTCCGAAACCGCCGCCGCCCCAGCCCCCGCCGCCCCAGCCGCCGCGGCGATAGCCGCCGCCGCTGAGCATGCTGCCGAGCAGCAGGCCGGCCAGGAACCGCCAACCGCCGATCCAGAACAGCACCACCAGGATAAGGATCGGGATGATGCCCGCGCCGATCGGATTGCCACCGTGGTGGACGGCGACGCCTTCGTCGCCGCTTGGCGCATAAGCGTTGGGATCTATCGTAGCGCCGCCGATGGCCTTCAACACCGCTTGCGTCCCGGCCAGCACGCCATGGTCATAATCGCCGCGCCGGAACCACGGCAGCATGATCTCGGTTTCAATCAGCTTCGACTGCGCATCGGTGAGCTGGCCTTCGAGGCCGTAGCCGACATCGATGCGCACCTTGTGTTCGTTGGGCGCGATCTCGATGAGGGCGCCGTTGTCCTTGCCTTTCTGGCCTATGCCCCATTTGCGGCCGAGCTGATAGCCGTAATCGTCGATGTCGTAGCCCTGAAGCGATTTGAGCGTGACGAC
>DATKON010000003.1:0-4794 GCA_035524575.1 Rhizomicrobium sp.
GGGTGGGGTGGGGACGCCGGCAAGGCCCCCCACCCGACGCGCACGCTTCGCTGCGCGTCGACCTCCCCGCAAGGGGGAGGTGAGTCCGCGGCAGGCGACGCCGTCTCCGAACAATCCGTATACGGACGGATTCTCCCCTGCGCTCCCCTGATCTTCGCTTTGGTTCTCCGGACCGCAATGCGGCTTGTGCCTGCGGCACAGGGCTTTCCTGTACGTCTCGGGCTGCCGCATATTTTCCGCCCCCTGATCCTGCCCCTGATAGCAGGGGCGCTAGCCTTCCGGCCCCAGCGCCAGAAGATCCGTCAGCGCGGCCTTGATGAGGTAGGCGAGCATCAGCGGCCCGAGGCCGATCAGCACGGCGCCGGTGATGCCCTTGAAGACGAGGCAGGGCACGAAGAGATAGGCCGTGCCCATGAACAGCATCTGGACGGCGACGACGGCGGCCAGGCCCAGCACGAAGACGAGACCCGTGGCGCCGAGGATCTCGGGACGGCCCTTGCGCTCGAGGCGCACCAGCGCGGCTTCCATGCGGATGCGCGACAGCGCCGAGCCGAGAAAGATGAAGGCCGCGAGCCAGGCGAAGGCGGAGGACGCGACGCGGCCGCCGTCGAGGCTGCATTGCGCCAGCTGCGTCTCGAGCACCTGCTGTCCGGGGACCGCGAAATGGACGGCGGCGGCCAGCGCGCCGAGCGCGCCGCCGGTCGGATGGCCGGGCGCGTAATTGGTCTGCACGAAGAAGATGAAGATCGCGAAGACCACGAACACGATCTCGTCGAAGCCCGGCAGCACGTGGTGGGCCCTGAGCTTGGCGAGCGCCGCCATGCCGGAATGCGTGGCCGAGGCGGCATAGCCGCCGACGAACAGAAGCCCCATCGCGCCGAACAGCGCGGTGCAGAGGCTCATCTGCTGCAGCGCCGGAATGAAGTCGGTGCCGCCGGCCATGGCCCGCGCCACCGCATGCGCGCCGGCATAGACGCAAAACGCAATCCAGGCTTTCGCCAAAAGGCGCGCGACGCCCATGCCCCCTCTACCCTCTCTGCCGCGTCACGCGGATGCCGCGAAACGCGCGTCTTTCATGCGCTCGGCGCGCAGGCCTTCGGCCATCGTGAAGGCGAGCTCCAGCGCCTGGTTTGCATTGAGCCGCGGATCGCAATGGGTCTGATAGCGGCTCGACAGATCGTCTTCGGAAATGGCCTGCGCGCCCCCCAGACATTCCGTGACGTTCTGGCCCGTCATCTCGAAATGCACGCCGCCCGCATGCGTGCCTTCGGCGCGGTGCACGTCGAAGAAGGTCTTCACCTCTTTGAGGATGCGCTCGAACGGCCGCGTCTTGAATCCGGTCCCGGAGGTGATGGTGTTGCCGTGCATCGGATCGGAGGACCAGACGACCTTCTGGCCTTCGCGGGCCACGGCGCGGATCAGGCGCGGCAGCTTGTCGGCGATCTTGTCGGCGCCGAAGCGGCAGATCAGCGTCAGCCGGCCGGGCTTGTTCTCCGGATTGAGGACCGCGATCAGCTTCAGGAGCTCGTCGTCCGTCATCGTCGGCCCGCATTTGAGGCCGATCGGATTTCGGATGCCGCGGCAGAACTCGACATGGGCGCCGTCGATCTGGCGCGTCCTGTCGCCGATCCAGATCATATGCGCGGAGGTGTCGTACCAGTCCCCGCTGGTGGAATCGATGCGGGTCATCGCCTGCTCGTAGCCGAGCAGCAGGCCTTCGTGGCTCGTATAGAAATCGGTCGTGCGCAACTGCGGCACCGAGTCCGGCGTGATGCCGCAGGCTTCCATGAATTCGAGCGTCTCGGTGATGCGCGCGGCGAGCGCCTTGTAGCGTTCGCCCCAGGGGCTGCCTGCGATGAATCCCAGCGTCCAGCGATGGATGTTGTGCAGGTCGGCATAACCGCCCGACGCAAAGGCGCGCAGAAGATTGAGCGTCGCCGCGGATTGCGCATAAGCCTGCATCAGGCGCTGCGGATCGGGCGCGCGGCCCTCGGCGGTGAACTCGATGTCGTTGACGTTGTCGCCGCGATAGGACGGCAGCGTCACGCCGCCGCGCGTCTCGGTGTCGGCGCTGCGGGGCTTGGCAAACTGCCCGGCGATGCGGCCGACCTTCACGATCGGCATGGCGGCGCCGAAGGTGAGGATGACGGCCATCTGCAGGAAGATGCGGAACGTGTCGCGGATATTGTCCGGGTGGAATTCGGCGAAGCTCTCGGCGCAGTCCCCGCCCTGCAGCAGGAAGGCCTTGCCCTCGGCCACATTGGCCAGCGCCGCCGTCAGGTTCCGGGCCTCGCCGGCGAAGACCAGCGGCGGATGGGTCTTCAGCTTGCCCTCGACAGCCGCCAAAGCCGCCGGATCCGGATAAACCGGCACCTGGCTGATGGGCTTGGCCCGCCAGCTTTGCGGATTCCAGGGCTGGGCCACGAGGGCCTCCGTATCTGTTGCTTTAACCGATATACGAAATGGGCCAAGCCTTTGCCAGCGGGCCGCGCCCAACTGGTGAACGCTCTGGCGAACGCCGGAAAAGCGTCACATTCCCCGCCGAAAATTGCCGTCCAAGGGGGAGGGGGCGATGGCAGGGACCGACAACCGGAACGGCAAGGCGCACAGGCTCGATGCCGGGGCCATCACCACGACGCTCGAGCGGCTCAGCGCCCGCATCGACGATCGCTTCCCGAATGCGGGTCTCGCCCGGGTGTGCGCCGACCTGGTCCTGACCTCGCGCGATACGGCGCGGCGCGTGCGCAATCTCTCCCGGCCCTATATCGGACTGCAGCTGCTGATCGCGCTGACTCTGGCGGCGCTCCTCTGCGCGCTGGCCTATATCGCCGGCCTCGTCGACTGGCGGCACCTCTCCTTTCATCCCGATCTCGTCAATCTGAGCGAGGGACTGGATTCGACCTTCAATCTCGTCGTGCTGGCGTCGGGCGCGGTGTGGTTCCTGATGACGGCGGAGCGGCGGCTGAAGCGCCGGCGCACGATGCGCGCGCTGTTCGAGCTCCGGTCCTTCGCGCATGTCATCGACATGCACCAGCTGACCAAGGATCCGACCGTGGTGCTGGGCGGCGGCACGCCGACGAAGGCCTCGCCGGAGCGGCGCATGACGCTGTTCGAGCTGACGCGCTATCTCGATTACTGCGCGGAGATGCTGGCGCTGGTCTCCAAGCTCGCCGCGCTCTATGCCGGCGCCACGCAGGACGACACGATCATCGCCGCCGTCAACGAGATGGAAGTGTTGACGAGCGACCTTTCGCGCAAGATCTGGCAGAAGATCACGATCCTGAGCCAGCTCGACGAACGCATGGCGGCGAGAGTCTAGCGGACAGAATGGTTTGGATCATCGTGGAACGGGTTCGGTGAGGTGCGAGCAATAGTAGGGACGTTCGTCCAGACCCTCCGCGTACGACAGTGCCCGGGCAATGACCTCGCATTCCAGCTTGCTGGAAACGGGCGGATGATCTCTTCCGGCGAAGTCAACTATGCCTGGCGGCCGAACATACCAGCCAGGCTCGAACCAGGGGTACGGCAACTGAGCTTGTCCAAGGACCGCTGCGAAAAGGCCGATTGCGAGCGTTTGCATCGCTTTTCATCCCGTCAGGACGCGGCGGCCACCCGCGGCGTCGTCGAAAGCCGCAACAGCACCCCTTCGATCGAGTTATTGCGAGGGCAGCGCGCGGAATTTTCATCGCTGCCGAAATGAACGCGGCGCTACGCACACAGGCAGCGTCCTTTGCGCCATCTGAGCTAAGAATTTCGAACCGTGCTATGCCGTTTTTGAATAAGATTTCGTCCGCATCGTCACGAGCTCTTCGGCGGCGGTCGGATGGAGCGCGATGGTGGCGTCGAACTGCGCCTTGGTGGCGCCCATCTTGATCGCCACGCCGACGACCTGGATGATCTCCGCGGCATGGCGGCCGAAGATGTGGCAGCCGAGCACGCGGTCCGTCTTCTGATCCACGATCATCTTGAACAGCGAGCGTTCCTCGCGGCCGCCGAGCGTGAACTTGAGCGGCCGGAAATTGGACTTGTAGACGTCGATGGTGTGGCCCTTTTCGAGCGCCTCATGCTCGGCGAGGCCCACGACGCCGATTTCGGGCTGCGAGAAAACCGCCGTCGGCACGCAGGAATGATCGACCGGGGTCGGCTTCTTGTCGAACACGGTCTTCACGAAGGCCATCGCCTCGTAGATCGCAACCGGCGTCAGCGCCATGCGGTCGGTGACGTCGCCGATGGCGTAAATGTGGTCGACATTGGTCTTCGAATAGTGGTCGACCTCGACGCGGCCGCGCTTGCCCGTCTTCACGCCGGCTTTCTCGAGGCCGAGGCCCTCGGTGTTCGGCGTGCGGCCGATCGCCAGCATGCACTCATCGACCTCGATCATTTCGTGCTTGTCGGTGAAAACGAAGCGCTCGTCGCCCTTGCGGTCGACCTTCGCGATGACGCGATCCAGGAGCACGCGGATGCCGCGTTTGTGGCTCGCGTCCATCAGCTGGTCGCGCATGTCCTCGTCGAAGCCGCGCAGCAGCTTCGGCCCGCGATAGCACAGCGTCACATGGGCGCCGAGGCCGTGGAAGATGTGCGCGAACTCGACCGCGATATAGCCGCCGCCGGCGATGAAGATGCGCTTGGGAAATTTCGCGAGCTGGAACGCTTCATTCGAGGTGATGCAATGCTCCGCGCCGGGCGCTGTGCCCATATCGCGCGACGGCCGCGCGCCGGTGGCAATCAGGATATGCCCGGCGGTGATGGTTTTGCCAGATTTCACCAGCTTCAGGCTGTGCGCATCGACGAACT
>DATKON010000004.1:0-6986 GCA_035524575.1 Rhizomicrobium sp.
CGCGATGATGACCGAACCGTCTGTGGTGGCGCCGGTCCTGTCGCAACCCTCGATGCCGGTGACGAACTTCAACAAGAAGAACGCCGCCGCGCTCGATGCCTCGCCTGCCGAGATCGCCTGCGCCAAGGATCGCTTCGAGAAGGAAAACCTGTCGATGATCGGCCTGCGCTTCCATGGCGACCCGCTTGTGCCGCCGGAGCGTTTCGACACGCTCAGAAGAACGTTTGGCAGCCGCTTCGAGTCAATCGAGATCGATCCCAAACATGCGGCGCCTGGCCCGCTCAAGGACCCGCATTCGGTTCTGACGATCAATCTCGAAGACCGCCCCGGTACGCCGACAAAGCTTGCCGAAGAGCGAGTCATCGCGTTCTTCAAGGAGCGGACGGGCGCCTGATTATTCCGCGGCCCTCAGCTTCGCGCGGCCCTTCGCCATGCGTTCTTCCGCCATACGGTCCGCGACAATAGCCGTCGAAACGCCTTCGCTGTCGCCCCGATGGAAGATTTCGCTGAGCGTGTCGGCGATCTTCAGGACTCGCGCTTCGATGTCGGCGTCTTTCCAATCGAAGATCTGTCCGGCGACGCGGATGATGCCGCCGCCATTGATGACATAGTCGGGCGCATAAAGGATATTGCGCGCGCGTAGCGCATCGCCATGTGCGAGCGTCGCCAGCTGGTTGTTGGCGCCGCCCGCGACGACGCGCGCGTAGAGTTTCGGGATCGTCTGGTCGTTCAGGATGGCGCCAAGCGCATTGGGTGAAAGCACATCGCATTCGGCGGTGACGATCTCGTCGGGCGACACGACTTTGGCCTTGAGCTCGTCGGCGGCGCGCTTCGTGGCCGCCTGATCGACATCGGCCACAACAAGCTTCGCGCCTTCGGCGTGCAGCCTCCGAGACAGGTCCATGCCGACCTTGCCGAGGCCCTGGATGGCGATGGTCAAACCTTTCGTCGTGTCGACGCCGAGCCGGTGCTTCACGGCAGCCTTGAGCCCCACGAAGACGCCAAGCGCAGTGAGCGGGCCGGAGTCGCCGCCGGACTTCCCGGGCTGGTCGTAGCCGGCGACGTGCTTTGTGCCGCGCGCGATGACGGGCATGTCCTTCGGTACGATACCAACATCCATCGCCGTGACGTAGCGGCCCCCCAGCGCATTGACCGCTTCGGCAAAGGCGAGAAGCTTCGGTTCCGTCTTGTCCTTCGCGGGGTCGCCGAGGATCACCGCCTTGCCGCCGCCGAGCGGCAGATCGGCGATGGCGCTTTTGTAGCTCATGCCGCGCGACAGCCTCAGCGCATCCGTCAGCGCCGCATCGCCGTTGGCGTAGGGATACATGCGCACGCCGCCGCAGGCCGGGCCCAGCGCCGTCGAATGGATGGCGATGATCGCCTTGAGGCCCGAAGCCTTGTCGTCGAAAAACGACACCGACTCGTGGTGGTCAAAATCCCGGGCTTCGAACACGCTCATGCGAAACACTCCAGATGGCGCCAATTAGGGCCACCATAACGTCCCGGCGCGGCAATAGGCTTGCCTTTTGCGCGGACGCGCCGCAACTCCCGTGCAGCGTGCCCGTCGACTCGGAACGAATCGTTCCGACGCCGGGGACCTCTTCGGCCGTTAAGCTTCCAATGCTATGAAGGTGATGCAATCCCGAAGCGGCCAGCCATGCCCTCGCTCGACGAACTGAAAATCAAACACCCCGAGATCCGGAACGATTTTACGATCGACCAGCACTGGGAGCGCTACGGCGCGGCAGAGCATGGCATCTGGAAGATGCTGTTCGAGCGTCAGGCTGCTGTGCTCCCCGGCCGTGCGGCCCGCGAATTCCTCGACGGGATCACGAAGCTCAACCTCGCCGCCGACGCCATTCCCGAATTTGAACGCGTATCGGATTCGCTCGAGAAGCTGACCGGCTGGCGGGTCGTGGCGGTGCCGTCGCTGGTGCCGGATGCGATCTTTTTCGATCATCTCGCCAATCGCCGCTTTCCCGCCGGACAATTCATCCGCAGGGCCGACCAGCTCGACTACATCGAAGAGCCGGACGTCTTCCATGACTTCTTCGGCCATGTCCCGATGCTCGCCCATCCTGTCTTCGCCGATTACATGGAGGCCTATGGCAAGGGCGGACAGCGCGCGCTGAACGAATTCGGCCGGCTCAAGAATCTGGCGCGGCTCTACTGGTACACGGTCGAATTCGGGTTGATCGAAAGCCCGGAGGGATTGCGCATCTACGGCTCCGGGATCGTCTCGAGCCGGGCGGAATCGATCTATTCCGTCGAGAACCGCTCGCCCAACCGCATCCGCTTTGACCTCGAGCGCGTGATGCGCACGGAATACCGCATCGACGATTTCCAGGAGAGCTATTTCGTCATCAGGTCGTTCGACGATCTGTTCGCGGAAACCTATAAAGATTTTGCCGCGCTCTATCAGAAGCTCGCATCCGGACCGACCTACAAGCCGGGCGATCTCTTGCCGACCGACGAGATCCTCACCCGCGGCACCCATTCCTACGTCGGCGGAAGCCACGCGGCTTAACGCGCAGCCTCGCGTTCCGCGTCCCGCTTGGCGCGGTTACGTTCGATCAGCATCACGCAGAGGATGGAAACGCCGTAAAGCCCGATCAGGGGCACAACGAGGCTGACCATGCTGAGCGCATCGGGCGGCGTAATGATGGCTGCGAGTCCGACAATGCCGACGACGGCGTAACGCCACACCGACCGCAATTGCGCACTTGTGATGATTCCGACGCGGCCGAGAAGTGACAGGAGCACCGGCAACTGAAAACAAAGCCCGAAGGCGATGATCAGAGTCATGACGAGGTCGAAATATTCGCTGACCCGCGCCTGCAGCTCAATGCCGAGCGCGCCGTTGCCGCCCGTGGTCTGGAAGCTGGCGAAGAAGCGAAGCGCGAATGGCAGCATAATGTAATAGACGAAGGAAGCGCCCAACAGGAACATGAACGGTGTCGCCAGCAGGAACGGCAGAAACGCGCGTTTTTCATGCCTGTAGAGACCGGGCGCGACGAACATCCAGACCTGCGCGGCGATCAGCGGAAACGCCACGCAAAGGCCCGCGAACGCGCCGACTTTCATGTAGGTGAAAAAGGTTTCCTGAGGCGCGGTAGCAATCATATGCGCATGCGGATTGCTGGCCAGCGCCTGCGAGAGCGGCACTTGCAGGAATGCGTAGATGTCGCTCGCAAAATAAAAGCAGACCAAGAAGGCGAGCACGAACGAGACGATCGACCAGATGAGACGCTTGCGGAGCTCGACCAGATGCTCCATCAGCGGGGCTTTGGTCGCCTCGATGGCGGCTTCGTCGTCCGGTGTTGGGGCGTTCATGACTTGCCGTCAGGCTCGGGCGTGGTCACGAACTCATGCGACGCGGGTTCTGTTGGCACTGGCGCAGCCGCAGGAACGGGCGCAGGAGGATTGGCGGGCGGCAGATCGTCCGGGGGCAGAATCGATTGGTGCAGCGACTGCTCGACACCGGCAAGGGGACGGTCCTGCCTCAGCGCGTTGATCTCGGCGCGCAATTCATCGAGTTCGGATTGCCGCGCCATCTCGTCGAAACTGCGCCGAAGCTGATTGGCCATGGAGCGCGCCTTCCCCATCCATTGCCCCGCCATGCGCATCATCTTCGGCAAATCTTTCGGACCGACCACGACCAGCGTGATGACCAGAAAGAGGAAGATGTGGCTCCAGCTGAGATCGAAGAACATGGCGCCTCAGGCGAGCCCGCCTACTGGTCTTTCTTCGCGGCCACGTCCTCGCGGCGCTCGGTCGTGATGCGATGAGTCTCGTCGTCGTGATCGCTCAGGCCCTGCCGGAAGCTTTTGATTCCCTTGGCCACGTCGCCCATCAGGTCGGAAATCTTGCCCCGGCCGCCGAACAGCAGAACCGCGACGATCGCCAGGATCAGAATATGCCAGATGCTCAGCGCACCCATGGAACTGTCTCCTTTGGCCGCAAGTGGCGGCCGATGTCGGGCCTTTCAAGGCCCGTCCGAGGCCCCTTAAAGACCCTTCCGCCCTCGCGGCGCAAGCTTAACCGATGAGGATTTCGCCTTTCCTGCCAAGGATCGAGGCGACCTCGCCCAGGCGTTTCTGGACCGGCTCACCCGCAATCGAGGCCCGGCGCCGCGGCACTTCAAGCAGCACACGGGTCGGAGTGAGGCGCAATTTGTAGTGCTGGAGCTCTCCCACGGCCGATGCCGACAGCGCGAAGGCGAGCCGGGCCGACAGGCCGATGCGCCGCGCGAGATGGGCGTCGTCGTCGCTCAGGAGTTCGCCCAGCGCAAGCTCGCGGGGAAAGTCCTCGTCGCCGGAATAGCGGTAGAAGGTCGCTGCGGCGATCACTGCGCGCGCCCGGTGGCCGGCACCGGCGAAAGGCGCGGTCAGAACCTGGCTGAAGGCGCCCAGCGCGCGATCGTCGGGATGGCGGCGCCAGCCGATATCCGAGAACAGGCAAGCCGCCTGACGCACGCGACGCTCGTCGGGACGTTCCCCGGAAAAGAGCGGCGTCGCCCATTCGAAGATTTCTTCTGCATGCGCCGGCGTGCGGCTGATGCGGCCATTGGTGGCGGCCGCGAACTCGATCAGGGGATCGCGCGCGCGTTCGTCGGCGGACAATTTTTCGAAAAGAAGCCCCTCCCGAAGGCCGTAGGCCGAAATCACCACTTCGCGCAATTCGGTTGCCATCAGGAGGCGCTCGAGAACGACCGCACCGTAAGGCAATGACTCCGCGCGCCGCCGGGACACGATCTTCATCTTGTCGAGCGATTTCTTCGAAAGTTGGGCCACCACCTTGCAGAGCTTGAGCGCGCGCGCCCGCGGGATCTGATAGCCATGCAGCACATGGATGGGATAGCCGACCTCTTCCATATCCACGCGCGCAAAACTTCGCCACACGCCGCCCACCGCATAGAGCGCGCCGCCGTCGAGCGACTTCAGGTTTTCGACCGCTTCGAGGCCGTCATCGACGACGCCGCGCGCCTTGTCCGCATTGCCCTTGGCAACGTCCATCAGGCGCAAGGGACCGAAAGGCAATGTGAGCGCATCGCCCGTCTTGCCGTCGCCGACCGTGACCATATCGAGGCTGCCGCCGCCCAGATCGGCGACGAGGCCTGCAGCTTTTGGAATGCCGGCAAGAACGCCTTCAGCAGCGAGCCGCGCTTCTTCTTCGCCCGAGAGCACCCGGATGGTGCCACCCCAGGTCGCTTCGGCGCGGCGGACGAATTCATGACCGTTCGAAGCATCACGGGCGGCTGCGGTAGCCACGGCCTCTCGAATTTCGATGCCATGTGCGTCGGCCAGCATTCGGAAGCGGCCGAGCGCCTCGAGCGCCAGCGCGATACCTTCGTCGTTCAGTTCGCCGGTTGTGACCATATTTCGGCCGATGGCGCAGATGGCCTTTTCGTTGTGGACGACGGCCGGTGTGCGAGTCGCGGATTCGTAGATGACGAGGCGGACGGAGTTCGAGCCGATGTCGACAATGGCTACCGGTCCGCCGCGCCGCGTCGCGCGCGCGAAACCCGACGCCCGTTGATCGAGGGCGGCTGCGGAGAGCATGGATGCCATACTAATCGCGCCGCGTGCCAACCACCGATCGCGGCTGATCGATCTTGAGAGCGCGGCCGCGACCGGACAAAGAAGGATTCGTCATGAAGTAAGTATGCGCACAAAACGCGTCCGGTGCCATCGCCTGGGGGTCGCGGACGTAAGTTCCGTCCGCCATCATTTGCCAGCTCTGAGCCTGATCCTTCAAAAGCGCAACCATGATCTGGTCCAGCACCTGCTCATGCACGGTGGGATTTTCAATGGGGACCAAGGCTTCCACGCGACGGTCGAGGTTGCGCGGCATCCAGTCGGCCGATGAAATGTAGATCTTGGACTTGGGCGACGGCAGGCCGTGGCCGCTGCCGAAGCAGACGATGCGCCCGTGCTCTAGGAAGCGTCCGACAATGCTTTTGACGCGGATGTTCTCGGAAAGTCCCGGCACACCCGGCCTGAGGCAGCAAATGCCGCGTACCACGAGTTCGATGCGCACACCTGCCTGGCTCGCCATGTAGAGCGCGTCGATCAATTTCGCGTCGACCAGCGAGTTGAGCTTCGCCCAGATGGTGGCGGGACGACCCGCGCGCGCGTGGCCGATCTCTTCCTGGATGCTGTCGATCAGTTTGCCGCGCAGCGTCAACGGCGAGATCGCAATCTTCTCCAGTCCTGACGGCTCTGCATAGCCGGTGACGAAGTTGAAGAGCTGCGCTGCATCGCGCCCCAAGGCCGGATCGGCCGAGAACAGCGAAAGGTCTGTGTAGACCTTCGCAGTGACCGGATGGTAGTTGCCCGTGCCGAAATGCACATATGTGCGCAGCTGTCCACCTTCGCGGCGCACCACAAGACTCACCTTGGCGTGCGTCTTGAGCTCGATGAAACCATAGACGACCTGCACGCCGGCCCGCTCGAGATCGCGCGCCCATTGGATGTTTGCGGCCTCATCGAAGCGGGCCTTCAGTTCGACCAGTGCGGTGACGGATTTGCCTGCATCCGCCGCTTCGATCAGCGCTTTGACGATCGGCGAGTCCTGCGAGGTGCGATAGAGCGTTTGCTTGATGGCGACGACGCCCGGATCGGCGGCCGCCTGCCTAAGGAACTGCACCACCACATCGAAGCTCTCGAAGGGGTGATGGACGATGAGATCCTTGGCCCTGATCGCCGCAAAACAGTCTCCGCCGTGATCTCGGATGCGCTCGGGAAAGCGTGCATTGAAAGGTTTGAACTGCAGATCGGGGCGCTCGGGCAAAATCAGCCGCCGCGTATCGGAGAGGCCGATCAAATGATCGACGATGACGATCTCGTCGCTCCTGAGATTGAGGTGGTCGGCGATGAAATGCCGAAGGTCCTGCGGCATCGAGCGGTTGCACACCATTTGGATGACGGAGCCGCGACGGCGCCGTTTCAGCAGCGTCTCGAACAGCCGAACCAGATCTTCCGCCT
>DATKON010000005.1:0-5333 GCA_035524575.1 Rhizomicrobium sp.
GACGAACTCGGCGCGATCCATATGGATTTCCACGCCCGCCGCATCGACATTCTTGTGATAGAGGCCCTCGAGCCGCGCGATCTCCTTGTTCTTGTTGGCGACAAGTACGTTCCAGTCGAAGCTGCGCGACGGCACGGTCCAGCCATAGGCGGCGGAATGCTCGAATTCCTCGCCATATTCGCTGGCATAGACAAAAAGCTTCTTCGGAATGCAGCCTCTGAGCACGCAGGTGCCGCCGAGGCCGTATTCCTCGGCGAGCCCTACGCGCGCGCCGGCCTGCGCCGCCATGCGGCTTGCACGCACGCCGCCCGAACCGCCGCCGATGACGAAAAGGTCGTAGTCGTAAGCCATCCTATTGTCCTTCGATCACCTCGACGCCCGCTTCGCCCGCGAGCACGAGTGTCTTTGCAAGGCCCACGAACAGCCCATGCTCGATCACGCCCGTGACGGCGGACAGTGCCAGCGAAAGCAGGCGCACGTCTCCGATCGCGCCCAGCGGGCAGTCATAAATGAGGTTGCGCGCGTCAGTTTTGAAGGGCTCGCCGTCGCGCATGCGCAACGTCACAGGAATGCGGTGATAGCCCAGTCCCCCCAGCACCTGGCTGATGCGGGCGGCGGTCGTCGCGTGGCCGAAGCTTTCGACTTCGACCGGCAGGGGATAGCGCCCAAGCTTTTCGACCAGCTTCGAGCGGTCGGCGATCACGATCATCGTCTTCGAAGAGGCCGCCACGATCTTCTCGCGCAGCAGCGCCCCGCCGCCGCCCTTGATCAGATTGAGTGCGCGATCGGTTTCGTCGGCGCCGTCGATGGTGAGATCGAGCGGCGCCAGCGCGTCGAGATCGGCCAACGGAATGGCAAGCTGGCGCGCCAGCTCCGCCGTGCGCTTCGATGTCGCCGCGGCCGTGATCCTCAAACCGCCTTTGACGCGGGGCGCGAGCACCTCGAGGAACGCTTCCGCCGTCGAGCCCGTGCCGAGGCCGAGCTTCATCCCGTCCTGGACGAACTGGAGGGCTTTGAGCGCTGCGGCGCGTTTAAGAGCGGCGGGATCGGACATGCGAAGGACGATAGCGGGATTCCCGCGAGAATGTCAGCAATCATTGCACTTTTCGCCGGATTTCGCGGCCGGTGCAGATCGGCTCAACAGTAGACTTGCGATCCCTTCGCGTGACATTTGGTTTTGCTCAGATCGAGGGTGGATCGTGTCATGTCGAGAACATTCTCTTTTGCGCCGTTGGGCAGGATTACGTCGCCGCCCCTCTGCCCCGCTTTGCAGGGGCCGAGCCATGTCGCGGTCATGACCAATGAACCCCCGAGGCCTTTCGCTGTGACCCTTCTGCTGTTATCGCCCGAGACATGTTCGATGTTGCCAGCGCCGTCGCTACGTAAGCACGCGTAGTCCCACGACCCATCAGGATTGTGACTGATTTTCAATGGGCACGCGCCAAAAACCGTCTGCACACGTTGCTCTTCCGAGGCCTGGTCGACACAGTTTGGCTCGAAACGGGTAGTACAACGCCGTCACGCGTGATCGTTTGCTGCCAGAGACCGGCTTTTCGATAGGGAATCGTGGTCGTGTCGCAAAAAGCGCTACTACAAAGAAAAACTGTTCCTGCGGCTGCGAGACTCAAGCTTTTCATCACTCCCCCCAGAACGGTATCTCGGAACATTAGCCGCGCAGATGCAAATTTGGCAAAGGGGTCCTTACTCGACCGTCACGCTCTTCGCCAGATTGCGCGGCTGGTCGACATCGGTGCCTTTGGCGACGGCCGTATGATAGGCGAGAAGCTGCACGGGCAGCGCATAAACGAGCGGCGCCAGAATCGCGTCGACTTCAGGCACCTCGATCGTCGCCCAGGCGCGATCGCCGGCTTCCGCAAGACCCTGCCTGTCGGAAATCAGGATCACCTTGCCGCCGCGCGCCATCACTTCCTGCATGTTGGACACGGTCTTGGCGAAGAGCGGATCGTGCGGCGCAATGACGATGACGGGCACGTTCTCGTCGATCAGCGCGATCGGACCGTGCTTCATCTCTCCGGCGGCGTAGCCTTCGGCGTGGATATAGGAAATCTCCTTCAGCTTCAGCGCGCCTTCGAGCGCCAGCGGATAGTGCACGCCGCGGCCGAGATAGAGCACATCGCGGGCCTTGGCGACTTCGAGACCCAGGGCCTCGATACGCGGCTCCTGCTTCAGGAAATCGACGATATGCCGGGGCGTCTCGAGAAGGTGGCCGCACAGAAGCGTCTCGCGCTCCCGCGTCAGGTGGCCGCGCAACCGTCCCGCGGCGATCGCAAGCGAAGCCAGCACCGAAAGCTGGCAAGTGAAGGCTTTGGTCGACGCGACGCCGATCTCGGGTCCCGCAAAAGTCGGCAGCACGATGTCCGCTTCGCGCGCGATCGAGCTTTCCGGCACGTTGACGACGGCGATGGTCGTCTGGCCCTGCTCCTTCGCATCCCGCAGCGCCGCCAGCGTGTCCGCCGTCTCGCCGGATTGCGAAATAAAGAGTGCTGCACCGCCTTCCGGATAGACAGGGGCGCGGTAGCGAAGTTCGGATGCGACGTCGATTTCGACCGCGAGCCGCGCCAGCATCTCGAACCAGTATTTGCCGATCAGCCCCGCATAAAAAGCCGTGCCGCAGGCCGAAACCGTCAGCCGCGTGGCGTTCTTGAGCACTTCCGCCGCGCCCTTCTCGCGCAACGCGATGGCGCGCGCGACGGGATCGACATAGTGCGAGATCGTATGACCGATGACGTCGGGCTGCTCGTGAATCTCCTTCGCCATGAAATGACGGTAGCCGCCCTTGTCGACGAGACCGGCGGAGGCGCTGGCGGTTTTGACCTCGCGATTGGCCGGACGGTCATGCGCATCGTAGATCGTAACGTCGGGGCCTTTGAGCACAGCGACATCGCCGTCTTCGAGATAGGCGACGCGCGAGGTGAACGGAGCCAGCGCGAATGCGTCCGAGCCGAGATAGGCGGCATCCGTGCCGTAGCCGACCGCGAGCGGGCTTCCCTGCCGCGCGCCGATCACGAGCGCTTCCTCCTTCGAGAAGATCATCGCGAGTGCATAGGCGCCCTTGAGGCGGCGCACCGCCGTCATCGCCGCCTTCGCAGGATCAAGACCCTGGTCGAGATAGTCCGTCACCAGATGCACGGCGACTTCCGTGTCGGTTTCGGATTGGAATTTGTGGCCCTTCGCGATCAACTCGTCGCGCAGCTCGCGAAAATTCTCGATGATGCCGTTGTGCACCACGGCGACGCGCGCGGAAGCATGGGGATGTGCGTTGCCTTCGGTCGGCGCGCCGTGCGTGGCCCAGCGCGTATGGCCGATACCGGTGCGGCCCGGAAGCGGATGCGCAGCAAGCACCCGGCCCAATTGGGAAAGCTTGCCCGGCGCCCTGCGGCGCTCGATATGGCCGTCGACCAGCGTCGCGATGCCGGCGGAATCGTAGCCGCGATATTCCAGGCGCTTCAGCGCATCGAGAATCTCGTCCGAAGCATGATCCCTGCCCGCTATGCCAACGATCCCGCACATATCTAAAAACTCCCAGACTTATAGATTCTTAGCGCAGTGGACGCAGAGGTTGCGCGGAGGACGCAGAAACAACGAGCGCGCGAAGCGCGCAGAGTTTCTTTCGATGCGTGGGCTGCGCGCTGACGCACGCGGCGGTGCTACTGCGTCCTCCGCGCATCCCCTGCGACCTCTGCGCTAAAAATGCCTCGTGTTGCACAGCCATCAACTCTTGTTCTTCGCTTTCGCCGCTTTTTCCGCCTTCTTGCGCGCGCGGAATTTCTCGGCCCAGCCGGCGACGCTTTTCTGCTCGGCGCGCACGACGGCGAGCGCATTCTCGTCGACCGGCTTTGCGATCGTCGAGCCTGCACCGACATAAGCGCCGTCGCCGATTTTGACGGGCGCCACCAGCGCCGCGTTCGAGCCGATAAAAGCGCCCGCGCCGATATCGGTGTGATGCTTGTCGAAGCCGTCGTAATTGCAGGTGATGGTGCCGGCGCCGATATTGGCGCCCGCGCCGACGCGCGCATCGCCGAGATAGGTCAGATGATTGGCCTTGGCGCCTTTCTCGACGCGCGCATTCTTCACTTCGACAAAATTGCCGATATGGACGCCTTCTTCGAGGTGCGCGCCGGGACGCAGCCGCGCAAAGGGGCCGACGATGGCGCCCTTGCCGATCTCCGCACCTTCGATGTGCGAATTCGCCTTGATGATTGCGCCCGATCGCACGATCACCTTCGCGCCGAAGAAGATGTTAGGCTCGAGCTGCACGTCCGGCTCGAACACCGTGTCATAGCTGAGCCACACGGTCTCCGGCGCGATCATGCCGACGCCGTTCGCCATCGCCGCCGCGCGAAGGCGCCGCTGCATCGCTGCTTCCGCTGTCGCAAGCTCGGCACGGCTGTTCACGCCCATCACATCGATCTCTTCGGCAGTGACCACCGCGCAGCCGATGCCGTCTTTTTTCGCGAGGAAAGGAATGTCCGTCAGATAATATTCGCCTTGCGCGTTCTTGTTCTCGAGACGCGCCGCCCAGCGGAAGAAGCTCTTCGCGTCGGCGGCCATGATGCCGGCATTGCACAGATCGACGGCGCGTTCGCTTGCGCTCGCGTCCTTGAACTCCACGATGCGATCGAGAAGCCCGTCCTTGCCAAGGATCGCGCGGCCGTATTGCGCCGGATCCTTGGCGCGAAACGCGACGAGCGCCATGCCGGCTTTCTCGCGCGCCGCGAACGAGGCCTCGAAGGTCGCCGATGTCACGAGCGGCATGTCGCCATAGGTGGTGACGACGACGCCCGGGAAATCCGACAGCAGCGCGCCGGCCGATGCTGCGGCATGGCCCGTGCCGAGCTGCTTGTCCTGCACCACGCTCTCAGCGCCTTCGGCCGCCGCATAGGCGCGGACTTCGTCCGCATCCGGCGCCGTCACGACAACGACGCGATCGACGACCGCGCCCTTCAGGGCCGCGATCACATGACCGAGGATCGGTCGACCCGCGACCGCATGCATCACTTTCGGCTTCGCGGATTTCATCCGCGTACCCTGGCCCGCCGCCAAAATTATGCCCGCTCGCTTCACCATAAACTTCTGTCTCGCCGTCAACGCTTCCGATAGCCTGCCCGCGAATCGCGGCAAAATGACGATTTGCGACCGTATATTGCCACGGGAATTCCCCACATAGGCTCACCTATATGAACTCGCCCGCGCTCGTTTTCGACCTCGACGGCACGCTTGTCGATACCGCGCCCGATCTTCTGGGCGCGCTGAACGCGGTCCTTCGGAAGGAAGGCCGACGCACCGTCGATCTCGCGGACCTGCGCCACCTC
>DATKON010000006.1:0-5141 GCA_035524575.1 Rhizomicrobium sp.
CGAACGGCGACGATCCGCGGAAATGCCCGAACTGCGGCAATGGCCGGCTCGGCCTCAAGCTGGGCCGCTTCGGCTCCTTTATCGGCTGCTCGAACTATCCGGAGTGCCGCTACACACGCCAGCTGGGGCAATCGGCGGAAGAAGCCGGCAACGCGCAGCCGCAGGTGCTCGGCACCGATCCCGAAACGGGCGAGCCGATTTCGCTGCGCACCGGACGCTTCGGTCCTTACGTGCAGCGCGGCGACGGCGAGAAGCCGCAACGCTCGGGGATTCCCAAAGGCGTCGACCGCTCGGCCGTCGATTTCGAATATGCGCTGAAGCTGCTCGCGCTGCCGCGCGAAGTGGGCAAGCATCCCGAAACCGGCCTGCCGATCACCGCCAGTTTTGGCCGCTATGGGCCTTACGTCTCGCATGACGGACAATATGCTTCGCTCGACAGCGCGGACGAAGTGTTCACCGTCGGTATCAATCGCGCCGTAACTGTGCTCGCCGAAAAGAAAGCCAAGTCGCGCAGTCCGCGCGGGCCTGAGGCTTTGAAAGAGCTTGGCGCGCATCCCCAATCAGGTGCCGCCGTCAAGTTGATGCGCGGCCGCTATGGTCCCTATGTCACCGACGGCTCGATCAACGCGACGATCCCGCGCGATGCGGATCCGCTCTCCGTCACGCTCGAGCAGGCGGTGCAGCTGATTGCGGATCGCGCGGCCAAGGGTGGCGGGAAGAAACCGAAGAAAGCCGCGAAGAAGGCGGCGACCGAGAAGCCCGAGAAGGAAGCGGCGAAGAAGGCGCCCGCCAAGAAGGCTTCGAAGAAGGCCGCCAAATCGCCGGCCAAGAAATCGGCCAAATCCTCGCGCGCGTCGGAAGACGCGTAAGGCGTTGGCGCGGAAACGGCCTGACGACACTCCAAAGCGGCTCGACAGGGAGCGCGTTCTCGAAGCGCTGGCGAAGGAACCGCACGCGACAAAGCGCGATCTCGCGCGCGCCCTCGGCGTCAAGGGCAATGATCGCATCCAGCTCAAGCGCATCCTCAGAGAGCTCGAACAGGACGGCACGATCACCCGCACCGGCAAGCGCGCCTACGCGAAGCCCGGACAGCTTCCCGAAGTGGCCGTGCTCGAAATCACCGGGCAGGATCCCGACGGCGAGCTTTTGGCGCGGCCGCAACGCTGGGACGAGGACGAAGAACCGCCGAATATCTTCGTCATTCTCGGACGCGATCAGGAAGCCGCCGGCCTGCCCGGCCGCGGCGAGCGCATTCTCGCGCGGCTGTCGGAAACGAAGAACGGCTACGAAGCCCGCATCATCAAGAAGCTGGGTGCGAGCGCCCATCGCGTGCTGGGCGTCTATCGCAAAGGCCCTGCCCGCGAGGGCCGCATCGCGCCAATCGATCGCAAGTCGCGCACGGAATTCACCGTCGATGCGCGCGATGCCGGTGGCGCCGAGAACAACGAGCTGGTGGTCGCCGAGCCGCTGGCAGGCCGCGCCGGAGGTTTCCCGCGCGCGCGGATCGTCGAGCGCCTCGGCAGCATGAATGCGCCGAAAGCGATCAGCCTGATCGCGATCCATGCGCACGGCATTCCGACCGAATTTCCAAAAGCCGTCCTCGACGAAGCCGAACGTGCCGCGCCGCCGGTCGCGCGCGGCCGCACCGATTTGCGGAAATTCCCGCTCGTGACCATCGATCCGGAAGATGCGCGCGACCACGACGATGCGGTATGGGCCGGCCCGGACGACGATCCGTCGAACAAGGGCGGCCATATCGTGATCGTGGCGATCGCCGACGTCGCCCATTACGTCACGCCGGGATCGGAGCTCGATCGCGAAGCCTGGAAGCGGGGCAACTCAGCCTATTTCCCCGATCGTGTCGTGCCGATGCTGCCTGAGCGGCTGTCGGCCGATCTGTGCTCGCTGGTCGACAATGAAGACCGGACCAGTCTCGCCGTGCGGATGATCTTCGACAGGAACGGCCACAAAATACGCCACGAATTCCTGCGCGCGATCATGCGCTCGGCGGCCACCCTCACCTATCAGGAAGCGCAGCGCGCCTTCGACGGCAAGCCTGATGCGAAAAACCGCGAAATTCACAAAGCAGCGCTGGCGCCGCTTTGGGATGCGTATCAGTCGCTCGTCGTGGCACGCGACAAGCGCGATCCGCTCAATCTCGACCTGCCGGAGCGGCGCGTGATCATCGGCGACGACGGCAAGGTGAAATCCATCGCCTTCCGAGACCGCCTGGAATCCATGCGGGTCATCGAGGAATTGATGATCCAGGCGAATGTCGCCGCGGCCGAAAGCCTCGAAAAGGCGCGCCTTCCGCTCGTCTATCGCATCCATGAGCAACCCTCGAAGGAAAAGCTGTTCGCCTTTTCGGACTACCTGCGCACCATCGGCGTCAATTTCGCCAAGGGGCAGGTGATCAAGCCCGGCGTGTTCAACCGGATCCTCGCGCAGGCAAAAAGCGGCGTGCACGCCGAAGTCATGAACGACGTCGTCTTGCGCACGCAGGCGCAGGCCGTGTACTCGCCTGACAATGTCGGACATTTCGGCCTCAACCTGCAGCGCTACGCGCATTTCACCTCACCGATCCGCCGCTACGCCGATCTGATTGTTCACCGGGCGCTGATCCGCGCGCTGAAGCTCGGCCGCGACGGTCTGACCGACAACGAGATTCAGAAACTCGGCGAAACGGCCGACCACATCTCGATGTGCGAACGGCGCGCCATGGCGGCCGAACGCGACTCCACCGAGCGCTATGTCGCGGCCTTCATGAAGGAGCGCGAAGGCGCTACCTTCGATGCACGCGTCACGGGCGTCACCCGGTTCGGACTGTTCGTGCGCCTCAAGGAAACCGGCGCGGAAGGCCTGATCCCGGCACGCACGCTGGGCCATGAATATTTCCATCACGACGAAAAGCGCCATGCGCTGGTCGGCGACCGCTCCGGCACGAAATTCAGCCTCGGCGATATCCTCAATGTGCGATTGGTCGAGGCGGCCCCTTTGACCGGAGGGCTCCGCTTTGAGCTGACCGAGCACAACGCGCCCTCGCGTGCGCCGAAACCGCAGGTCAAATTCCGGCCAAAGCCAACTGCTCGAAAGCGGCGTTAGCTTCGAAAATTTTAGCGCAGTGGACGCAGAGGTTGCGCGGTGGACGCGGGGCGCCTGTGCGCATGGCGATGACGAGCTCACTGCGCCCATGAGCTTATATTGCGCGCTTCGCGCGCAGATGACCTTGCAGACAAAGGGATCGCAGATAAGGACACAAACCGGACGCCACTGCGTACTCCGCGCAACCACTGCGTCCTCTGCGCTGAAAATCCCTATGGCATTCGTCCATATTTACAAACTAGCATCGGACTCATGAACCAGCAGCTTTTCGATGCCGACGAGAAGATCGTGCCGGGGCCGGCGCTCCGGCCCAAGGACGCGGCAACGTTGATCATCGTGCGCCGCGACAAGGACGCGATCCGCGTCTTGATGGGACAGCGCCACGCGAAGATGGCGTTTCAGCCCAACAAATTCGTCTTTCCCGGAGGGCGCATCGATCCGTGCGACATGCGTATCGCGGCCGGCGGCGCGCTGCGCCCCGATGTGGCGCGCAAAGTGGAGAACGGGATCTCGCCTGCCCGCGCCCGCGGCCTCGCGCTCGCCGCCATCCGAGAAACCTTCGAAGAAACTGGCGTTCTCATCGGCGAGAAATCTGCCCAGGCGCCGCGCACACGCGCACCAGCCTGGCAGCGCTATTTTGCGCACGGCATCGTGCCGCGGCTGGACAGGTTCGATCTCGTCGCGCGCGCCATCACCCCGCCCGGCCGTACGCGCCGTTTCGATGCGCGCTTCTTCATGGTCGACGCGGACGCAATCGCACACGAAGTCGACGCCACGCATCAGGAAGAACTGCTGAAGCCGACCTGGCTCACGCTCGCCGAAGCGCGCGCCCTTGATCTGATGAGCATCACGCGCCGCGTGCTGGACGAGGCCGAAGCGCGCGCCGTGGACGGCGGCGACAGGCCCGTTCCCTTCTTCCGCTTCACGCGCGGCAAAGCCAACATGAGCTATTTGTGACGCTCGCCGCCTCGCGCGACAGACATGCAAGTCTGATCGCCATTCTCGCCACGTGCACGGCGTCGGGCATCGGCATGGGGCTGACACTTCCTCTGCTCGGCCTCATCCTCGAGCGGCGCGGCTATCCCGGCACCATCAACGGGCTCAATCTCGCGACCGGCGGTCTCGCGGCCATTCTGGTCACGCCCTATGTGCCGCGCTGGATTCAAAAATTCGGCGCCGCGCAATATCTCGCCGGCATGCTCGCCATCGTCGCCGCGTCCTTCGTCGCGATCTACGAGGCGCCCAATCTCTGGCTCTGGTTTCCCATCCGCTTCGTTCTGAGCTCCGCGCTGAACAGTTTGTTCGTCGTCTCCGAATTCTGGATCAACCAGCTGGCCGACGAGCGCAACCGGGGACGCATGGTGGCGCTGTATGCGGTCTGCCTGTCCGGCGGATTTGCCGTCGGCCCTGCCATGCTGGGCCTGATCGGCACGCGCGGCATCGCGCCGTTCGTCGCCGGCGCGGCGATGATGCTCCTGGCCCTCGTGCCCGTCATCCTGGCGCGCCGCGCAGCGCCGCAAATCGAGACGCATACCCGACAGCCGGTGCTGAGCCTGTTGCGCATTGCGCCGGGCGCGCTTCTCGCCGCCTTCGTCTTTGGATCCATCGACGCCGGCATGGCGGGGCTTCTGCCGGTCTATGGCGTGCGCACGGGCTACAGCGAAGCGAACGCCGCCCTGTTCGTGACCGCGATCTCGATCGGCGGGGTCCTCTTTCAATATCCGGTCGGCTATCTCGCCGACCATATGGACCGCCGGCGGCTCCTTATCCTCTGCGCACTATCCGGCGTGATCGGCGCGGTGCTGATGCCCTTCGTCACCCACTGGCCGTTCGCGACCTATATCCTCCTGGCGCTCTGGGGCGGCATCGTCACGGGCATTTACACGATCGGGCTCACGCTTATCGGCGAGCGTTTCAAGGGCGGCGAACTCCTGGGCGCCAATGCGGCCTATGTGATCCTCTATTCGGTAGGCCTTCTGGTTGGCCCTGCGGTGCAGGGTGTTGCGCTCGATGCCTGGAATCCGCATGGTCTTCTTGTC
>DATKON010000007.1:0-22543 GCA_035524575.1 Rhizomicrobium sp.
GCCAACCTCTTCTCGATTCTCGCGGCCATCACCTACACGACGCTGCTTTCGGTCTATTATGAGGCGGTCATCCGCGACAGCGGCGCCCTGGAGCAGGCCACGCGCGCGCGCCGCATGCAGATGGAAGCGCTCGGCGAAGCCATGCAGCGGGCGGAAAACGCCAGCCGGCAGAAATCTATCTTTCTCGCCAAGATCAGCCACGAGCTGCGCACACCGCTCAATGCGGTGATCGGCTATAGCGAGATGCTGCGCGACAATCTCGGCGCTGACGCCGCAAGCTCGCAGCGCGCCGTGGATCTGGAACGCATCAACGCGGCCGGACGCCACCTGCTCGCGCTCGTCACCGATGTGCTGGATCTGACGCGGATCGAAGCCCACAGGCTTGATGTCTCCATCGAACTGGTCGACGTCTCGCAGCTCATTCGCGACGTGACCGCGACGGCCGCGCCCCTCGTGGCCAAAAAACACAATCAGCTGCAGGTCACGATGCCGCGGGGCGAAACCATTATCCACAGCGATCCTCTGAAGCTCCGGCAGTGCATCCTGAATCTTCTCAGCAATGCCGCGAAGTTCACCTCCCACGGCACGATCGCGCTCAATGTTTCCAAGCAGAACAGCGAACAGGGCCAGCGTCTCATCATTGAAGTGCGCGATACCGGCATCGGGATGAGCGAAGAAAGCCTGAGCCGGATATTCAAGGACTTCAGCCAGGGCGAGCTCGATACCACCCGCAAGTTCGGCGGCACCGGTCTGGGGTTGGCGCTGACGCAGCGGTTCTGCACGCTGATGGGCGGCACGATCTCGGTGAGCTCGCGCCAGGGCCAGGGCTCGACCTTCGTCATCAATCTGCCCCGCGATGCCGATGACAAGCGGGTTCAGCAGGCCGCCGGCGAGATAGTTGCTCAGCCCGCAGCAGCCTCGGCCTAGGGCAGGCCCAAGGTCGCGAGCGGCAATGCCGCTTTTGGCGCCTGCGCACGCAGCTTTGCGATCAACGACGCATCGCGGCCGTAGAGGTCGGGCCGGAATTCCATGGCTCCGTCCGGATCGGCGAAAGCCGTCCAATAGAGCATGTAAACGGCAACAGGCCGCTCGAGCTGGAGCTCCTGCGTTTCGCCGGTGGCGATCGCTTCGATGATCCGGTCTTCGGGGTCCTCCCCGCCCAGCACCAGGGAGGCGAGCGGCGCGATCTGTTCCACTCGCACGCAACCGTTGCTGTGCTCGCGCATGGTGGAGAGAAACAGCTTTTTGTCCGGCGTGTCGTGCATGTAGACGCCGAACGGATTTGGCGAATCGAGCATGAGCTTGCCGAGCACATTCCCGTCGCCGGGGTTCTGTTCGACATGGCCGTTGGCGAGGACCATGTTGCGCGAGGCAAGATAATTCGGATGATGCCTGAGATGCGGCAGTATCTTGCTTGCCGCAATGTCGTCGGGGACATCCCAAGCCGGATTGGCGACCACGCCGACGACGTCCGTGCGCAGGATCGGTGTCGGACTGGTTATCTTGCCGATGACGACTTTCGAGGAAAGCTTGGCAGTCTGGTTCGCGACGAATGTGAGGCTTTGGTCGGGAACGTTGACGAGGATGTAGCGGTCTTCAAACGCGCGCGGCACCCAGCGCCAGCGCTCCATATTGGCGATGATCTGCTGGACACGGAACGAGGCCGGTATGTTGAGTGCCTTGAGCGTTTCCAAATCGAGCTTGCCGCTTCCGTCGAGACCGTGACGCCGCTGAAACCGCACCAGCGCCTCTTGCAGCGCGGCGGGCTCGTCCTCGACGTCGGGATCCTCCACCGCCAGGCGCAACGCCAGGGACAAGGGATTTGCGTGCTTTCCGCCGGCGCGAGGCATGGACAAAAGCGGCCATCCCCCTTTTTCTGCAATGGCGCGGTAACGCGCGAGCGCATCGACCAGCCAGCGGTAACCGGGATGCGGCGGCGGCAACTCGTCGAGAAACCTTTCGATGCTTCCCCGCCGCAGCGCCGTGGCGAAAGCTCCTGCCACATCGAAGCTCTGCGGCGGCAAATCGGCATCTCTATAGACGCGATTCGGTTCGGTCCTGCCGAGTCGCACATCGAGCGCGTAGCGAAACAGGGCCGCGGTCATCGTCACATCGAATTCCGCGGCATCGCGCCCGGGCTTCGCGCCATCGCCCCAACGCGACAGCTCCGAAATGTAATCGCGTGGGCGCAATCCCTGCCGATCGGCCCGCTCAAGCGCCGATCTCACCACTGTCAGACGCTCGCTCGCATCCTCGTCACCGCTCCACACCATCCGGAAGTCCCGGGCCGCATAGAATGCCTTCACCTGCGCAGCAACAATGCCGTCGCGCGTTCCGGCCGCAGCGTCTGAATCGAGCCCGGAAACGACATCCTGCACGGACGATGCGGCATCGTCTTCGTTGAACCCGAAGAGACTGTCGCGCGCTGCCGCAGGCGTCGCGAGTGCGAGCGCAATCATCAACAGGCACGACGGCCAGGGATTACGCAGCGGAGCATTGCATTTGAAGAAATGCATGGAGTTCGGCGTCCCGTCGCCCCGAAAATGATTTTGTGCGCGACGCACGTTCCTGCAGTTGGACCTAGGTCCAATAGCGTTTGCACGCGAGTTCGCTTGGATATGCACGGAGACGTTCGCGAAGTCCGCGCGTCCCGACGGCCGTCCTTGGCCGTCCAACATTTCTCGATGGAAGGGATTCTCGTCATGCACAGAGCTTTGAAATTCATCGCCATCGCCACGGTGGCGGCTGTCGGACCGCTTGTCAGCGGCTGCGCATCGGTCGACGACGTCAAACATGCACAGGCGACGGCCGATCAGGCGCTTTCCGCAGCACAGCAGGCGCAGTCGACGGCGACCGCGGCACAACAGGCAGCGCAGGCCGCGCAGCAAAGCGCCGACAAAGCCAACGCCGACGTCAACGCGCTGACACAGAGGGTGAACGATCTCGAAGCCAAGCATCGCAAAGGCGAGCGCGGCTAATCCACTCTTCTGGTTTTCTCCGCCATCGGGCGGTCATGCGTGCCTCTTGAACGCGGCCGCGGATTCGCGCGGCCGCCGCAATGCTGAGGATTTTGTGAACTCGCTCGAGCCAATCTCCGCGGAGCCCCTCCGCGCGGATCGCGAACGCCGGTGGACGGACATGCTGCCGGCGCTTTGCGACGTATCCGTCACCAATGTCTGCAATGCGGCCTGCGATTTCTGCGGCTTTTCCCGCGACAAGAACCTCGTCGGGCCCAGACGCTATCTCAGCCTGTCGGGCTTCACGCGCGCGCTTCCGGTTCTGCGCAGACGCAACATCCGCTACCTCACGTTCCAGGGAGGAGAGCCGCTCGTCCATCCGCACATCGAGCTGCTCGTCGCGGAAGCTGCGAATGCGGGCATGATCTGCGGAGTGATCACCAACGGCTGGTTCTTGAGCCGTTACATCGAAGGGCTCGTCGAAGCAGGTCTGCGCCGCCTTACGATATCGATCGACAGCGACGACATGCAGATGCACGAGGCCAATCGCGGCCTTCCGGGACTGGAAGGCAGAATCGCGCGCAGCATCCAACAGGCGCACGCTCTGTCCATACCCGTCTGGGCGAGCGTCACTGTCAACAAGCTGGTCGACTATGAAGCGCTGCCGGCGACGCTGGCGCGCCTCGGCTTTGACGCGGTCTGCTTCTCTTATCCCCGCCGGGAGCGCTTCGGCTCCTCATCCCTGGTCTACGATGAGAGCTCGTCGCTGATCGATATGGGCGAAGATGAACTGGTCGCTGCGTTCGAAGCCATCGACCGCATGAGGACGTCGTTTCCGGTGCTGAACCCCGGCGCCTCGATTGCCGAGGTGAAGCGCTTCGTCCGCGGCGAGGAGCAGCGTGTGCCTTGCGTGGCGGGGCGAAAATATTTCTACCTCGATTGGAACCTCCAAATTTGGCGCTGCGAGGCCTGGCGGGCTCCGCTCGGCTCCGTGTTTGCGCTGGACGACATCCCCGACCAGAACGACGTCTGCAACGCCTGCATGATGGCCTGCTACCGCAATGCGAGCCTCATGCTGCACGGCCCGCTGGCGGTCGTCGACGCTGCACAATCCGCAATCCGCGGAAAATTGAGATCGGCTATCGATACGTTGGGGCGCCGCGGGGTCGCCTACTCCCTGTGGTCTTTGGCCGCCGCCGAGCTGCCGCGCGCGGCGCTGTCGTCGCTCAGCCGTGCGCCTGCTCCACGGCCCCCGACCGAACAGGCAGGCGACGGCCAACGCGGCGATCATGGCCTCGAACGATCGTGAGCCCTCATCGCGGGTCGGCTCGAGACTTCGCGAGGAAATCATCCGTTTCGCCGTCATCGCAGGATATTTGTACGTCTGTTTCGGCGCGCTGATTGTTTACAAGGCCGCAATCCTGCGCGCCCATGGCGTCGATTTTCCGATCCTGGGGCTTGCCGTCGTCAAAGCGCTCGTCCTCGGCAAGTTCATCCTGGTGGGCCGGGACCTTCATCTCGGCGAACGCCATCGCGACAGGCCGCTGGCCTACACGATCGTCTACCAGGTGATCATGTTTGCGGTTCTGCTTTTTGTGCTTTCGGTGATCGAAGAGATGATTCTGGCCTGGGTCCATGGCCGCGCGCCGGCGGAAGGGCTGTCACATGTCGCCGGCAGCACCGGGCTGGAGATCCTCGCAAGCTGCCTGCTCTTGTGCCTGATCCTAACGCCCTATTTCGGACTTGCGGCGCTCAACGAAAGGCTGGGCGAAGGGCGGCTGGGGCGCTTGTTTTTCGGCGAGTGAACGCGCCCGTTGCGCCAACTTTTTTTGTCGCCGAACTCGCTGCGCTCAATACCCCCGCTCTGCCCACGTCGCGTGTCATCATTTCCATCGCGCCGCGGGATTCCGGCCGCCTGGATGCGGTCCGTCTCGGAGCCGTTTTCCGGTGCTTGAAAAGATGGTCGGAGCGGCGGGATTTGAACCCACGACCCCCAGTCCCCCAGACTGGTGCGCTAACCAGGCTGCGCCACGCTCCGGTACCAAAAGAGGGGCACAAGCCCCGCAAGGGGCGCGGACTATAGTCGGGCGTTTCGGGCCGGGCAACCACATAGAAGGCGGCCTGAAACAGGGTCGCAAAGCCGGGTGGCAGGGTCGGCCTGTGCGCGGGACGAAGGCGGCGGCGGCGTCCGCGTCCGGCGTCGTCAAGGCGAACTGTCGGCCTCGCAGGATGGCAAGCCGGAAGGCGGGTCCGAATTGCCGTAGGTCGCGGCCTCGTCTGCGCTCGGGGCCGCATCGATGACCGTCACCCGCATGCCGATATAGCTTTCGCGAAACAGCGCCGCGGCGAAGCCGTGCGGCAGCCGTATGCAACCATGCGACGCGGGATAGCCGGGAAGATGGCCGCCATGCAGCGCCAGGCCATACTCCGTCAGGCGTTGCATCCACGGCATCGGCGCATTGTCGTAGCGGTTGGAGCGGTGAAACCGCTGCTTTTCCATCACCGTATATTCGCCGGTCGGCGTCTCGTATCCCGGCTTGCCGGTCGAGACGGTGCTGATCCCGATGCAGACGCCGTTGCGGCGGACATAAGCGCGTTGCCGGCTCAAATCGATGGTCACGCTCATGTCTCCGGACGGGGCCAACTCCGGACGCCAGATATAACCGCGGGTCCCGAGCTCATCGACGACCGCGTCCTGTGCGACGGAAAAAAAGGGCGGTGCGAAAAATGTCGCGAGGATCATCATGCACGCTGCAAAAAAACGCATTTGCATGTCGCGCTCCTGTCGCGAAGCTCATGCGCCGCCGGCACGAGCCTCCACATCCCGCCGACACGCGCGGGCTACGCTTGCGATGACAGAAGCAGGCTTATCCGGAGGGCCGGATCTGTTGCTCCTGTCCCCCGATCCCCTGAATTTAGAGCTGTGCTCTTGGACGCGTCGGCACGCGCGCAAAGAGATTACGCGGTTTGCGGCGAATCCGGATCGCGACAAATGGCGGCAAGGGAACTCAGCCCCTGAGCCCCTCCAGCATCTTGCGCAACCCCGCGGAAAGCTCGCGCGCCGCTTTCTTCGCATCGGGCGCCGTTGCGCAGACAAGACACGCTTCCATCACGGCGCCCATCAGAAGATGCGCAAGCGCGTCCAGCTCACGCGCACCGGACGTGCCGCGCGTGACGGCGGCCAGCGCGGCTCTGGCGCCGGCCCCGAAGAAGCGGTCATCGATCTCCCGCCATTTGCGCCAGCCGATCACGGCGGGGCCGTCGATCAGGAGGATGCGCTTGCGCGACGGTTCGGAGGCCGCCAGCAGATAGCGCAGCGTCTCCGCCGCAATGATATCCACGGGATCGCGCAGGGCGCGCGTGGATGCGGGAACGGGCAACGCGGCGATCTCCGCCTGCACGTCTTCCAGAACGCGGGTGAAGATCTCCTCTTTGGACGCGAAGTGGTGATAGACCGCGCCCTTGGCCACGCCGGCTTTGGCCGCAATGCCGTCGATGCTTGCGGCCTCGAAGCCCTCGTCCGCGAACAGCGCGCGTGCCGCGGCAAGGATGCCGGCGATGGTGGCGGTGCTGCGGTCGATCTGGCGGATCATGGCTCCCGATATCACGATTGACGGACAGACTTAAAGTCGGTATTTACAGACCAGCAGTCTGTTATTGGGTGCCCGATGATACGCATCTCGTCCGTTCTGTGTTACACCGGCCTTCTCCTGTTCCTGCTCGGACTGGTCACGGGCTTCGCGATCCCGGCCCTGAAGGCGCCGCGCATCGGCCTGTCGGCGCATCTTGCGGCGACCCAGATGGGTGTAGCGCTGATCGCCTTCGGATTCCTGTGGGAGCGGCTGACGTTCTGGAACGGCTGGAGCGTCCCGCTGGCGCATGTGTTGTGGATTTCGTTCTACGTGACCTGGATCGGAATCGTGGCGGGCGCCTATTGGGGAACCGGCAAGGCCTTGCCGATCGCCGGCGCGGGCCATGTCGCCGCCAGATGGCAGGAACAGGCGGTGCTTGCGCCGCTTATACTCGGCTCCGTGGCATCCTTCGGCGCGATCGCAATGATGCTCGTTCAATGGAAGTGGAAAGAATGAGAGTCGGCAGATCTCGTCCGGCTTCCTTCGTCTAGATCGGCAATCTGAGGTCTACGACCCGGACTCACTCTCCTCCCACCACGGATACAGATCCGGCATGTCGGTCGAGACGCGGCCGGGAAAGTTCGGCTTGCGCTTCTCGAGAAACGCCGCGACGCCTTCCTTCACGTCGCCGCCGGAGCCGAGCGTCGCCGCCAAAGGTCCGTCGAGCCCCAACAGCTCGGAGTAATCCGGCGCACCGGCGAAACGCCACAGCATTTGCCGCGTCAGCGCGACCGACACCGGCGCCGTCTCTTCGGCGATCTCGCGCGCGATCTCCCGCGCCCGCGCCAGAAGGTCCGTACCCGGAACAACTTCGGAGACGAGGCCGCCCTGAAGCGCTTCGCTCGCCGGGAACACGCGACCGCTCAGGCACCAGCGCAGCGCCTGGGGCAATCCGACAAGCTTCGGCAGGAACCACGCGCTGCCGGCTTCGGGCACAAGCCCGCGCCGCGCGAACACGAATCCGAAGCGCGCACTGTCGGAGGCGATGCGGATATCCATCGGCAGCGTGAGCGTCAGGCCGACGCCGACGGCAGGGCCGTTGATCGCCGCGATCGAGGGCTTCCTGCAATTGAAGATCGCATCGACGAAGCCGCCGCCGCGACGGCGCACGCTGCCCGGCTGACCGAAGGCGACGGAATTGCCGCCCGCCGCGTCGAAGCTGTTGGCGCCTGCCGAAATGTCGGCGCCGGCGCAGAAGCCGCGGCCCTGCCCCGTCACGATCACGACGCGGACGGAATCGTCCGCGTCGGCGCGCCGGAACGCATCCTCGAGCTCGCGGCCCATGACGGCCGTATAGGCGTTGAGCTTGTCGGGACGGTTGAGCGTGACGGTCAGGATGGGACCGTCAACCTCGTACAGGATGTCGGTGTAGGGCATGAGCGGATTCGTATCCTCGCGTGACGGCCGGAGCCACAGAAAATATTCGTCCTACATGCAGGACCCGCCCGGCTGAGCGGGGATAGTCACTTGCGGCGGCTTGGTGCTGCAGAAGCGCATAATGAACCCGTTTGTAATGATTGCCAGATACTGGGTCGTGTTGGCGTCGGGCATGCAGGCGTAACCGACATTGACCTGCCCGTTCAGGAAGGCCCGGTTCAGCCAATACTCGACGCCGTACGTGGTGAGGTTTGTTTCGTCGTAATTCTGGTCGCAAGCATTGGACCCGGCCGGACAGCAATCGACATGCAGAAACGAGGGGCTTCCGTTGGGGCCCGGCGGAATGGGCTCGTGACGCGTCTCATGCGCGATCAGCGATATCTGACCGGAGATTCCGAGCCAGGTGTAATTGTCGGGGCTGATGTCGAGATTGGGCTCGGCCAGGTTAGGCATCGCGATTTCGATCTGCTGGTTCGTGCCGCCCGCCACGGGAGGGCTGCAGCACTGGCTGAGCGTGATGTCGTCGCGGATATTGACGCCGCCTTCCTCCGACACCATCCATTTGTAGAAGCTTTTACCGCCCGTCCACGGATAGGGACAGCCGACATCACCCTGGCTGTCCATGTAATAGATCACGCGCAGCGCCTGCACGGTGCGGAATTCCTCGCGCTGCCGGAGCGTCGGACCGCCGTTCTGCGGCAGCGTTGTCTTGTCGAGGCACACGGCCGCGACATCGGTGGCGAGGGTTTGCGGATCGACGGCGGCGAAATCGAAGCTGATCGGCGTGCTCTGCAGGATGTAGCCATAGGCCGGATCCGCCGTCGGGCATTCGTTGAGGAACGCCTGGATGTTCTTGATGCCGCGCTTGCAGATCTTCGTCTGCGGCCCGGCAAGCTGCAGGGCCGCGGGAAGCCCGACGCCGTTGTAGCAGCCATGCGCCGCATAGGCCTGCGAAGCAACGCCCGAGGCGACGTAGTTCTTGGCTTTGACGTCCGCCGCGAAGGATGCACTGAGCGCGCCGCAAATTGTGGTGGGCGGTCCCAGGGAAACTCTGGCCGGCGCCGTGGGCAGGAAAACGAAGATCAAGACTGCGATAACGCCGACGCACACGCCGAACTGCACTGCAAGTCTGCTCATGACATCCCCCTTCGAGGCCGCGTTTGCGGCGGGAGCCAGCATATGCGCTCGCGAACCGTGCCCCTATGGGCTTAAGCGTGTCGGGGCGCACGGTCGAATGCAGGGTGTGTACGAATCTTGCGTTCTTTGCGAGGCCTCCTCACACTCGACGGCGTCGGTGCGAGTCTCGCTTCTGAGCGAAACGGATGATGTCAGAAAGCGGCGAAAGCCCGCAGGAATCCGGCCGGGAGATCATGCTGTCGTGGCTGTCGATGGCCCGCACGGCGCGTGCCGCCGTCGCCGTGTGCGTGATCGTCGCCGCAGCGGTGATCTTCCTTCCCCAGATGCGGGACATCCTGGCGAGCCTCGGCGATTACAGCGCCATACCCGGACTCGAATATCACGCGAGCTTCTTCTTTTTCGCGCTGAGCGCCTGGTACTGGTCGCGCACGGTCCTGGCGGCGCGTTTCCATGTCCCCGATGACACCGACCTTGGAGGCGGCGGCGGCCCCAGGCGTTCGCGGTCGGGACTCGCCGTCGATCCGCTCGCGTTCAAATACGTGCCGCGGTTCCTGTTCCTCGCCGTTGCCTTCTGCGCGATCTACACCGCCATCCGCAGCAACGATTATCCGAATGCGCTCTTCGCGCTCGCCTGGGCCGTCGCGGGCGTCGTCCTGCTCGATCTCCGCCGCCGACTGATCGCGAGACTCAACGACCTTCTGCATCCGCCGTCGACGCTTCCACCGCCGGGAGCCGCGACCACCGCATGAGGGTCTTCGACAACATCGGAATCCTCGCGCAACGCATCTGGGCAGGCTTTCTGGAGACCATCGCGCTCTTTGGCCGCTACGCCCCCTTCTCCGGCACCCTGGCGCTTCTGTTCCTCGCCCTCGCCTTTTCCTTTTTCATCATCAGCGCCATCGGGACTTTCGTGCCGAGCGTCGGCAACTGGTCGTTTTTCGTCGTCACGCTGATCGGCCGCCTGCCAGGCCCGGCGGCGTTCTGTCTCTGCGCCGGATTGCTGCTCGGCCCGCTGTCGTTCCTGACCTTCTGGCTGGACCTCTGCAAATTCCGGATTCCGTTCTGGGTGCCGCGCCGCATCGTCTATTTCGAGCTGAAGCGGCCGCCGGTCATCATCGGCCTCCTCGTCGTGATGATCCTCACCGCGTGGTGGGTGTCGCTGCACAATGTGCGCGTGATCGAGCCGGCTGCGGGGAGCATGTCGCCGAACAGCCGCGCAAGTCTTGACGCGGAATGGGCGGCGTGGCGCGCGCGCTGCGCACCCGGCGAAACGACGCCGCATCCGATCATCGTCGCGATTTCCGGTGGCGCCTCGCGCGCGGGGCTGTGGGGACTGCGCGTGCTGGACGAAGTCGACAATGAAGCGCCGCGCCACACCTCGATCTTCGCCGTCAGCTCGGTCTCGGGCGGCTCTCTCGGTGCCGCGGCCTATCTGTCGACGCTCGCCGACCAGGACAGCCGCAGCTGCACGCTCGATCGTTTCCCGGACGATCCCGAACGCACGCTCCGCCGCGAACAGGCCTTTCAGGATGCGATGCGTGCCGACGCGCTGGGGCCGCTGCTCGCGGGGCTTCTGTGGGGCGATGTCGCCCGCGCGCTGCTGGGGTTGCCTGCGGATGTCGTCCGCCGCGGCATCGACAGTGTTCACCGCACCGCGGCGCCGGGACAGTCGATCGACACCGCGATCCGCGGCGGCGATCGTGCCGATGCGCTGGAGGAAGCGTTCGAGCGCAACTGGCGCGACGCGGTTGCCGCGCACCAGCCCTTCGCATCCGGCGTCTACGATTTTTCCGCGCCGTATCTCGCACTCTTCTATGACGCGCAAGGAAAGCCGCGCGGAGAGGTGCCCTTGTGGCTCGCGAACGGAAGCGACGACCAGTCGGGCGACCGCATCCTGACCGCGCCGTTCTCTTTCGCGTTCGCAGGAGCCTCGCCGTTTCCGGCGGCCAAGGATGCGCTGGGGCTGCTGCACGCCGATATCCGCATCTCGACCGCGATCGACAATACGGCGCGCTTTCCCTATCTGAGCCCGGCCGGCGAGCTGGCGCCGGTCGGCGATCCGCCGGCTCCCAATCCCGCACAGATCATCGACGGCGGCTATTTCGAAAACGAAGGCCTTCAGACCGCGCTCGAGCTGGCCCGCTGGCTCCGCCGGCACGGCGCCGATCCGGTCGTCGTCGAGGCGTCCGCCGATGCGGATCCGATCGAAGAAGACCAGATCCCCCGCTGCGACCGGCTGCGCGACGATCCCGAGCGTCCCAATGGACAGCAGCGCCCGCTGCAGCTGCTGGCGCCGGTCATCGGCGTTTACACCGCGCGCTCCGGACATTCCAATGTCGCACTGCGCGATGCGTTGCGCGAATTCTGCGGCGCCTCTGGCCAGCGCTTCTTCCATTTCTATCTCTACGACAAGCCGGATGGCGGCATTCCGCTGAACTGGGCGCTATCGGAGGCGGTCGCCCGCTACATCTGGGACGCCGAGCTGGGATATGGCGGCAACGCCGACGAATTGCAGCGGCTCAAGGCGACGCTGGGGAAATTGTAGCGCCCTGCGCAAAACAAACGATGAGGAAATGTTGGCGTGCCCCACCCGACAGGATTGGGATGTCGTTTCGGCAGCGCGGCCTCGCCTGCAAGTTTCCCATCGCGGACAGAGCCCCCTCACCCGCACGCGAGCAGACGTGACACTCCGCACCCTGCATCCCTCTCCCTCAAGGGGAGAGGAGGAAACCTAAGCCTCGCTCGAACGCTCAAGTTCCACATCGCGGACAGAGCCCCCTCACCCGCGCGTGAGCAGACTTGACACTCCGCACCCTGCATCCCTCTCCCTCAAGGGGAGAGGAGAAAACCCGAGCCTCGCTCGAATGCTGCAGAACATGGCGCAGTGCCGGGAGATGTATGTGCAAGGCGCAGAATTCCTCCTCTCCCCTTGAGGGAGAGGGATGCAGGGCTCGGACGGAGACGTCTGCTCAGGTGCGGGTGAGGGGTATCTCTCCGCCTGCGAGGTCTAAGATCATTGTCGATGTCGCAGAAACACCCTCAGCGCCTTCGCGCCCGGCGCTTCGTCTTCTTCGCCGGCTTCAGCAGCGCGCGGATCTTGTCGGCGTCGGCGTCGGTCGCGGGATTGTAGATCACCATGGTGAGATCGGGGCGGCCGTCGACGGCGAAGGCCGAGAACTCCATCGCCAGCGGCCCCGCGACGGGATGGTGCAGCACCTTTCGGCCGTCGCCATGCGCCTGCACATCGTTGTCGCGCCACATGCTTGCGAATTCCGGACTCGTCGCACACAGCTCGTCGACCAGCGACTGCACGGCGCGCGAGGCGCCGGCGCGCGCCACATCGGCCCGGAACGACGCCACCACATAACGCGCCACGCTCTGCCAGTTGGACTGTGCCGCGCGCACGCGCGCATCGCGGAACATCATGCGCAGCACGTTGCGCTGGCCGTCGGGCAACGCGCTATAATCCGTCAGCACCGCCGCCGCGGCCGCGTTCCATGCGATCACGTCCCACGTCGCCGTGCGGATGAAGGCGGGACTGTGATCCAGCGTGTCGAGCACGCGCTGCAGGCGCGGCGTGATGCCGTGGGGCTCCTGATAGCGCACTTCCGGCGGCCGGCCGAGCCCCAGCAGGAACAGATGCTCGCGCTCCACATCGGTCATCATCATGGCGCGCGCGATGCGATCGAGCACATCGGCGGACGGCGCGCCGCCGCGTCCCTGCTCCAGCCAGGTGTACCAGGTGGCGCTGACATGGGCGCGCTGCGCGACTTCCTCGCGCCTGAGGCCCGGCGTGCGACGGCGCGTCAGTGAAAAGCCAAACGCCGCGGGATCGAGCTTGGCTCTGCGGTCCTTCAGATAATTCCCGAGCGGGTTGGTGCCGTTCATGTTCAGAACTTTCATATCGTCATCGCCCGCTTCATGCGGGCGACCCATTTTTTCCCGAGCGCAAAATCAGGTCGCCCGTCCGCCTTCGCCAAGGCTCCAGCGGATCAAGTCGTCACTCCTAATCCGCCGAAGCTTTAGCGCAGGCGGAGATCGCGCTATGCCGCGCGCCGTGCGATGACGGATGTTTGGATGATAAAAGTTGGACCGCTCCCGCCCATCCTGTTAGCGATTATACCCGTATAATCTCACATCTTTACCCGGATGCGCAGACTATCAAGATCCCGCCCTTCAGAACAGGGAGTGTTTCGCATGCGCGTATTCGTCACCGGCGCCGCCGGATTCATCGGCACGGCCACCACGAAGGAATTGCTCGCCAACGGCCACGAGGTGGTCGGCCTCGCCCGCTCCGACGCCAACGCCGAAGCGCTGAAAAAATTGGGCGCCAAAGTGCACAAAGGTTCGCTCGAGGATCTCGACAGCCTCCGGAAAGGCGCGAAGGACACGGACGGCACCATCCATCTCGCCTTCATCCACGACTTCTCGAAATTCGCGGAGAACGGACAGATCGACAAGCGCGCCATCGAGGCGATGGGCGGCGTACTGGAAGGCACGGGCAAGCCCTTCATCGTCACCTCCGGCACGCTGCTGGTGGCGCCGGGGCGGCTCGCCACGGAAATCGATCCCGTCCAGCCCGGTCTGCCGCGCGAGTCCGAAACCGCGGGCCTCGCTTTTGCGAAGCAGGGCGTGCGTGCCATGGCGATCCGCCTGCCCCAGGTGCATGGCGCCGACGGCAAATGCGGCCTCGTCAATTTGCTGCTGCTGCTCGCGCAGGAGAAAGGCGTCGCCGCTTACATCGGCGACGGCAGCAACCGCTGGTCGGCGGCGCATCGCCTCGACGTCGCGCGGCTTTACCGGCTGGCGCTGGAAAAAGGCGAAAGCGGCACGAGCTATCACGCGGTGGCGGACGAAGGCGTCACCGCGCGCGACATCGCCGAGATCATCGCACGGCACCTGAAGGTGCCGACACGGTCGATCACAGAGGACGAAGCGCCTGCGCATTTCGGATTCATGGCGATGTTCGCGGGGATGGACGGCGCGGCCTCAAGCGCGCTGACGCAGAAATGGCTGGGCTGGAAGCCGCGAGAGATCGGCATGATCGCGGATATCTCCAGGCCGGGGTATTTCGGGGGGTGAATAAATCTCGCCGATGTGCGGCGCACGTGCGGGCGAGGCGCCCGCGCTCCCAACGTCATCGGCACAGACGCTTTGCACAAATTGTCGACGATGCGCGCTGCAGATGCAGATCACCGCCCGCGACGCACAGACCGCACAGGGCGGCGCGTATCCCGTCGGAGCGCGGGCGCCCTCGCCAGCATCTTTCCGACGACCGCAGAACTATCCGACGGCGCGCTAGGAGCGCCGCGGGAATGTCGTTTCGAGGATTGAATTATTTTGTGGGTGCCGTGATCGGCGGCTCTCATAAGGCATGACACGCGCGGCAGGTCTCGTGCGGCCGTCCGCGCCCCTCCATACATTTTGTTCTTGCTTTGTTCTTTCGGCTGTGGCACGGTATGCGTCGGCCGAGGCGGGCGTGCCTGCGGCCCATGCGACGGGTCGCATAATTAGGACTTATACGGATGAATTTGGCCCTGCCCAGCCCTGATCTTCGACTTGCGCTTTTGCTGCGCCGTGCGGGAAAGGCCTGTGCGACGCGGCTATCCGCGATTCTGGCGGGCTGGCGGAAATTTTTCGCCCCTGATTTTTCCCCTGATAGCAGGGGAGAGACGCAGGCCGCGCTCGCGGCGCATGGCGCGCATTCTGGGCGTGGCACGCGCGCAATGGGCAGCCGCTTCCCCCGGACTCAATCCGGCGCCGGCCCTGGCCGTCAAAGCTCAGGCCTTCGGCCTCACGGCGCGGATGCGGTCGCGCATCACGAGGAGCTCGGCGAGCAGCAGCTCGAGGCGCACGCGCTTGTGCTCGTCCAGCGAGACCGTGTCGGCCGCGTCGGCATGGGCGCGCATAAGGGCGGAGATCGCGGCGCGGGCGCCGGTTTCCTTTTCGCCCGCCTCGGCAAGATCGGCGCTTTTCAGATCCGCGACCGGCAGCTTGGCGAGCGTGTCTTCGGGCGCGTCAACCTGATCGTCATCGAGCGCCTGCCACGGCGACAGACTGTCGGCCTGAAGGCCGCGGCCGAGCTCGGCCACATGGCGCCAGCCCTTGTCGCGCAGCACTTTCTGCACACCCTTGATCGTGTAGCCGTCGGAGTAGAGCAGCGAGCGGATGCCCTTCAGCAGCGCTACATCCTCGGGCCGGTAAAAGCGCCGGCCGCCGGCGCGCTTGACGGGACGGACCTGCGCGAAGCGCGTCTCCCAGAAGCGCAGGACGTGCTGCGGCACGTCGAGCTCCATGGAGACTTCGCTGATGGTGCGGAACGCCTCCGGCGATTTTCCCTTCGCCGTCACACTATGCGCTGGCACCGCGCTCATTCCGTAATCTCGAGATCCGGCGTTTCGCCGTTGATCATGGCCTTCAGGACATGGCTCGGCCGGAACACGAGCACCCGGCGCGGCGCGATCGGCACTTCGTCGCCGGTCTTCGGATTGCGGCCCATGCGCTGGGACTTCTGGCGCACCGCGAAGGTGCCGAACGAGGACAGCTTCACCGTCTCGCCGCGCGCCAGCGCGTCGCAGACTTCCTCGAGCATGTCCTCGACCATCTGGGCCGACTCGTTGCGGGACAGACCGACGGCCTGGAACACCGCTTCCGTGAGATCGGCTCGGGTCAGGGTGTTCGTCGTCATGCGGAATCGACTCCCTAATCGCGCCCAAAGCCTAGGCGCGGGTCGATTTCCCGTCAATGTCAAAGGGATAGGAGAATCTGTTCATAACGCTCCCGCGGACGCGGCGGGACCCCTACCAGCGGATGAGCGCGGCACCCCAGGTGAAGCCGCCGCCCATGGCTTCGAGGAGCACGAGATCGCCCTTCTTGATGCGTCCGTCGGCCACTCCGACCGCGAGCGCCAGCGGCACCGATGCGGCGGAGGTGTTGCCGTGATGGGCGATGGTCGAGATCACGCGATCGAGCGGCACATGCAACTTCTTCGCGGTGGTGTCGAGAATGCGCTGGTTGGCCTGATGCGGCACGATCCAGTCGATGTCGGCGACAGCGATGCCGCCGTTCCTCGCGGACGTTTCGATCGCGGCGCAGGTGTTCGTCACCGCATGCTTGAAGACGTCCTTGCCCTGCATGCGCAGGAAGCCCGTCGTCTGCGTCGAGGACGGACCGCCGTCGACATAGAGAAGATCGTGCAGGCGTCCGTCGGAATAGAGTTCCGCATTGAGCACGCCACGATCTTTCGACGTGCCCTCGCCTTCACCTGCACGCAGCACGATCGCGCCGGCGCCGTCGCCGAACAGCACGCAGGTCGTGCGATCGGTCCAGTCCATCAGGCGCGACATCGTCTCGGCGCCGATCACCAGCACGGTTTTCGCGGCGCCCGTCTTGATGAAATTGTCCGCGGTCGCCACCGCGAACACGAATCCCGAGCACACCGCCTGCACGTCGAAGCCGGCGCCGCGCGTCATGCCGAGCCGCGCCTGCACGCGCGTGGCGACGGACGGGAATGTTTCGTCCGGCGTCGTCGTCGCGACGATGATCAGATCGATCTCGCCGACATCGATCTTCGCATCGGCCAGCGCGGCTTCGGCCGCCTTGACGGCAAGATCGGACGTCTTCTCTCCCTGCTTCGCGATGCGGCGCTCGCGGATGCCGGTGCGCTCGACGATCCATTGATCGCTCGTGTCGACTTTTTTCGCGAGTTCACTGTTGGTGAGAACGGTCTCCGGCAGATACGCGCCGAGGCCGATGACCTGAGAACGAACAATAGTCACGAAGCGGCAGCTCCCGCAGTTTGCGTTTGCAGGGGCACGATCGCCGCGCGGTCCGCGACGATCTTGGGAATGACTTCCGCTTTTGCCATGTCGATCGCCATGTCGAGCGCGCTTGCGAAACCCATCGCGTCGGTGCCGCCGTGGCTTTTCACCACGACGCCGTTGAGCCCCAGGAAGATTCCGCCATTGGCGCTGCGCGGGTCAAGCTTGCGACGCAACGTGCCCAGCGCGCCCTTGGCGAGAAGGCCGCCGATGCGGCCGAGAAAGGAATGGTTGAGCGCCGTCCGCATGAAATGGACGACCAGCTTGGCGGTGCCTTCCGCCGTCTTGAGCGCGACATTGCCGGTGAAACCGTCGGTCACAATGACGTCCACCGTGCCTTCGGCGATGTCATCGCCTTCGACGAAGCCGCAGAACTCGATCGGCAGCTTGGCGCTCCTCAGGATATGCGCGGCGCCGCGCACGGCTTCGTTGCCCTTCACGTCTTCGGCGCCGACATTCAAGAGACCGATGGTCGGCCGCTCGAGGCCGAGGATGGCGCGCGCGAAGGCTTCGCCCATCACCGCGAAATCGACGAGCTGCTGCGCATCGCTGGCGACATTGGCGCCGACATCGAGCACCACGCTCTGTCCGCGCTTGGTCGGCCACAACGCGGCGATGGCCGGCCGGTCGATGCCGTCGAGCGTCCTCAGCTGAAACATCGACATCGCCATCAAAGCGCCCGTGTTGCCGGCGGAGATCGCGACTTCGGCCTCCTTCTTCTCGACGGATTCGATGGCGCGCCACATGCTGGTGTTGCGACCGCGGCGCAGCGCCTGGCTCGGCTTTTCCTCCATGCGCACGCGTTCCGCCGAGTGGCGGATCTCGATGCGCTGAAGCAGCTTCTGGCGCTTGGCGAACAGAGGCTTCAGCTGTTCTTCGTCGCCATGCAGCAGGAATTTCACCGTCGGATGACGCACGATCGAGCGCGCCAGCGCGGCGACGACGACGCCGGGACCGGCATCGCCACCCATGGCGTCAATCGATACGGTCAGTTCGCGGGTCACTTGCGGCCTCTCGCTTCAGTGGCCTCGCGCGGCAGGACGAGCGCTCAGGCTTCGACCTTTGCGACCTCGCGTCCGTCGTAATGTCCGCACTTGCCGCAAACATGGTGGGGGCGCTTCGGCTCTCCGCAATTGGCGCATTCGTTGTACGAGGATGCCGCAAGGCGGTGGTGCGAGCGGCGCATGTTCCGCTTCGACGGCGAGGTTTTTCTCTTGGGGACCGCCATGGCGGATGCTCCATCAGCTTCTAGTGGCCCTCGACCAAATCGGCACCCTTTGCGCCTTTTTACGACGCGCCGGCCAGTTTGGAGGGGGCGGGCAAAACAAGGCGCGGAGTGAACCCGAAACGCCCTCGGGATTCAAGGCCAAATCCGGCCGCTACCGCTTCAACTTCCCCAGCACGGCAAACGGGCTTTCCGGCCTGTCCTGCGCGTCTTCCGGAGGGTTAAAAGCGACGCCGGGCGCCCGCGGATAGGGGTCGATGGCGAGGGAAAATTCCTCGAGCAGCGGGCCGGCGAGGTCGTAGCGGCTGTTGTCGATTTCCTCCGGAACTTCGTCGTCGCCCGCCCCCGGCGCCAGCTCGCCGCTGAAATCCACGGTCTTCCTCACGTGCGGCACGAGGTGAAGGGCTCGGGTGAAGTCCATGGAAATGCTGGAGGAAACAGGCTCCAGCGTGACGGCGCAGGCTTGCACGATCTCGGCCTCGAGATGGGCCGTATAAGCGAAGCGTGTGGCGCTCGTCCGGCGCAGCGAGACCCGCCCTTCGAACCGGTTGACGGCGCTCACTTCAGCAAAGGCGGCGAGCTTCTGGCGCTCCTCGGGTCCGAGCGCGATCGTGGTTTCGTAACCGGCCTCGGAAAGGCGGTTGAGATCGTAAAGGCGCTCAATTGGGGGCTGCTGATCGCTCATGGTTCCGGTCCGAAGTCTGGCGCCTCCGCCGCCAGATCCTGACCTGACAGTCTCTCGCGCGCCGCGGCTGCATAGATGGCGAGCGCGCGGGCCGGTTCAACCTTGACCGCATCGCCGCGAAAGACGTTCCGGCGGATCGCCTCCGCAAGAGCCGCCGCGTCCGCCGCTTGGCCATAGGCCTTGAGCCGACCGTAGAACGCGTCGGCGAATTTGGTCATGCGCCGCCCCATGCCGATGTCGCCGGCGCCCTGCTCGCGCAGCGCCTCGTCAAAGTGAATGAAGAGGGCATCGACCAGGCTTTGCGAAAGCCGGGCGGAGCCCTGTTGCCTCAGCTGCTCGAGCACGAGCCAGGCGTGCAGCACCAGCAGATCGAAGCGTCCGTCAATCGTGTCGGGGACGGCGAGTTTCTCGTAGAACACCGGCCGCCTTGCGCGCGCCACAAGTTCCGCCAGGAGCCGCTCCGACCCCCGCCGCGTTTCCGCCCGCCGGCGCAGCGCGTTCAGCATTTAATCTATTCTCCCAAAGACTTGCGCCTGCTACACCAAGCGCTCAAACTTAGCACGGCTGCAGGGATAAAGTTCATGAGGCTTCTAAAGCTTTCGCTCGCCGCGGCGGCGCTTCTTGCCGGCTGTGCGCCGGTCATCAATCAGCGGGGCTACCTGCCTGATCCTGTGGCGGAGGCCTCGATCCGGATCGGTTCCGATACCAAGACCACCATCCAGCAGCGTCTCGGCGATCCGTCGACGCAAGCGACGTTCGGCACCGACTCCTGGTACTACATTTCCAGCGTCGAGAAGCAGATCGCATTCTTCGATCCGCGTGTAGAGACGCGCTCGATCCTTGCGGTGCATTTCGACAAGGAGGGCCGCGTCAGCGACATCCATCATTATGGTCTGAAGGACGGCCATGTCGTGGCGTTCGAAACGCGCGAGACGCCGGCCAAGGGCAAGGAGCTCACCTTCCTGCAGCAGCTCTTCAACGCCACGCCGGGCGTGCCAATCGGCGCCGGCGGTCCGGGCGGCGGACAAAATCCGGGCGGTGGCGGCCCCTGATCGCAGCCCAAACGAACAAAGAAAAAGGCGCGCTCTCGCGAGCGCGCCTTTTTCGTTTCCGGCCTGATCAAACGCCGTGGGCAAGCGTTGCGAGCAGCAACAGCGCCACGATGTTTGTGATCTTGATCATCGGATTGACCGCAGGACCGGCCGTGTCCTTGTACGGATCTCCGACCGTATCGCCCGTGACCGCGGCCTTGTGCGCATCGGAGCCCTTGCCGCCGAAATGACCATCTTCAATGTACTTCTTGGCGTTGTCCCATGCACCGCCGCCCGAGGTCATCGAGATGGCGACGAAAAGACCCGTCACGATCACGCCGAGCAGCATCGCGCCCAGCGCGTTGAAGGCTTCCGACTTGCCCGAGATCGCGTTGACGATGAAGTAGAGGACGATCGGCGACAGCACCGGCAGCAGCGACGGCACGATCATCTCGCGGATCGCTGCCTTGGTCAGCAGGTCGACGGCGCGCGCATAGTTCGGCTTTTGCGTGCCCTGCATGATGCCCGGCATTTCGCGGAACTGCTTGCGCACTTCTTCGACCACGGCGCCGGCGGCGCGGCCGACCGCCGTCATCGCGATGCCGCCGAAGAGATAGGGCAGCAAGCCGCCGATCAGCAGGCCGACGACGACCCACGGATCGGACAGGGAGAAGGTCGGAAGGTCCATGCCCTGGAAGTAGTGATAAACGTTGGCGTGGCCTGCGAAGTATTTGAGGTCCGACGTATAGGCCGCGAACAGCACCAGCGCGCCGAGACCGGCCGAGCCGATCGCGTAGCCCTTGGTCACCGCTTTCGTCGTGTTGCCGACTGCGTCGAGCGCATCGGTCGTCTTGCGCACGTCGCCCTCGAGGCCGGACATCTCGGCGATGCCGCCCGCATTGTCCGTGACCGGACCAAAAGCATCGAGCGCCACGATCATGCCGGCGAGCGACAGCATCGTGGAGACGGCGATGGCGATGCCGAAAAGGCCCGCGAGCAGATAGGTCGCGATGATGCCGACGCAGATGACGATTGCCACCGGCGCGGTCGATTCCATCGAGATCGCGAGCCCCTGGATGACGTTCGTGCCGTGGCCTGTGACGGAGGCCTGTGCGATCATCTTCACCGGGCGGAAGCTGGTGCCCGTGTAGTATTCGGTGATCCAGATGATGGCGCCGGTGACCGCAAGGCCGATCACGCCGCAGAAGAACAGCGTCTGACCCGTGAACGACGTGCCGGCCGCCGTTGTGAGCTGGTTGTGAAGCCCCACGATCCAGTCGGTCAGCGGCCACAGCGCGATGAGCGACAGGATGCCCGTCGCCACGACGCCCTTGTAGAGGGCACCCATGATCGACTTGCCCGCGCCCAGGCGCACGAAGAATGTGCCGATGATCGAGGTGATGATGCAGGTCGCCGCGATGGCGAGCGGATAGAGCATCAGATGGGCCCGGTCTTCGCCGGTGAAGTAGATCGAGGCGAGGACCATGGTCGCAACCGTCGTGACCGCGAAGGTCTCGAACAGGTCGGCCGCCATGCCGGCGCAGTCGCCCACATTGTCACCGACATTGTCGGCAATCGTTGCCGGGTTGCGCGGGTCGTCTTCAGGAATGCCTGCCTCGACTTTGCCGACCATGTCGCCACCGACGTCCGCACCTTTGGTGAAGATGCCGCCGCCGAGACGGGCAAAGATCGAGATCAGCGAAGCGCCGAAGCCGAGGGCCACGAGCGCGTTGGTGATGACGCGGCCCTGCGTTTCGTCCGCGATATCGAGGCCGAGGCCATGCGTGAGGAAGAAGTAGTAGCCTGCGACGCCCAGAAGGCCGAGGCCGACCACCAGCATGCCGGTCACCGCGCCCGAGCGGAACGCCACTGAGAGGCCCTGTGCGAGGCCGTGGCGAGAGGCTTCGGCGGTGCGGACATTGGCGCGGACCGACACGTTCATGCCGATATAGCCGGCGAGGCCCGACAGCACGGCGCCGATCAGGTAGCCCACGGCCACCTGCCAGCCGAAGATCCAGAAGGCGAGCGCGAAGATCACAACGCCGGCGATGGCGATGGTCGTGTACTGACGATTGAGATAGGCCGCCGCGCCTTCCTGAATGGCGGCGGCGATCTCCTGCATGCGCGGATTGCCGGGGCTGAGGCTGAGCACGGAACGGATCGTCCATGCGCCGTACACAACGGCCGCAACGCCGCAGAGCAGCACCAACCAAAGTTTTGTAGAGTAGTCCATCGCCTCGTCCTTTACCGATCGTCGCGGGAGTAGTGCGCAGGCCGCGCGTGGATGCCGGCCGCCCCCTGAAAACACAAGCCTCAACGCCGACCGAATAGGTCGGACTTGAAAAGGCGGCGGACCATGCCAAAAGCCGGACCGCCGCGCAACGTGATCGATTGGGATTTATTGGGGGAAAAATGGCCGCAGTTGCGGGGAATTAGCTGTGGCCGCCGCCCCTGAGCGGGCTCATCTGGATGCGGATGATCTCGACCGAATCGACAAGATTCGCGCCCGCCACCCGTTTGGCGTCGGCAAGAAGACGCGCCGTCAGCGCAGCCTGGTCTACTGTCTCGGGATCACCCGCCTTGCCGATGGGTGCGCCGTTCACGTCGCGCACATAGGCGTCCTGAATGAACGGCAATTTGTCGCGCACGACGATCGTGGCCGCCGGAGAATGGGCGATG
>DATKON010000008.1:0-6757 GCA_035524575.1 Rhizomicrobium sp.
TGTCCAAGCTCGCCCGCTCGCGCACGCCGGCAAAGCTGGCCGTCGAAGCATTCCATCTTTACGAGGCGTTCCGCCCTTCCATTCCCGCCGGCGTCACGGGATGGGGCAAGGCGGGCGTGCTCGACCTCAGGAAGATCGAGACTCTCGGGGCGCAAAAGAAGCACGCGGGAACCTGACGGCGCGGCAATCTTGCAGCACGCGCCACGACCTGTGAAGCTTGGAGGCTAGGGAGGGCCGATCCATGCGCTTTGGAATATTCTACGAACACCAGCTGCCAAAACCCTGGAACGAAGGCGACGAGGCGCGGCTGTTCCACGAGGCGCTCGAGCAGGTCGTGCTCGCGGACAAGCTCGGATATGACTATGCGTGGGAAGTGGAGCACCACTTCCTCGAGGAATATTCGCACTCCTCCGCGCCGGAAGTGTTCCTCTCGGCCTGCGCCGCGCTCACCAGGAACATCCGCGTTGGCCATGGCATCCGCCAGGTGATCCCGAACTATAACCATCCGGCGCGCACGGCCGAAGGTCTGGCGACGCTCGACATCATCTCTAAAGGCCGCCTTGATTTCGGCATCGGCGAAGGCGCGACGCGTCTGGAACTCGGCGGGTTCGGTATCCCCGCCAAGGAAAAGCGGGTGATGTGCTTGGAGGCGGCCGAACAGATCGCCAACATGATGGTGATGGAGCCCTATCCCGGATACCAGGGGAAGAGTTTCTCGTTCCCGTGCCGCAACGTGCTTCCCAAGCCCTGGCAAAAACCGCATCCGCCGATGTGGATGGCCTGCACCAATCGCGACACGATCAAGGTGGCGGCTGCGAACGGAATCGGCGCCCTCGCCTTCTCCTTCGTCGATCCCGACGAAGCACGGAATTGGGCAAACATCTATTACGGCATCATCAAGTCCGACCAATGCGTGCCGATTGGTCACGGCGTGAACGCCAACATCGCGATGGTCTCGAACTTCTCGGTGCATCGCGACCGCGCCGAAGCCATCCGCCGGGGGCAGGAAGGCTTCGAGTTCTTCGGCTATGCGGTCAACGCGCTCGTCGCGCACGACGTGCTGCCCGGCCGGTCGCAGCTTTTCGCCGACTTCCAGAAATCGCGGGCACGCCAGGACGACGAGATCATCGCCGCGGTAAAGGGCGCAGCGCGCAACGCCAACGGCATCGGGACTCCTTCCGACATCCGCGACCATATTCGCGGCTTCCAGGAAGCCGGAGTCGACCAGGTGATCTTCCTGCAGCAGGCCGGGCGCAACAAGCATGAGCACATCTGCGAGTCGCTCGAGCTCTTTGCCGCCGAGGTGATGGGCGAGTTCAAGGCCGAGGTCGCGGCGCGCGAGAACAAGAAGGCGCTCGAGCTCGCGCCCTATATCGCCGCGGCGATGGCCCGCAAGAAATTCATGAAACCTCTGTCGGACGACGAAATCCCCGTCGTGAAAGCGTCCGTCCAGCGCGCCCAGATCAACGCGGAATCGCGCTGAAGCCGCACTAAGGCGAGCGGAAGGCCTGACCGGCTACTTCGCGAGCGCGTCGTAGCTCAGCCTTTGGAACATCGGCAGCGCCAGACGCCCGCCCATGCGCTGCCCGGCCGCCAGGTTCGCCAGCGCGCCAGGCTCGAGCGGCATCGAATTCTGAATCAGATAGATCAAGATCAGATCGTTCTCCGGATCCGCCTGCCACCAGGTGCCGAACGCGCCGGGCCAGCCGAACGATCCGACGCCGCCCATGCCGAGGAAACCGAGCTTATCCGGTGCGTCGATCACCGAAACGCCGAGGCCGAAACCCATGCCGTCCCACATCGGGATGGAGCCGAGGAACGGGATCGCGCGCTGCGCCGGCGTCAGACGATTGGTGCACATCAGCTCGATCGTCGTCGGCGCGGCGAGGCGCGTCCCGCCGATCGCGCCCCGGTTCAGCATCATTCGCGCGAATTGCAGATAGTCGTCGGCGGTCGAGACGAGCCCGCCGCCGCCGCCGCAATAATCGGGCGGCATGTCGTACTGGTTGAACGGTACGGGCTCCAGCACATTTTTCTGTTCGTTCATGCGGTAGACGACTGCGGCGCGGTGGCGCTTTTCCGGCGGCACGTAGAAATCGGTGTCGCTCATGCCGAGCGGCCCGAAAATCCGCTTCATCAGGAAATCGCGGAACGGCATGCCCGCGATGCGCCCGACGATGAATCCGAGGACATCAGTCGAGTGGCTGTAATGGAACCGCTCGCCGGGCTGATAGAGCAGCGGCATGCTCGCGAGCCGCGCCATCCAGTCGCCCGGCGTCATCCTGCTGTTGAGCACGTCGCCGAGCACGCGCTGATATTCGTGCGCGATCGGTCCGAGCGAACTGAAGCCATAGGCCAGCCCCGACCGGTGCGTGAACAGATCGTCGAAGGTGATGTCGCGCGCCGCCGGCTCGGTGGCGTCCAGCGGGCCCTGTGCATCCTTGAGCACGCGCATGTTCCGGAATTCCGGCGCCCATTTGACGATCGGGTCCTCGAGCTTGAATTTGCCCTCCTCCATCAGCATCAGCGCGGCGAGCGACGTGACCGGCTTCGTCATGGAGGCGATGCGGAACAGCGTGTCGCGCTCCATCGGAAGCTTCTTCTGAAGGTCGCGATGACCGAGCGTGTTGAGCTGCGCGATCTCGCCCTGTCGGTAGAGCAGCGTCACGAATCCGGAGAGGTCGCCCGCGTCGGCCACCGGCTGCAGCGTCGGCGCGATCTTGGCGAGTCCCTCGGCCGAAAAGCCCTTCGGATTGGTCGCTACTTTGTCCATGGCGGTGTCTGTCCCTGTTTTGTTGCCCGCATGCTGGCAAAGAATGTTCGCCGAGTCACCAGATGAATCCGCGGTGCTGCCGCCGCGTCAGGGATTTTCGGCCAAGACGATGCGCGTGTTGAGCGCCTCGCGGACGGCGCCCAGCGCGTCGTTCAGATCGCCATGCGTGGCACCGGGACACAGGGCCTTGTCGAACGTCGCGGAAAATTCGCGATGAATGTTCAATGTCCCGCCGTCGGTCGACCAGTGCGACGTATATCGGAATGGTCCGGCGTGCCGGTCGATATCGTCGGGCAGCTTTTCGACGTGCTTGTCGGCAGGCAGCTGGAGCGAATAATCCTCGATCAGCCGGCCGCTATAGCACGGCGCATCGCTCGTCTTGTTGAATTTGGCGCTCGCAATCGGGCCGAGAAAAATCTCGCCCACCGGACTGATCAGGTCCAGACCGAGCGGCGGCCGGAACGGCATGCCCGTCGACGAAATGTCTTTGGACGGCGTCTCATAGTGCGACGTCAGCGAATAGACGTCGGCCAGATCCGCCGCCGGCGGCAGAACGAAATCCCCCGTCGCCTGGTTCGCGCCGATCTGCTTGAGGAAGCTTCCGGCAAGTTTCGGTCCACCGTTCGCGCGGATGAGCTTGGCATAGACGCGCAGCGCGGCGGCAAGCCGGCCGGTGCCGGTGGCGGTTGTGCTGACCGCCAGCCGATCGTCGTCGTCCAGCTTCGCGACCGTCGTATAGTGGATCGTTGCATCGTCCGCGCTGGCCAGCGGCGTGCGGTGCAACGCGGGCCCCGTCGTCACCACGTGCAGCACGGGCTTACCATATTCGCTCTGAGGCAGCGATCCGAACGACGAGATGCCGGACGTGGTGTCGGCATAGACGCCGAACTGCGGCAGCCAGACGATCATGTGGTTGAAGGCGGAGAAGGTGGGCACGTCGGACACGGTGTACGCGTTCACGGCGTTGATCAGCACGAGCTGGCTGTCGATGCCCTTGGCTTTCAGAAGCGACGCAAAGAGCGCCGCATGGTCCTTGCAGTCGCCATATCCGCGGCTCATCACGCTTTCCGGATCGTGCGGCACGAATCCGCCCACGCCCAGTTCGATCGCCACGTAGCGGACATGCATCGAGACCCAGTCATAGATCCTGCGGGCCTGCTCGCGCGGATCGGCGGTGCCGGCCGTGATCGTGTTGGCCTGCGCAGCGATTGCCGGCGTCACTGCGACCTTGGCCTGCACGAGACGGGCATAGGCCTGCGCGAGCTGGTCGTATGTCTTGAAGGTCGAGACCGAGAATTTGGGACCGCGGTCGAAGTTGGAGACCGGCTCTGTGAGGTCCGAAACCGGCTTGTCGACGGAGAACGCGACGCTATAGGTCGTCGTCCCGCCGTGCGTACTCTTCTTGTCGCTGATCCCCATCGCGCTCACGGCCAGCGCGAGCGAGGACGGCGCCGTCACCGTCAGCCGCGTATCGTCGATCAGGAGCGCCCTCGGAAAGACAGTGTCGTAGGCGAAATAGCCCGGAAGCGGCGATGCAGTCTCGACCGTGGTCGAGAAGACGACAGTGTCGCCGACTTCCACCTGCGGAAACACGATCACTTTTTCCCGCGTGTCCGTCACGATCAGGGCCGCGCCGCTTTCCTGACTCTGACGATCGAGGATGGCGTCGGGCAGAACGGCGATTTTCGTGCCGTCAGCCTTGAGCGTATAGGCCTCGGTCACGGTCAGCTTCTGAAATGCCGGGTCGTATTTCAGCGTTTGCTGCGCCATCTGCAGCAGCAGCGCGTCGGTCAGAATCTGGATCTCGGTGTGCGTCGCAGTGACAGACGAGCCGTCCGGATGAATCTCGATCTGCCGCGTCAGCTCGTGGATCCGCAACGGAGCCGGCGACGGCGTGTCGTCGGCGAGAACGGCGGTCGCGGTGGCCAGCGCGCCCCACGCCACTATAAGCATCGTTTTGCGCAACGCGGCGATCACTGTCGGTCCGATGTCGGCTGTAGTCGAAGGCGGGAACATTGTCCGTTACAGCGGTATGTTATCACAGCCGCGTCGCGGCCGAACCAGCGACCTTCGGCCGGCACGCATGTATTTTGCGCCAACTTAAACCCGGCGACGCGACCGCACAGCGCGTCCCACGCCGCGCGGAAAAACAGGACTACGACGCGCTCAGCCCCATCATCTCCTCGAAGTTGCGATGATAAAAGCGCTCGATCGCAGACGCGGCGACGCCCTCCAGCGTATCGTCGAATTTCTTCACCGGGTCCTTGCCGCCCTCGATATGCGGATAGTCGGACGAGAACAGGAACACGTCCTCGCCGGCGTCGCGGATCATCCGGCCGATATCCTCTCCGGGGAACGGCGTGAACTTCACATGCTCCTTCACGATTTCCGACGGCGCGCGGGCCAGACCGCCGACGCCGGGATCCGACTTCTTGAACATCTTGTGGCCGTGGTCGAGACGGCGCAGGAAGTCCGGCACCCAGCCGCCGCCGAGTTCGATGACGCCGCCGCGCAAGGCCGGGAACCGCGTGAATACGCCGTGAAAGGTGAGCGCGCTGAGGAACATCTGCGGCGCAAAGCTCATCACCATGTAATCGAGGATGCGCAGATTCTCCCCGCCGCCCAGCCAGTCGCTCGGCCGCGGCTGGCCGTTGTTCTCATATTCCTTGCGCAGCGTGCGCGTGCCTGCCCCGATGTGCAGCATGAACGGCAGGCCGTGATCGACCATCGCCTTCCACACGGGGTCGAGATCGGGATGGCCCGGAGACTTGTCGCCCGCGGGCGCGGCGGCGATCCACACGCACTTGCAGCCGAATTTCGCGGCATTGGCGATCTCCGCGGCGGCGAGCGCCGGCTCGTCGAGCGGAACGACCGCGACGCCCATCAATCTCTTGTCGCCTTCGCAGAACGCACCCATCGCGCGGTTGTGGGCGCGCGCGCCGCCATACTTCAGCCTGGCGTCCTTCTCACCGAGGAATTGCGTCGGCGCGAACGTCGGAAACACGAGCTGTCGGCGAAAGCCCAGATCGTCGAGCGCTTCGCGCCGCTCGCCGGGATCGAATGCGCCGTAAGCGCCCCATCCCTTGGCGCCGCCGATGATGTTGGCGCGAAGCTCGGCCGCCTTGGCCGGATCCTTGCGGCGCTCGAGCGCGTTCACGATCGCCTTCTCGGCCAGGCGTCCCGCTCCGCCCAGTTTCAGCGGCGGGATCGCGTCTCGCAGCTCAGGATCGGCGTGATCCTTGAGCCAGTCGAATGTTTCCATGATGTGGCTGTCCGCATCGCACATGATGCGCGTGCCCGCATATCCCATGCCCGATTCTCCCGCTTTGTTGCTTTTGTTGTTCGAATTGTGGGTAGGGGCTGACGGCCCGTCAACTGTGAGATGGCGGCGCGCCGAATTGAGCTTGAATTTCTTGGGTTTTCGGGCCAAACCGTCACGACCGCGCGCACCCGGAGCATTGAAGATGGCGTTTGAAGGACTCATGAAGGGCAAACGCGGCCTCATCATGGGCGTGGCCAACAACCGCTCCATCGCCTGGGGTGTCGCGGAAGCGTTGCATGGCGCCGGCGCCGAACTCGCCTTCACCTACCAGGGCGACGTGTTCAAGAAGCGCGTGGTGCCGCTCGTCGAACCGCTGAAGCCTGCCGCGCTCATCGATTGCGACGTCAGCAACCAGGGCTCGATAGACGGCGCCTTCGCCGAGCTCGGCAAGGTCTGGCCGAGCCTCGATTTTCTCGTCCAGGCCATCGGCTTTTCGGACAAGGACCAGCTGACCGGGCGTTACATCGATACGACGCCCGACAATTTCCGCATGACGATGGACATCTCCTGCTACTCGTTCACCGCGGTCGCGCAGCGCGCCGAAAAGATGATGACGAACGGCGGATCGATGGTGACGCTGACCTATTACGGCTCCGAAAAGGTGATGCCGCACTACAACGTCATGGGCGTGGCGAAGGCCGCGCTGGAAGCGAGCGTGCGCT
>DATKON010000009.1:0-23084 GCA_035524575.1 Rhizomicrobium sp.
ATCGAACCCACGACGCCGATGGTCGCAAGCAAAAGGACGATGTTTTTCACGGGTGAGCTCCGGCAGGATCGGGCTGGCCGGCGTCGCGCCGCGCCCATTGGTAGATGCGCGCCGAATTCATCCAGAAATATTTCTCGGCGACGCGTCGCGGTTTGGTCGCGAAATAGCTTTTGACGAATCCGACGATCTCTTCGAGCGTTGCGGTGCCGACGGAGTTTGGCCAGTCGCTGCCGAACAGCACACGATCCTCGCCGAAGACATCCATCAATTGGTCAAGACGCGCGCGCATGGCGACCGGATCTCGCACGACCTGGCCGTTCCGCCTGTGATAGATCTCGGACAGCTTGACCACGATGCTGCTGCGTCCGCGCATCTCGGACAGCACGGCGTCGTAGCGCGCCTGGATGTCCGGTGCCGGATCGAGCGCGGGCAGGTGGTCGATGACGATGGAAAGATCGGGAAGGCGGTCGTGGACGCGGATGAGCGCCTCCAGCAATTCGATCCGCGGGTTGGCTGTGTCGAGGACGAGGCCCTGATCTGCGAGATGCTTCAGTCCGGCGATGAAATCCGGACTGGCGGCTTGGCCTGCGATGTCGTAGCCCCAGAGATTGCCGTAGCGGATGCCGCGGAAGAGCGGGATCTTGCGGTAGCGGTCGAGCGTCGCGGCGAAGTCAGGCGCCTCCGGTTTCAGATTGCCGATGACACCGACGATGATGGGATCGGTGGCGGCGGTCTCGAGAAGCCAGAGATTGTCTTCGCTCCAGGGGCTGGCTTCGACGGCGATGGCGCCCACGATGCCGAGCGGCACGGCGCGGGCGCGATAATCCGCGGGCTTCGCAACGTGCGACACGTAATCGGCCGGACCGCCGTAAGGCGCGCCTTGCGGGCGCGTGGCGTCGAACAGATGGACATGCGTGTCGATGACGGGGATCGACAACTCGTCGGCTCTGGCTGCGCGGCCGGCGGCAAGCAAAGCCGCACCCGCGCAAAAGCGGCGACGGTCGACCTTCATATGAGCGATCCCCTTCCGACCAGCGGCTCGTGTCAGGCGGCCTCTTGGGCGGAATGTCTCACAATAAGGTACGTATGTCCATAATTAGGAACTTTACGGGTCAATGCGGCAGCTGCCGGTCGAGCCAGAGCGCCACGTCGTAGGGAGATTTCTTGTCGTCCGCCCGGTCGACCATGAGGTTCGCCTGCTGCATGAGCGGCAGCGGGATGTTTCCGATGAGCGGCGTCAGCGCAGCGCGGAAGGCCGCATCGTTCGCGTAGCGCGGGCCGACGAGCAGCACGGCATCGTAAGGAGGCAGCGCCCCTTTCGGGTCGGACAGGAGCTTGAGATGGTACGATGCGATGCGGCCGTCGCTGGAAAAGGCGGAGATCACGTCGACGTCGCCGTCGGCCACGGCCTTGTAGAGGAAGTTCGGCTGGTATTGCCGCTGGACCGCTGTTCTCAGTCCGTAGGCACGCACCACGGCGCGCCATTCTGGACGCGAGAAGATCTCGAAATCGCCGCCCACTTTCAGATCCGGCACGCGCGCAAGATCGGCGAGGCTATCGACATGGAGCGCCCTGGCGCGGTCGGCGCGCATCGCGAAGGTGTAGGCGTTCTCGAAGCCGAGCGCGCCCAGAAGCGTGATGTCGTGTTTGTTCTTCAGCCACACGCGAAGCTGGTCGAGCATCGCCTGGCGGCCGGGCAAGTCGCGACGATGCATTTCGTTGGCCCACAGCGTGCCCGAATAATCGACATAGAGATCGATGCTTTTGCCGGCGAGCGCATGAAAGGCGATGGTCGAGCCGAGATCGATTTTGGTCGTGGCCTCGAAGCCGGCACGGTCAAGCCGATCCGACATCAGCTCGGCAAGCGTGTATTGCTCGTCGAAATTCTTGGCGCCGATGACAACCCTCCGCGCGCCGCTCGATATGTGCATGGCCGGAATGAGGCTGAGGACAATGACCGCGAGAATGCCGGCGGCGGCGAGAACGACTCTGCGGCGCGAACGCTGCGCCAGTCCCGAGCCCGCCAGCGCCAGCAGCTGGTCGAGAATGAGCGCGAGAAGGGCGGCGGCGACGCAGCCGAACAGCACCAGCACCCAGTTCTCGGTCTGAAGGCCGCTGAAGATGTAATTGCCGAGGCTCGTCTGGCCGATCGGCGTCGCCAGGGTCGCCGTGCCGACGACCCAGACCGTGGCAGTGCGGATGCCCGCCATGATGACGGGCGCGGCCAGCGGCAATTCGACGAGAAACAGCGATTGCCGCTCCGTCATGCCGACGCCTTTGGCCGCCATCATCACCGCGGGATCGATGCCGAGGAGCGCCGTCACCGCATTTCGAAGCACGGGCAGCATCGAATAGAGCGTCAAGGCCAGGACCGCCGGCAGGAAACCGAGCGCCGGCACGCCGAAGCCGAAGACGCGCGTCGTCAACAGCGAGATCGCCAGCAGCAGCGGATAAAAGAGCGCGAGCAGTGCGAGGCCCGGAATTGTCTGGATGACGCTTGCGGCGCCCAGCAACGGCCCGCGCAGAAGCCGGCTGCGCGATGCGGCAACAGCCAGTGGAAGGCTCAGCGCGGTGCCAAGCACGATGGCGGACAGACTGACCAGCACGTGCTGGCTTAAATAATCCGGGAGCAGCGCGAAGGCTTCGCGGAAATTGCCGTTCATCGGCGTCAGCTCTTGAGGCCGAGCGCGGCCGCAAGCCGTTCGGCGCGGCGCATCGGCGTCTCGATCATGCGCGCGACGAAATCGTTTTCGGGATGAGCGACCAGCGCTCCCGGCTCGGCAACTTGCACGAGGCGGCCCGAGCGCATCGCGCCGATGCGGTCCGCCAGCAGGAGCGCCTCGGTCATGTCATGCGTGACCATCACTGTGGTCAGCCCAAGTTCGTCGTGGATGGCGCGATAATCGTCGGCGATCTCGTCGCGCGTCACGGGATCCAGCGCGCCGAACGGCTCGTCGAGCAGCATGATCAGGGGCCGCGCCGCAAGCGCACGGGCCAACGCGACGCGCTGGCGCTGGCCGCCGGAGAGCTCGCGGGGCAGGCGATCGTGAAAGGCTCCGTGATCCAGCCGTACGAGCTTCAGCAGCTCCTCCACGCGATCGGCTATGTCCGTCGCGGGCCAGTTCAGCAGCCTCGGCGTCACGCCGACATTTTCCGCGACCGTCATATGCGGAAAAAGACCGGCCTCCTGGAAGACGTAGCCCATGCGCCGTCGCAACAGGGCGGGTTCTTCGCTGCGGATATCCGCGCCGTCGACGAGGATTGCGCCGCTGGTCGGCTCGACGAGGCGATTGAGCATGTTGAGCGTCGTCGTCTTGCCGCAACCCGACGGGCCGATCAACACGAAGAATTCCTTCTTCGCGATCGTCAGCGACAGCTCGGCGACAGCGCTCGTCGTCGCGTAGGTCTTGGAGACGTCGACGAATTCGATCACGGGTGATTCGGAAGAATGGCCTCTGGTGCCATCCTGCCTTGAATTCGCAACTGCGCAAAATCGGCGGTTGCGGCCCGTGTCGCTTCGGAAAAAAGACGCCGCGGCGGGAGAGCCGCCGCGGCGATCAGGATTTACCGAACGTAGGAGGGCACCAGATACCAGCGACCGTCGGGTCCCATCACCTGCCGCATCATCGGCGGCGCATAGGGATACCAGCGGCTGTAATAAGGATTGTATCCGTATGGCGCGCTATAGCCGTTATAGGCATAGCTGCGCGCATAGGTGTTCTCGGCCGGCTGCGGATCCGGCATTTGGTCGGCATCATCGGGCGCTGCCGATTCATCCTGCGCCGGTGTCGTTGCCGCGGGCGGAGCCGTTTCGGGCAACGCCGCAAATTTCTCCTGCGCAGGCGGCGCCGCGATGGGCGTCGGGGCCGCAGCAGCCGGCGCCGCCGCCGCCGGTGCAGTCGCTTCGGGCGCGGCCGCTGCTTCCATCAGGTCTTCATGGCGCGCGGGCAGGGCCGGCGACGCAAACGATGCGTCGTACAGCTCGGCGCTGCGCGAGCAGCTCTGATAGCCGGTGTGCAGGATCGGCGCCTCATAGGACGCGAGCTGCGCGAGCGCAAGGCCGCGATGAAGCGCGATGTAGAACGCCGCTTCGGCTTCCTCGCAGAAGCGCCCGTCACGCGTGCTGCGCAGCGAGGAGTCGTTCGCTTCGCGCGTTTTATACGCATTGTAGCCGGCTTCGCCCGATCCCTGCCGATTGAAGAATGCCATCAGGGCGCGGTCGGATTCCTGGAACTCGCTTTGATAGGCGATGATGAACCGGTTGAAGGAGTCTGCCTCGTGGCAGACAAGCCCTGCGACCATCAGGTGTTGCCGCAAGGCCGCCGCTCTCAGTGCCGTCATCTCCTGCGGTGCCGCGCAGCGCGCCCAGGCATCGCCCGTGCTCGCCGCCACAAAACAGGCCGCCATTCCCAGTGCGCCGATCTTCGACGCGATTCTCGTTCCCTTCGTCACGACTATCCTCCTCTACGCATTACGCTTAAGACGCATCGCGTCGTACGCACCGCCCCGTTGGCGGATCGCTGCGATCCAGATGTACGACGACTTCTCCTGCTCCCCCGCCACACGCAACCCAGCGGAAATCGTGATCCGCATTGGTCTCCGACAGGCTCTTGTCGGCGATCAGCGCGCTCGAGCCGTTGGGCGAGACGCTCCCCGAGATCGAGCCCTTGTCGCAGGACGCAAGGGGATCGCTTGCATTCATCAGGCAATAGGCGAACTGCACGTCGTAGCCGCAGTGATTGCGGAAGCTCCAATGCTGGCCGTCGCTCTCGACACTGAGGCAGGTCGAGGCGCTGGCGCTGGGCACATTGTGCGGCTCGGTCGACGCCACTTCATGGCCCGGCGTCACATTGCGCGCATCGGCGTCGATCGTGTGGATGATGGCGCGGCGCACTTCGACCGGTCCCGTCGGCTGCGCAAAGGATGCCGGTGTCACGGTGGCGGCATGCAGGGGCGGCCGCGCGGCGCTCGCGTGCCGTTCCGGCTTCGGAATGGGCGTCAGCTTCGGCGTCGTGTCCGCGCCATGGGTCGGTGCCAGCGGCGGCGCGTTGGTCGCGTCCTCGATCGGCGTCCCGCAGGAGGGTTTCGCCGCAGGCTTCAGGCCCTTGTGCGGCTGCGGCAGATCGAGGCCGAGCTTGCTCGCATATTCCGCAAGCGCCGCCTTGCGATCATCGAGACTGAAGTGATGGCCTTCGGGATACCAGGCCATGCAGAAAGAATCGCCTGACGGCGCATTGAGCAGCATCGACACGCCGCCTTCGGTATTCGGATAAAGCACTTCCGAGCGGCCGTCGCTGTAGTCGGTCACGATGCCCTTCGCGGTAAGACGGAAGACGCCCACGACCTTGGCGCCGTCTTCGCCGTCCGACACCGAACCCACCCGATCGCTGAGGAATGCGAACTCGTTCTTCTTCATGGTGCCGTTCGGCGCCACGATTTCGCGCGCGATGCCGTCATCGTTGGTCGTCAGCGTCAGCGAAGACCCGTCGATCGCGACCAGCTTCTTGCCCGACAGTCCCGCAATGGCTGCCGGCTGCGGATGCGGGGCGCCGTCGCTGGCCGGCTTGGCCGCATTCTTATCGGTCTGAACGATCTGCGCGGGGACATCATTGTGGTAAATCGAAGCCGGCGTTGCTGTCGCCGCGGGCGCATTGCCGCCGACAATCGCCACCGCTTCAAGCGCGTGTTCATTGCTGGCATGTCCGTCGACGAAATCCGCCTCGAACCGTGTGCCGTCCTTGCGCGTGACAATGCCGCGTCCGTTCGGCTGGTCGTTCTGCCATTCGCCGTCATATTTGCGACCGTCGGCCCAGACCTGAGTGCCGTGACCGTTGGCTTTGCCGTCCTGCCAGCCGCCGTCATAGCGATCGCCGTTCGCCCACACTGCGGAACCCTGTCCGTTCAGATGGCCGCCGGACCATTGTCCTTCGAACCGATCGCCGGTCGAGGTCGTGAGCACGCCGGCACCATCCATGTGCGAGCCGACCGCATTGCCGACATAGCTCGAGCCGTCCGCCCATTTGATCTCGATATGGCCGTCCTGAAGGGCCCCTTTGACGAGACTGCCGGTGATCGTCTCGACGGGCTTGCCGAGGTTCGAGAAGGCGAGCGTGCCGGGCCCATCGGCCAATCCTTCGACGCAACGGCCGGACCATGTGATCGAGTCCGACTGGACGCCGTCGATCGCAAGAACCGCACAGCTCGATTTGGAATCTTTCAGAAGGAAGGGTTTGGGCGTGCCGCCGATCTGGGGCGCAGCCGCGTGCGCATCGGACACGGTGTTTCGGGTTGCATCCGTTCGCGCGCCGGCAACGCTGTCCGCTGCATTACCGCCTGTATTCGGATTCGTGACGGCGCTTGGCGATGTCAGCGACTGCGCAATCGCGCCGATGTTCCCCGACAATGACGCCGCAAGCGTGACGGATAGCAGCACCCTCATGGCGCCCCCCTCTTTCACACGACGCTGCACATCGCAGCGCTGCGCCATCATTGTATCGGCGGTTTTGAAACCCGCCTAAACAAATTCATTCGGCTTGTAGAGATGGACGAAGTTTTTTTCGTCAGAAGAGGGCTGACGGTTTTCTTTATTGTTCGTCGCGCAATTTGCGGTTGACGCTGCGCCGCAAGGCTAGAGTCTGCGTTGTATCACGGCGTCGCTTGCATCAGCTCTGATTCGTTTCGCGTCGGCCACTCGCATGCAAAGCAAATTCAATTCATTCCGGCAACCGCGCGGCAACCGGGGCACCCGTCTGCGCCATCTTGCGATGCGGATGCGTATGCGCCTCGCGCGCGTTCATGGCATCGCAGCTGTTATGTGCGGACTCGTTCAGGTCCAGACGTGCGGCAACATCGGTGAGCGCCGCATCCATCTCTTCCTGGCTGAAACGATGACCTCGCGGATAGAAGGCCGTGCACATGACGTCGCCCGCCGCGCCGCGGCTCGTGATCTCCATGCCGCCTCCGCGGTTCGCAGTCAGCATCTCCGAACGGCCGTCTTTGTAGTCGGTGACGAGTGACGTCGCCGTCACCTTAAAAGTCCCTGCAGGCACGCTGCCGGTGTCGGCTTGCATGACCGTGCCGCCGTTGCGGTTCGTCAGCGCGAGCGTCTCGACGAGGACAGCGCCGCTGGCAGTATGGATTTCACGCGCGAAGCCGCCTTGATAGGCAAGGAACGACAGCGAGGAGCCGTCGGCCGCATAGAACGTCTTGCCGGAGATCTGGCCGACCACGGCCGGTTCGGAATTCGGTTGCGCGACGGCCGCGGTGCTGCCCAGCAGCGTCATCGCAAGTGTCGCAAATACAAGCCCCTTCATCGCACGCGCCTTTCGCGGGTGTCCCGGACGCCATACTCTCAAAGCGCGCATAAGGTCCGTTGAAGGATTTGCCTTCAATTTTACACATGCTCGATTTTTTGCCCCCGAACCCCCATATCCGGCTGGGAAAAAGCCCTGTTTTTCAGGGATTTCGCGGCCGGCGCGGCCTTGCGCGATCCTTGCCGAGAAGGGGCCGATTCGACGGGTCATGAGGAGAGCGGATCCGGTGGTTTCAGGAAGCCAAACGCAGGACGGCATCGGCCCGTTCGATAACAGTTATGCGCGCTTGCCGGATCGCTTCTATGCGAGGCTGCCGCCGACGCCCGTGGCGGCGCCGAAGCTCGTCCGTCTGAACGAGGCCCTGGCGGACGAACTCGGGCTCGATCCAGCATTTCTCCGGTCGCCGGAAGGGATAGAAGTCCTCGCCGGCAATCGCATCGCCGAGGGCAGCGAGCCCTTGGCTGCCGCCTATGCCGGGCACCAGTTCGGACATTTCGTGCCGCAGCTGGGCGACGGCCGCGCCATCCTTCTGGGCGAAGTGGTCGACACGAAGGGCCGACGGCGAGACATCCAGCTCAAAGGCTCCGGCCCGACGCCGTTCTCGCGACGCGGCGACGGACGTGCGGCGCTCGGCCCGGTGCTGCGCGAATACGTCGTCAGCGAAGCGATGGCGGCGTTGGGTGTGCCGACGACGCGCGCATTGGCTGCCGTCACCACCGGCGAAATGGTGTGGCGCGAAACGGGATTGCCGGGCGCTGTGCTCACGCGCGTTGCGGCGAGCCATATCCGCGTCGGCACGTTTCAGTTTTTCGCGGCGCGCGGCGACACCGACGCCGTTCGCGAACTGGCCGATCACGTCATCGCGCGGCATTACCCCGAAGTGCGCGACGCACCCAATCCTTATCGCGCGTTGCTCGAGGCCGTGATTGCGCGGCAGGCGGCGCTCGTCGCGCACTGGCTGTCCATCGGATTCATCCACGGGGTCATGAACACGGACAACGTGTCGATCGCGGGCGAGACGATCGACTATGGTCCTTGCGCATTCATGGATACTTATCATCCCGCAACGGTGTTCAGTTCGATCGATGAGCAGGGACGCTACGCCTATGCGAACCAGCCGCCGATCGCGCAGTGGAATCTGGCGCGACTGGCCGAGACTCTTCTGCCGCTTTTGAGCGCCGACGAGGCAACCGCCATCTCCGAAGCAAATGCCGCGCTCACAACCTACGCTCCGCGGTTCAACGCCGCTTACATCGGCGCCTTCCGCCGCAAGCTGGGACTTCGCGCAGAACAGGCGAACGATCTCGCGCTCATCCAGGAGCTCCTCGATCTGATGGCGGCCGCCCAGGCAGACTTTACGGTGACGTTCCGGCGCCTGTCGGACGCCGTCGTCGACATATCAAAGGAAGTGCTTCCTGTGGATAACTCCGCCGGCTGGGCTGCACGCTGGCGGACGCGGCTCACGGCCGAAACGACGTCGCCGGAAGAGCAGCGCAGGCTGATGCAGGCCAGCAATCCCGCCTATATCCCGCGGAACCATCTGGTCGAGGAAATGATCCAGGCCGGATTGGCGGGGGATTTCGCCCCGTTCGAGCAGCTTTTGGCCGTGCTGTCTGCGCCTTACGAGGATCAGCCCGGCGCCGAGCGCTTTGCCCGGCCGCCCAGGCCTGAAGAGGTCGTTTCCCGGACTTTCTGCGGCACCTGACCGGCGGACACCACCCGACAGCAATTGCAACTTTCGCGGGTCGGGCGCGTTTTCCTGACACGCGCGGAACACCGCCAAAACCGCCGGTTAACGGGGTGCGCGCGGATTTGAATGAACTGCGTTGGGATCGGGAAAATGAAACGCCAACCGGCCATGTCTACCGAAAGTGTCAGCCAGCGACTTGCGGGCCCGGCGATGTTCCTGGGCTCGCTGTTTGCGATCGCGCTGATTCTGTACGCGGTCGACACCACGCCGCTGCGCGACGTGCTGTTCTAGGCGGCGCGCGCTTTCCGCATCCGTTCGGTTTCGATCTCCGGCAGGAATGCCGCGCAGATCCCGAGCGCCGGCAGGAACGAGCAGACCCTGTAGACGAACTCGATGCTCGTGCGATCGGCCACCGCGCCGAGCGCCGCCGCGCCCAATCCCGCCATGCCGAACGAAGCGCCGAAGAACAAGCCAGACACCATGCCGACGCGTCCGGGCAGCAATTCCTGTCCGAAGACGACGATCGCCGCGAACGCAGATGAGATCACGAGTGCGATGGTGGCGCTGAGGACGCTCGTCCAGAAGAGATTTGCGTAAGGCAGTGCGAGCGCGAAGGGCAGCGCGCCGAGGATCGAAAACCAGATCACATATTTGCGTCCGAAACGGTCGCCCAGCGGACCGCCGAGAAACGTGCCGACGGCGACGGGCGCGAGAAACCCGAAGAGATGAAGCTGCGCACTCTCCACCGACACGTGGAATTTGTGGATCAGATAGAACGTGTAGTAGTTCGTGATGCTCGTCAGATAGATGTATTTCGAGAAGATCAGCACCAGCAGGATGGTCATCGCGAATGCGATCTGACGCGACGACAGCTTCGTCGTTTCGACATGGCGCGCCGCCTTCATGCGCGTGAGGCCGTGGGTCTTGTACCAGACGCCGACATTCCACAGCACGAAGACGCAGACGAGCGCGCCGAGCGACGACCAGGCGATGCTCTTCTGGCCCCAGCGCATGACGACGATGGCCGCGAGCAGCGGTCCCAGGGCCGAGCCGATATTGCCGCCCACCTGGAACGTGGATTGGGCCAGCCCGTAGCGGCCGCCCGAGGCCATCCGCGCCACGCGCGAGGATTCGGGATGAAACGTCGAAGAGCCGAGACCGACCAGCATCGCGGCGAAGAGCAGCACGCCGTAGGTCGGCGCCAGCGACAGAACGATTAGTCCCGCGAAAGTGAACAGCATGCCGATGGCCAGTGAATACGGCATCGGCCGTCTGTCGGAGGCAAATCCGACCGCGGGCTGCAGCAGCGACGCGGTCCCCTGGAAGACGAAAGTGACAAGTCCGATCTGCGCAAAGCTCAAATGGAATTGCGCTTTGAGTGCCGGATAGATGGCCGGCAGCAGCGCCTGCATCATGTCGTTCAGCAGATGGCAGAAGCTGACCGCGAAGAGGATCGCGAAGGTCGTCTCTTCGGCGGGACGACGGAGGGTGGATAGCTCGGCCTGACTCATGGACAGCAACGAATTGCGGGAAACGATCCCTTACACGGGTGGGAACCGCGTGACCACGACCAAATCGGGAAGGCGGTCATGCGCCGCATCAAGAATCGTGACTGCACATTTCGTCCGATTGAGCGCGCGCGCCCGAGCGACTAAAACCGATTCCGCGCTGGGGGACTGCCTCATGGACGTCGAGTTCATTCGCCGGAAGACCAACGGCATCACGCTCTATTGTGCGGAATCGGGCCCCGTCCACGGCCCGCTCGTCTTCCTGCTCCACGGTTTCCCCGAATATTGGTACGGCTGGCGCCATCAGATTGCCCCGCTCGCCAACGCGGGCTTTCGCGTCGTGGCTCCCGACCAGCGCGGTTATGACGAAAGCGACAAGCCTGACGGCATCGCGTCCTACGATCTCGATCTCCTCGCCGCCGACATCGCAGGCCTCGCCGACACGCTCGATCGCGACCGGTTCGCGGTCGTCGGACACGATTGGGGCGCATCCGTCGGCTGGTGGATGGCGAAGAAATATTCGCCGCGCATCGCGCGGCTCGCGGTCCTCAACGCGCCGCATCCCACCGTCTGGAAGCACGCCATACGCCACAATCCGGCGCAGCGTCGCAGAAGCGGCTATGTCGGTATGATCGGATTGCCGTGGCTGCCGGAGTTTCTGGCGCGCCTGGGCAATTACAATGCGCTGGTGAAGACGTTGCGCACTGCGCGGCGTAGCGATGCCTTCAACAAGGTCGACATCGAGCAATATCGCCAGGCCTGGAAGAAGCCGGGCGCGATCACCGCCATGCTCAACTGGTACCGCGCGCTGTTGCGCAAGGAGATGCCGCTGGCGCAGGAAAGGCGCCTCACCATGCCGGTCCGCATCATTTGGGGCGTCGACGATGCCTATGCGATCCCGGAGATGGCGAATGAGAGCGCCAGGCTCTGCGACGACGCCAAGATCGTGTTCGTCGAGAACGCGACCCATTGGGTGGCGCATGACGAGCCCGAGCGGGTGACCCGCGCACTGCTCGAGTTTCTTGCGCCGTTCGGGAACGGGGTCCGGTAAACAACGTTAAGCAGTCGGGGCAGGGCCAAGTGGGGAGTGCCATGCCTCGGTTCTTGCGCGTTCTGTCTGCGCTTGCGGTCGCCGCGTTGCTTGGCGGCTGCGTATATCCCGACGATTACTACGACTATTACGGCGACACGCCGCCGGTCGATGATTATGCGCCCGGCCCGGCTGCGCCTCCGCCGCCGGCCGCTTACGCGCCCGGTGCCTACGGTCCGCCCGGCACATACGGCGCCTATGACGATCCCTGCTTCACGGATCCAGGCTTCTGCAGTTACGCCTGGTATGACGGCCCGATCTGGTGGGGCGGCAGCTGGTACAGCGGTCCGCATCGCTGGCGCGTGTACGGCGACAGCCGCGAGTTCTTCATTCGCGGACACTGGCATCGCGGCGTGCGGATCGGCGACGGCGGCCATTGGGGCGGCCCCGGACGCTGGCACGGTTGACCGCACTGCGTTTTTGAATTCTGTGAGAGTCCGAGCCGGGTGGGGGATCCCACCCGAACTCGCTTGCGCGATTTCGGCCTCCCTGCAAGGGGGAGGTGAATGCGGAGTTGCGCCGAAGGGGGGAAACATGTTGCGCAAGCGCCTGGCCGCGACAGCGGCATTCGTATTCGCCGCACTGACCGCGACCGCTTACGCGCTCGACACCAAATGCTTCGACGATGTTGCGGCGACGCGCAGCTATGCGCTCGGCATTCCGGTTGGCGCGGAGCCGACGCCGGACGGACGCGCGGTGATCTATCTGCGTTCGGGTCCGCGCGACACGGTGCAGCATCTCTACGAATTCGACATCGCAACCGGGAAGGAACGCGAGCTCGTCACGCCGGACGCGCTTCTGGGCGGCAAGCCGGAGCAGTTGAGCGCGGAAGAAAAAGCCCGCCGCGAACGCGCCCGCGTCAGCGTGCACGGCTTCACCCATTTCGAGCTGTCGCGCGACGGCAGCGAGATCCTTCTGCCGCTCAACGGCCGTCTCTATGTCGTGGCGCGGCCGGGCGGCAGGATCGTTGCCTTGCCGGGCGAAGGCTGGATCGCGCCGCAATTCTCGCCGGACGGCACGAAGGTGGCGGCGCTGCGCGACGACGATCTGCATGTCATCGACATCGAGAGCCGCACCGATACGCAGCTGACAAAAGGCGCCGGCGAAACACTGCAGCACGGCGAAGCCGAGTTCGTGGCGCAGGAAGAGATGGACCGCCGCGAAGGCTTCTGGTGGTCGCCCGATTCGAAGTCCATCGCCTATGAAGAAGCTGATCTGTCGCCGGTCGAGCCGAGCTGGATCGCCGATCCGCTGGAGCCGTGGAACAAGCCGACCGAATTCCGCTATCCGCGGGCAGGGACGGCGAACGCGGTCGTGCGTCTCGGCGTGATCTCCGCCGCTGGCGGGCCGACGGTGTGGCTGCCATGGGATTACGTGACCTATCCCTATCTCGTGCGCGTCGCGTGGATGAAAGGCGGCCCCCTGACTCTGATGGTCGAGAACAGGGCGCAAACCGAGGCGGACTATCTGGCGGCCGATCCGCGCACCGGTTCGACGAAACTCCTCTGGACGGAGCGTGACGCCCAATGGGTGACGCCGCCGCCGCCCGAGCCGAAAAAAATGCCCTACTGGTTTGCCGACGGCTCCGGCTTCCTCTGGATGACCGAGCGCAACGGCCAGGCGCAGCTCGAGCGTCACGATGCCGGCGGCAAGCTCGTCAACGCGGTGACGCCGGCCGATTTCCGCTTCCAGACGCTGCTCGATGTCGACGAAAAGTCCGGCACGGCGATTGTCGAAGGCGGCCGCGACCGTCTCTCGGTACAGATCTACGAAGTGCCGCTGGCGGGCGGGGCGCCGAAACCGGTCGCCGTCGCGGCGGGATTCAATCGCGGCGCCTTCGGCGAGCAGCATGCCGTCATGGCGCGCGCCTACAATCTCGCCGACGGAACGCAGGGCGTCGATGTCCTGTCGCGCGACGGCAAAGAGATCGCGAAACTGCCGTCGGCCGCCGAAACCCCGCCGTTCCTGCCCAAGCCCGAGCATTTCACGGTCGGCTCCCGCGATTTCGATGCGCTGGTGCTGAAGCCCCGCGATTTCGATCCCTCCAGGAAATATCCCGTCATACTCTCCGTATACGGAGGACCTGCGGCCAAGACCGTGTGGGCCGCGCCGCGCCAGTATTTCCAGCAGCAATGCATGGCCGACCAGGGCTATATCGTCGCCGTCTCCGACAATCGCGGCACGCCCGGCCGTGACGCCGCCTGGATGCGCGCGATCAAGTTCGACGCCATCGACATTCCGCTCGACGACCAGATCGATGCGCTGCACGGCCTCGCCAAACGCGTGCCGCAGATGGACATGACCCGCGTCGGCGTCTTCGGCTGGTCGTTCGGCGGCTATTTCTCGGCGATGGCGACGATCAGGCGCCCCGACGTGTTCGCGGCGGGCGTTGCCGGCGCGCCGGTCGTCGACTGGCAGGACTACGACACGTTCTACACCGAGCGCTACATGGGCCTGCCGCAGGAGAACGCGGACGGCTACAGGAAAAGCAGCGTGCTCACTTACGCGGCGAACCTGGAGCGCCCGCTGCTCCTTGTGCACGGCGTGACCGACGACAACGTCCACTTCCAGAACACGATGCAGCTGACGCTCGCGCTCCTCAAAGCCGGCAAGCCGTATGAGCTGCTTCTGTTGCCCGGCACCCACATGCTCGCCGACGATCTCATCCGCGCGCGCGAGACCGAGCGGCAGATGGAATTCTTCGCGGCGCATCTGGGGAAGACGCGGTAGACGGCAAAAGCCGTCGCGTCGCGGATCGCCGCGCGGCGTTCAGGCGGATCTCGTGTCGTCCGGCAGAGACGTCTTCACGCGGCACAGAAGCCCCGCATGGGGATGCGAAAGCTCGAGGCCGGGGAACGTCGCCTTCATCAGCCTTGTGCCGAATCCTTCGCGCAAGGGCGCCGAAACCTCCGGCCCGCCGATCTCCTGCCATTCGAAGAACAGGATACGCCCGTCGCGGGTGCGCTCGACGGTCCACGACACGAGAACCCGTCCCCGGTCGTTGGACAGCGAACCGTATTTCGCGGCGTTGGCGGCAAGCTCGTGCAGGAGCAGCGTGAAGCTCTGCACCATGCCGGGCGGCAGCATCACGGGCGCGCCGCTGATCCTTGCGCGACCGGCAAACGGCCCGAATTCGTTGCGGACGACGTCGCCCAGCTCCACCGCGCTGCAATTCGCCTGCATGATCACGCGGTTCGAGCGGGCCAGCGCGTGCAGGCGGCTGATGAACGAGTCCCGCGCGGCGCCGGGATCGACCGTCAGGCTCGCGACGGCCTGGACGACGAACAACAGATTGTTGCAGCGGTGATTGAGCTCGTCGAGCAGCGTCTTCTCGAGCCGCTCCGCCTCCTTGCGCTCGAGATAGTCCGCCGCGCCGCGCGCCAGAAGAGCGATCAGCGAGTTCTCGTGCTCGTCCGGCCGGTGCGTGTTCGGAAAGTGCACCGAGATCATGCCCATCAACGAGCCCTTGCTCGACACCAGCGGCGTCGAGATCACGGCGCGCACGGCTTCCTCGGCCAGGATCTGCCGCGCCTGTCCGTCGAAGATCGCGCTCGACGGAACGTCCTCGACGACGATCTGCTGCTTGGCGCGCATCGCCGCCCCGCAGGCCGAGGCCTGGTGATCGACCTCCTTGAAGAACGCGAGGAAGGTTTCGCCGAAACCCCGCTGCGCCACGATGTGGAGCGCGTTCGAACTTTTGTGAAAGGCCTGCACGTTTCCTTTCGCCGCGCCGGCCAGCCGGATCGCCGCATCGAGCGTCGCTTCGAGGCATTCCTCGACGCTCGCATCTTCGCGCACATAGAGCGAGCCGAGCTGCTGCAGCAGCGTCATCGCCTCGAGATCGGCGGCGATGCGCGCGTCGGCGCGCTGCTTGTCCGTCACGTCGACGATCGACGCGATCCAGCCCGTGATGCCGCCCGTCCGGTCGCGGTCCGGCGTGTAGGTGACGATGACGCGGCGCAGCCCTGCGCCGGCATAGTCGATATCGCCTTCCCATTCGACGACTTCGCCGTTCAGCACGCGGCGGACCTGCGGCAGGATCGTCTGAAAGCCCTCCTCGCCGATGACGTCCGCGATGAGCTTTCCCTCGATCTCGTCCGGCCTTCGCCCGAGCATGCGCGCGCAGGCGTCGCTGACGAACAGATAGCGGAAATCGGCGCTGCACCGCGTCAGCAGAAACGGCGTGTTGGCGAGCACCGCCGCGACGTCAGCTTCATGCCGCCTGAAGTCCCCGTTCCAGCCGCCCGCCGCGAGGTCCGCCCCGATCCGGACGGACTCCCCCTTCTTATTCGAATCCGGCATCCGGGCCCCGTCCCTTGAATGCACCGATGATGGGGCGGAAGCGCCCGCGCCCTCGACCCAAAGAATAACGTCTCTGTCTACACTTAGACAGAGACGAGTCGCCGCGACCAGCATTTGTTAGTCGCATCATGGGTACAGGGATGGCCGCCCCTCGAACGGTCCCCGGTTTCGCCGGACATCCCTCTTCGGACCCTTGGAAGGGAGACGCGGATAGGGGCGCGGCCTACCACGCTCCGGCGTCGCCCAGGATATCGACGATGTTCTCCGGCCAGACCTGCGCCTCGGTGGCGAGCAGATCTTCGCGCGTCCACCAGCGGTGCTCCACCATCACCGTCTTCTCCAGATCGGTCCATCGCTCCCGGGAGATGGCCGTGTCGCCCGCGCGGACGAGAAAGAAGCGTTCGTCGGCGCGCGCCGTGTCGCCGTTCGGAAGCGGGATCGTCGCCTCGCGCCGCGCGATCTGCGCGCCGGGGTGTTCGATCCGCAGGCCGACTTCTTCCAGCAATTCGCGGCACGCCGCCTGCTCGAACGTCTCGCCCGGTTCGAGACCGCCGCCCGGCGTGGCCCAGAAGATCGTCCCGGCCAGCGGCCCGGTCTCGAACGCAAACTTGAACAGCAGCACGCGGTTCGACGAATCGAGAACCAGCAGGCGCGAAGACGGGCGTTCCGGCGGCGGTGACGGGGTCATGCGGGCATCATACGAGATGGCGGAGCGCGGTGCTCCCGTCACCAACTTCTCGTCGCACCAGTGTGGTCCCGGTAAGCGCGCGATGCGGCCAGGGTTCCGCCACGCAGGCAAGGCGCATCGCTCTTCGACCTAGGTCTTCGCGGCTTTCCCGTGTAGTCTCGCCCGTCCGATCCCGGGGGACGTGAAGCCATGGTCCGCCAGTTCTGCAGGTCCGTCATCGTCGCGGCCGGAGCGCTGCTCCTCGTCTCGTTCGCGCACGCCGAGGCCGCCGCGCCGCCATCCGACAACACGCTGGCGCTCCTGCAGAAGGCCGTGAACGGCGACTGGCGTTCGCCGGCGCACAAGGCGCGCGACCGCTATCGCCACCCCGTCGAGACTCTGGAGTTCTTCGGCCTGAAGCCCGACATGACCGTCATCGAGATGGATCCGGGCGGCGGGTGGTACACGGAAATTCTCGCGCCCGTCCTCGCCGCGCATGGCCGTCTGATCGAAGCGACCGGTCCGAAATTCGCCGAGACGATCAAGGCCAATCCGGCCGTGTTCGGGCATGTCGAAATCGTCCCGTTCGACCCGCCCAAACAGGTCCGGCTGGGACCGGACAATTCCGCCGACATGGTGCTCACCTTCCGCAACGCGCATGACTGGCTCATCGACAGCCCGGAGGAGCTCGCCGCGGTGTTCAAGGCCATGTTCGATGTCCTCAAGCCGGGCGGCGTCCTCGGATTCGTGGAGCACCGCGCCAAACCGTTCATGACGCCCGAAGACAGCGCGACGGCGCTTCACCGCATTTCCGAGGATTACGTGATCGCGCTGGCGCTCAAAACCGGATTCCGCCTGGCCGGCGTCTCCGAAATCAACGCCAATCCGAAGGACCCCGAAGACGTCAACGTGCATCGCCTGCCGCCCAATCTCGTCGGGCCCGAGGAAGAGCACGCAAAGATGCTGGCCATCGGCGAATCCGACCGCATGACACTGAAATTCGTGAAGCCCTGACGGCGGGCGCGCGGGCGAATGTCGTCCCTCGCAGAGGGTCAGCCCTCACGCGGCGTGCTTGTTCAGCAAGCCCAGGATCACGGCATCGAGGCTATACGGCCCTGCGCCGGCCGAGACGACGACGATCAGCATGAAGGCATAGAGCGTCTCCGGCAGATAAAGCCAATCGTCGATGCGATCCGCTTCGTCGATCGGCGCATAGAGCGCGATGCGCTGTCGCCCGGAGGTGGCGATGGCGACGAGGATGAGAAAAAACAGGCCGAGTGCCGCGAGCGGCGCCAGAAGGCCGACAAGAACGGCGGCGCCGGCGGCAAACTCGACCGATGGCACCCACCATTGATTGAAACCCAGCGCGTGAATCCCCAGCGCCTTCAGCTCCTCGACGATCGTACGGTGGCGCTCCGCGTTGAACAGCTTGTGAAATCCCGACAGCATGAAGAAACCGCCGACGGCGATCCGGTTCAGCGTGAGCGCGATATCGGTCCACCCGACGCCCGTGAACAACACGTCCATCACGATCGATCTCATGGCGCGGCCCACAGGGCGTCGATCGAATAACGTCCCGCGCCCGTGATCGCCAACAGCAGGAAGCCTCCCGTGATGCCGAGGTTCTTGTAGAAAGCCTCCATGCTGTCGAGACGGCCCGTGCCCGTCACCGTCCAGTAGCGATGCTCGGCAAGCGACGTTCCGAGCGTGTACAAAGCCATGAGCGAAGCGGCAGAACATGTGAACGCCCCGACGGCGACCGCGAACGCGACTGGAAGCTCCATGAAGGTCGCGACGGCGGCCGCCAGCACGGGCATCGGAAGGCGATCCTGCACCATCTGACGGACCGTGCCGGAGAAATCCCTGAGCTTTCGCCGGCCGAAGATCAGATACAGGGCCGCGAGGAAAAGACGCGCCGCGAGAATGACGCCGTCGTCGATGCCGCTTGTCACGAACCTAGCCGTACGCGACGCCGGGATTGCTTTGTCCGATTTCGATGATGTAGCCGTCGGGATCGCGGATGTAGCAGCGCGTCTCGCCGTATTTGGGTATCGGCGCCGTGATGAACTCGGCGCCCCGGCTGCGCCAGAGCTCGTAGCACGCCTGAATATCGGCGACGCGAATGTTCATGAAGCTGTTGATTTTATCGGGATCGGGTGTGCTGAGCGTCACCGTCGGCTTGTCCGGCGTCGGGCCGCCACCGACATTGATGATCATCCACGTGTTGGCGATCTGGAGATAGCCCGGCGCATTGCCGTCGCCATGGCTCAGGATACGGGCGCCGAAAACCTTTTCGTAATAGCGCAACGATCGTTCGATGTCGGAAACGGTCAGAAAATACGCGATGGAAATGCCATCCTGCGGCGGCATCCGATAATTTTTCTGCTCGACTTGCACTTGGCTCATAGACGGCTCCGGTCCGGAAACAGGCCCCCCGCGCATACGCCGCCGACACTCGAAATTGATATTGGAGGAAAGTGCCCGCCCGAACAACATGCGGGGCATCGTTTCGCCATTTAACCACGCCACTTGAGAAACGCCGGCGGGTCCGAGTTTCGTCCTGGGACCGACGGGATGGCAAAAGCGGGATGGGGGCGCGACCCACCACGCTCCGGCGTCGCCCAGGATGTCGACGATGTTCCCCGGCCAGACCTGCGCATCGGTGGCGAGCAGATCTTCGCGCGTCCACCAGCGGTGCTCCACCATCACCGTGATGGCGTCACGTGGGCGACTATATTGCTGTTTGTACTAGTAGCGTCGGAATTCAGCGGCATGCGCCAATTCGGGCGCCATGTCTAAGCCGTACAGCTCGCGAATCTGGCGTGAAAATTGTGCTTGCCCGCCGTAGCTTGGGTGTCTCACTTGATAGGCTGTAATGCTCGCTGTTGACATAGTTCGAGCTGCGTCATTTCCAATCGCAACTATGCGACCAGGCCGCAACAGCCGGATCAGTTCCCACAATATCTCCTCACCGATCTTTCTCTCTGCATTTGTGTGCGCTCGATTGCTGAACGGTTCTCCCGGTTCATGGGGATGAAACGGGAAGACATTCCACAAGAAGATGGGGCGGGGTATTCCTTGAAGCGAGCCCCAAATGACCGCCGCTGTCCGCTCTTTAATAACTTCGCCAGTTGTCGGTCGAGATGCTTCGACACCCCAACGACTGGAGTGGACCCCCAAATGAACGTCGTCAGTTAGTGCTAACCCAGTCCTTCTTCCGCCCCTATATCCCAGATCGCGTCCGATCCAAATCGCATCCACGCCCCTATGCGCAGCTACGTCAAGAATCAATCCTAGCGATCGCGCACGAAGTGCAGGCGCATTTTTCAAGTCGTGGACGCCGCATCTATCGGCATAGGGATTGAATACGTTCTCGAGAGAAACTGCGCAGAGCTGTTGCACGAAACTGGCGGGCGTCATTTATCCACGCGATCTAATCGGTCGGTATCTTATCGACCGAGTCTTCAAATCGCCGTACACGATGCCACCATTATTCCTGTGGACCTTTCGAAAGACCTGATAGCCCTGCAAGATGGCGCGCTCCCAAAGGCTTAATGGGCACCGGTCCACCTCATAGCCCTGCACGAATTGCTCAATAGTTTTGAGCATATCGAAGCTGAGGGAGCGTTGGTCGGCGAAGAAATCCAGTTTTTTAGCCCTGGAGAATATCCAGGCCGTCAAACCTTCCTCAACAACAACCGCGCGGCCCCCGTCCTGTTCCTCATCATACTTCTTGTCGCTTTTCCTTTTCTGCTTGAGGAGTGCCCTAAATACCGGCGACCAATTCAACACTGCGGCATAAGCAAAGTGGAAAACATCGTGAAAGCGGTATCCATCCCGATCCGCAATATTGTCGGTAAGGGGATCGCCAACGAACACGCCATTATATTGCAGATAGCTTTGACCGCTCTCACGTTGGGTAATGACGATCTTAAATCTCGCGGGAAGCCGTTCCTCGGCGGGGAAATCGTCATCGAACCTCGGCAACTCATTAAAATTCGCGGGCAAAAAACGTCCGGTTGTCTTTTGTACATTTTGCTCGACAATCCTTTCTAACTGCAGCCGGGACGCGCGGACGACGCGAAGGTATTGCTGAGCAAATGCGCAGAGAACGGGAAAACTGTCCACTCGCCTTCGTCGAATCGTCAATACGTCGGAGAGCGACCTACCGAGAGCGAGAAGCGCCGCGTGTGGCGGACGTGTCGAAACCTTCGCTCCCCCGCTCTTAACCGCTCCGGGAAATACCGAGTCAACTTGTACGTCGAGGCGCTCGCATAGCCGGGTGAAATACCAGAGTGTGTCGCCAAGCTCCTCTTGGAGAGTCGCGCGATAGCCGCTGAAGACCTTTCCTTCTCTGTCGAGCTTTTTTCCCGCGGCAAGAACGCTTCCAACCTCGCCAACAAGGCCCATTAGTACCGGCCTTATGTCGTTTTTGGACAAAAAATCCGTACGCGCGATATCATTCGCGTATGCCCTAAGAAGCAGCGTGCGCTTGCGATCTCTAATCGCTTCGGATTTTCTCCCGGCGCTCATTGCCATTGATTTGTAATCCAGTCGAGGGGGCGACCACAGTATCCGGTGCCTAGGCTTCTGACCCAATCGGCAAACGCAGCTACGAACTCTTCATCATCAAAAATTTTGCGTCCGCGGCCGGCGACGCAGATGTCCTTTCCCCTGCGAAACTGACTTGGAATCTTGGGGCCTTCACCTCCAAAATAGACAAAGTCGTTACTGTACAAAATCCTGTTTGTTCCCGTGTCGCGTTCGATGTGCCGTTCATTCGGGGTGCCATCCGCGTTCGTATGGAATGAGTTCGTCTGTCGCCACTCGCCGTTTTGCCTTCGATAAATATTATCGCCACATGCGTGCATGCGGCTTTTGGTTAGCACCGGCTTTTTCGCCTGAAAACGATCGTCGTTCCAGTATTGCTGAAAGGTGCGCTCACCGGTTACCCGCATGGCGTAGACGAGCCGTCCACCACGCTTTATTTCTTTGTTCGCACTGCCTGTGCCAACGATCCAATCATTTATTCGGGCGCGTCCACGAATGTCGGGTTTGCAAGTCGCGAGAGTGCAATAGCCAAAAAAAGGGTTCGGCGCGAATCCGCTATCGTAGCGCACAATGTAGGAGTGGAGGTTCACCTCTACTCCTAGCAGGGGTGGCGCTTAATTTTGTGCGGCTCGGCGATAGTGCCGTCGACCTTTTCCCAATCACCCTCATTGCTATTAATGGCGTCAATAATTTTTGGGCCGTGCCAGCCTACGACAACCGCGTCCGCATAGTCGTTGAGAGCCTGGGGTATGTCGCACTCGGCGTCGCCATGGCCCCAAACCCCTATTATCTTTTTTCCTTGCTTCATCGCATATTCAATTTCCCAATTCACCCATTCGCTGTCTTTGGTTTTCGGGGTGATGTACACGATCAAGGTGCTAGCCCACTGGATGCGCGGAGCCAATATTTCGTTTTTGATATAGTCGGGAGATTTCGCCTCGTTGGGTTTGTCTGCATTGATCGAGCCGTCTCGAATATTCATTCCTTGCTTGGAGAGCAGGTCTTTGAGCGATGCCAAACCGCCGTCATCTTCGTGCACGTGGCTGATGAATACGTTTTTTATGTCGTCTGCCATCAGAGGCCCCGTGCTGATTCGACCCGGTAATGTTATATATGGTTGACCAGATTTAGAAGTATTGGGGAGCACATAATTACATGGGCGGGTCGGATAGTGCACTGACTAACTTAATTGCCCTGACTTGGGATAAAGATAGCTGGAGTATAGGCTTAGTAATAAATTTCGGATTTGCAGCTGCGTTCCTCACTATCGTGCTTGTAGTGTTGTTTTTCCGCTCAAAGCTTAGCGGCTTCTCATTTGCTAAATTTGAAATTGATCAAGCCGAGCTAGGCATTGGGGACAGCAAATTAAGTTTCCGGCCAAACGTCACGGACCGACAAGTGGCGTACGCAGTTTGGGTCGAACTGAGTACACGAAAGATCGGACTGCCGATTGACCTGGAACACGATGTGATCAGCGAGATCTATGACTCCTGGTATACCTTTTTCTCGGTCACGAGAGAGCTTGTCAAAGGCATCCCTGTATCGAAAGTTCAACGTGCGAGCACCCGCGCCATAATCCAGCTATCGATTGAAGTATTGAATGAGGGGCTCAGGCCTCACCTTACACACTGGCAGGCTCGCTTCCGGCATTGGTATGACAGGGAACTGAAAAAGTACGACGAAAGCGGAGGCAAGGAGATTCTTGATCCGCAGAGCATCCAATCGAAATTTCCGCAGTACGAGCAACTCAAAGAAGACATGCTTCGTGTTAACAAATCTCTCATGCGCTACAGACAGAAAATGAACGATCTCATTCGAAATGGCTGACAACAAATTGGCGGGCGCGGATGCTGGCATTTCTGAGTTATCAAACTAAGGACAAGCAAGTTGCCGGACGAATAGGCAAATAGTGCCACTCTCATCCCTTCATCGTCTTGACATACCCCTCAATCACGCCCTCCAG
>DATKON010000010.1:0-48034 GCA_035524575.1 Rhizomicrobium sp.
GCAGCGCCTGGCCGATTGTTTTGTTGCCCGCGCCGTTATTGCCCACATCGTAGCCGTTGCCGAAGGGACCGCCCGCTCCGAATTTCTGGAACAGGGTTTGCGTCGACGAATAGTGCGCCGTCGGGACGATCAGCCCGCACAGGTCGGTCTGCTCCTGGAGGGTCAGCGCCGGGTTGTTGCAGTTCACTTCGACGTTCGCACCAGAGATCGTGCCCGTGCCAAGAAACAGGCCCGAAGGTGCGATCTGCGCAACGGTGTAGTCGTCGGTGAACATGAAGCTCGAATAGATGTCGAGCTCCTTGTTGACTTCGTAGTGTGCGAAGAAGCCGCCGTTGTAGCGCGTGTCTGGACGCTGGAGGTAGTTCAGCGGGCCGAAATTGAAAACCTGATTGGATGTGCCGGTGAAGGGAACAAACGTGCCGCTGCCGGGAGCGCCCGTGCCCTGCTCGAAAAAGCTCGACGTCTGCTTCGCCGTCGAATTGTCGAGTGAGGTCCAGCGATTGTAGTTGCTCGAACCCGCGCAGGCATGGCCGTGACCCGACGCGCCGAAGGTACAGGCGCTGAAGTCGCGCTGGCCTGCAAGAACCGACTCGACATTGTTGTAGCCGATATAGGCGGTAACGTTGCCTTTGCCGTTGGCCGTGTTGGTGCCCATGATGACCGTGCCGGTCACATTGGCGCCGTTCCAGATGCCTTCTTCGGATTGCTGGAAGCCGGACGCTGCGACCGCGGCGCGGTAGGTGCCGTTCGAGTTGTCGGCTTGGGCGATGCCATATTGGCCGTCGAATTCGATGCCTTCGAAATCCCGGCGCATGATGAAGTTGACGACGCCGGCCATGGCGTCCGAGCCGTACACGGCCGAGGCACCGCCGGTCAGAACTTCAACGTGATCGACGAGCGCCGCAGGGATGGTGTTCAGGTCGGCTGCGGGCGTCAGCGGGTCGCCGGGCATCAGGCGCGTGCCGTTGACCAGCACGAGCGTGCGGACCGTGCCGAGGTCACGGAGGTTGACCGTTGCTGTACCCGAAGCGCCGTTCGACACGCCGGCCGTCTGGTTCGCGAACACCGACGGAAGATTGTTGAGCAGCGATTCGACGCCGACCGTGCCTTCGAATTTCAGTTCCTGCTGACCGACAGCGGTGACGGGGCTCGGCGCATAGAGGCCTTGCTGGGGAATGCGCGAACCGGTGACGACGACCGTTTCGGCTGATTGATCCTGTGCAAATGCCGGCGCGGAGAGTCCGACGGCCGCCATCGAAGCTGCGCCAAGGAGCAGCGTGGAACGCAGGCTACGCCTGTCGAGAGTGTTCTGATGCACTGTGATTCCCCTTCGTTGAAATCAAACGGCCCCTGCCGCCCGCGCATCTGCGCGCGCCCGAAGCGTCGGCGGCTCGACAAAAGGCTAAGAGTCTGCTTATGGGCCAATCTACGGCGATGGAACTGCGACAATCCGATGGCACAAAGATGTGATAAAAATGCGCTATTCGATTTGCACCGCAGACGCGGATGTCATTCGCCCAGCATCGAGCGACGTAAGCGGACGCAATTGCCCTGTGGTCTACCCGCGCGCGAGGTGGCGCGCGAGGATCGGGGCGAGTTGCTGCACGGCGGGGCGGACAGAGCGCTCCGCCATCGTTCCGAAACCAAAGACGATACCCGGCTGTTTGCGGTCCGAAATGAAATACCGGGATAACGGCCGCACCGGAATGCCCTCCGCCGCCGCCTCGTTGCAGGCGGAAACGTCGTCAAACGGATGATCCGCACACACTACGACGAACAACCCTCCGTTCGGTTCGGAGACGGACAACTCCGGCAGCACCTCCCGGAAGGAGCGCCGCGCGGTTTCGAGGCGATCTGCATAGGCGCCGCGCACATTGCGCGCGTGGAAGGCATATTCATGCTCGTCGACGAATTCGGCGATGGCGTCCTGCAGCTGGCGCGAGGGCGCACCAGATGCGCGTCGGCTCATCTCGACGAAAGCATCGCGCAGGGCCAGCGGCACGACGAGATAACCGATGTCGACGGAATTGCCGAGCGTCTCGGTGAAGCCGCCGTAGTAGATGACCCGATCGTCCTCATCGAGACCCTGGATGCTGGTAAGCCGCTGCCCGCCATAGCGCAGCTCGCAATAGATCTCGTTCTCGAAAATGATCGCGTTCTGCGCCTGTGCGGCTTGGAGCACGGCGCGGCGGCGTTGCTCCGACATCTGTGTCCCGAAAGGAAAGCTCACCGAGGGCGCGACATACATCAGCCGCGCCGGCGGACCGACGACGCCGGCGGGATCGGCGCCTTCCGCGTCGGTGGGCATCGGAACGATGTTGGCGCGCGCCGCGAGGAAGGCGCTGTGCGCCAGATCCATCGCCGGGTCCTGGACTTGCACGGCGTCGCCCGGATCGAGCAGCACGCGCGCCGTCAGGTCGAGTGCACCCTCGAGGCCGGTGACAGCGACGATCTGCGAGGCCTCGCAAACCACGCCGCGCGAGCTTCTGAGATAGTTGGCGAGGCTCGTCTGGAAGTGGTTCGATTCCGCGGCCTGCATGGGCTGGCTTCGCAGCGGCACATCAAGGAATTTCGCCGCCAAGCGCCGGCCAAGCTTCGTACGCGGATAAAGACCCGGATCGGAGACGCTCAGCGCGAACGGCGCGCCGCTGGCGCTGCGGTCGATGCCGAGCTCGAGTGCCGCGCGGATATGAAAGGCGGTCCTGAGCGATGGACGCGGGCGTGAAGTGCCGCCCGCACTTTCACGGGTGAGGCCCGCGCGGACCGCGAAATCCGTGGCGATGCGCGTGCCGCGCCGCGTGTTGGAGACGCAAATGCCTTCCGCGACGAGGCGCACATAGGCGAAGGCGACCGTGTTGCGCGCGACGCCCAGATGCTGCGCGAGTTCGCGACTGGACGGCAGCAGCGTGCCGGGCGGCAGTTTCTGCGCTGCGGCTGCCGTGCGCACCGCATGGCAAATCTGTTCGTGAATGGGCTGCGCAGACCGCGAGTCCAGCCGAATATTTGCAATTGCCAGCGGGAAATCGGCCGACGCAGATCCCTGCCCGACATCCTTCCAGCCCGAAAGGTCCCCGCCTTGGACTTCATCCAAAGCAAGGTTCTCCGCATCCAATGCGGAATGGTCGACCGTCATCACTATTCCCCCGAATAGTAACCTTCAGAATTCTATCGGCGCTTTGTCATAGTGTGAGAGCGTTTCCCCCATCCGTCTATAGGCCAAAGCCCTATGTTATCCCTGGTCCAACGGCTGAGAAGGACCCCTGGGGGGCCGAATTCCTAAGCGCAGCGCGAAAAAGGGCATCGGCGCGCGGTGCCCGAACGCCATCACAATTGTGAGAGAACGATAATTGCTTAGCCGAGAAGCCGTGTCAGGACCTCCGGGTGAAGCGGCCATTCGAAAATGCCGGCGAGCCCCATGACGACGCCGAAGGTCGCAAAGCCCCAGCCCACCCAGAGAAGCCAGAGGATCTCCGTCAGCGCAGCGACAGCCGTCAGCGCCAGGGTGATCGAGAGCATGCCGTCTTCGACATCGAACTGGTCGTGACGGAAGTTCATCGCCTCGTACCGCGCATCGGCCGCGTGCGCCTTGTCGGAGAGGCGGCCCGAATTGTCGGTATATTTTGCGATCTGCTTTTCGAGGCGCGCCTTCTCGGCGGCGAGGACCTGCGGATTCTCGGTCTTCACGACAGCGAGCAAGGCCAGCGCATTCTCGTCGTTGTGAAGCTTGATGCGCTCGGATTGATATTCATTCCAGACATCGACGGAGTCGGCCTTCACGAAGGCCATGGCGCGAACGAGATTGTCGTCCTTCAGCTTCGAGATCGCGAGAAACACCGAGACGATCACGACGGTGATTGCGACCATCGAGTTCAGCCGTTTGTTCTCGGCTTTCGCTTCGATCTCGAGCGACATCTATTTGAGCCTCACGAAGGACAACAGGTTGCCGCGCTCCAGATAGACCATCTTCATGTCGGAACGGCTAAGGCCCGCCAGCGCGAAGAGAAGCACGTCGCCGTTCTGGTCGAGCCGCAGATAGATCACATCCGGCTGAAACGCACGGCCCGTCGTGCCCGCCGGCGGCTTGTTGCCGAGAAACAGCGTCCAATGGCCCTGTGTCGTCGCGCTTGCATCGCCTTCATAGCGATCCACAGCCCGGCCGTCGGCGTCGAGCTCGCGCGTGAACCTCGTATCGTCTGTCGACTGCCAGGTGCCCGCGAGCGCAGCGCGCACCGCATTGAGGTCGGGCGGATTGGCGGCGGGCGCCCCGCGCGCCCCGACGGCGAACACAAGCGCAAGCGCAAGGAGCGGCGCGAACAAGCGGCTGATCATTCTCGTCCCCTTCGACAATGTCGGCGACGCGGAATCGCGGATTCGCGCCGGCCGCATTTTCCATGTTTCGGCGCTTCGTTCCAATCCGCGTCGCGGATCAGTGCGCGGGCGTTGCGGGCGGCGTGTAGGGCGTGAAATAGCCGAGCTGGCAGACCTGCCCCGTATCGATCACCTGGATCGCCACGGCATTCGAGCAGAGCTCGTCATAATGCGTCACGAACGAGAAGCCGTGGAATTCGAGCCCGCGGCACGGTCCGCGCAGCGTATTTTTCCAGATCTTCCCGTCGCGCATGTAAAACAGGATAGTCTGCGGATCGACGATCTTGGTGTGATCGATATTGCCGGTCGGCGTATCGAAAGGACGAATGCAGATTTGCTGCGGCTTCGTCTGTTCGGGCGAGTTTTGCGCCAGCGCCGACAGGCTTGCAACGGCGGCCAATAGGGCAACAGCAGTGGGGATTTTCATGATGGTGCTCCCGGATGACGCCCCTGTGCCTCATAGTCATCCGGGGCGGACCGGTTCCGTCAATGCATATTCCCGTGGGGTGCCGCGATCGAACCTGAGGCCACCGTTCCCGTGCCGCCCCCGCCTTCCGCGGTGCGGGCCGGGGTTACCGAATACGCTTTCGACAGATCCGAGTTGTCCTCGCCCTGCTCGGCCATGCGTTCGAGCCGCGCGGTCAGCCCCTGCAGTTCCGGCGAAGGGCTCTCCTCGCCGAGCACCCGGGCGCGCTCGAGGCAGGAATCGACATCGTCGAGCTTGACGTTCGCGCCGCTGCAGTCGGCGATCAGCGTCTTGAGCTCGTCGTCATCGGCGGCATAGGCGTTGCCCGCCATGGCAAACGCGGCCACCGCCGCAAAAGCGGACCATCTCGCAAGCCGTTTCATGGCGCTCCCCCTCGACTTTGCCCAATTCCCATCCCCGATAGGGGAAATTGTCCTTGGCCTTTAGGGCTTATGCAAGGTGCGGGCCCAAATATTCCCGTCCCGGCCTTGCTTTAAGGGCTCCTCCGCCCTTAACGATGACCCCGCTTTGAACGAAAGGAGAAAGCCCGTGTCTGCGCCCCTCTCTGCGCCCAACGTCTCCATCACCTTGCCCGACGGCAAGACGATGACGTTTGCGCGCGGCGTGACGGGGGCAGAGATCGCCGCAGCCATCGGCCCGGGTCTCGCCAAGGCGGCACTGGCCGTCGAGGTCGACGGCCTGGAATGGGACATCTTCCGGCCGATCGAGGCGGACGCCCGGCTCAGGATCATCACCCGCAAGGACGCGCAGGCGCTCGAGATGATCCGCCACGACACGGCGCATGTCCTCGCCATGGCAGTGCAGGAGCTTTATCCCGGCACGCAGGTCACCATCGGGCCGGCGATCGAGGACGGCTTCTATTACGACTTCGCCCGCAACGAACCCTTCACGCCGGAAGATCTGCCGAAGATCGAAGCGAAGATGCGCGAGATCGTCAAAGCCGATCTGCCGACCCATCGCGAAGTGTGGCCGCGCGAGAAGGCCATCGCGCATTTCCGCGACATGGGTGAGCAGTACAAGGCCGAGCTGATCGAGAGCATTCCGCAAGGCGAAGACGTCTCGATTTATTTTCATGGCGACTGGCACGACCTCTGCCGCGGTCCGCATTTCGCATCAACCGGCAAGATCGGCGAGGCATTCAAGTTGACGAAGATCGCCGGCGCCTATTGGCGCGGCGACGCGAAGAACGCACAGCTGCAGCGCATCTACGGCACCGCCTGGCGCGACCAGAAGGAGCTCGACGCCCATCTTCTGAAGCTCGAGGAACAGGAAAAGCGCGACCATCGCCGTCTCGGCCGGGATCTCGAGCTTTTCACCTTCTCTCCGGATGTGGGCGCCGGCCTTCCGCTGTGGATGCCGAACGGCATGGTGATCCGGCAGGAGCTCGAATTCCTCGCGCTGCAGGAAGAGCGAAAGGAAGGCTATCGCCGCGTGGCGACGCCGCACATCGCCAAGGAAGCGCTCTATTATCGCTCGCGCCACCTGCCCTACTACAACGAAGGCATGTACTCGCCGCTCGATATCGACGGCGAGAACTATTACCTCAGGCCAATGAACTGCCCGCACCATCATCTCATCTTCGGTGCGACGCGGCATTCCTATCGCGAAATGCCGATCAGGATAGCGGAGTACGGCCAGGACTATCGCTACGAAGCCTCGGGCGGTCTGTCCGGGCTGATGCGCGTGCGCGGCTTCTGCATGAACGACGCGCATATCTACTGCCGTTATGACCAGGCGAAGGAAGAGTTCATCCGCGTGCTGCGCCTGCACGCGCGCTACTACGATCTCTTCGGCATCAAAGAATACTATATGCGGCTGTCGCTGCCCGACATGAACAAGCTCGACAAATATGTCGACGAGCCCGACAAGTGGGTGGCCGCGCTCGAGATCATCAAGGCGGCGATGAACGAGTCTGGCTATCGGTATGTCGAGGGCAAGGGCGAAGCGGCATTCTACGGTCCCAAGATCGATTTCATGATCAGGAGCGCGATCGGGACCGAGTATACGATCTCGACGAACCAGCTCGACTTCCTTGCGACCGAAACCTTCAATCTGAAATATATCGGCGAGGACGGGAGCGAGCATCCGGTCTATGTGATCCATCGCGCGCCCCTGGGCACCCATGAGCGCTTCACCGCCTTCCTGATCGAGCATTTCGCCGGCGCGTTTCCGGTCTGGCTGTCGCCCATCCAGGCGCGCGTCATTCCGATCACCGACAAGGTCAACGACTATGCGCAAAAGGTGTTGAACGCGCTGTTCGAGGCGCCGGTCGTCAACGGAACGGCGGGCTTGCGGGTCGACATCGATACCGCCAACGAGCGCATGCAGAAGAAGATCCGCGACGCCCAGTTGCAGAAGATTCCCTACATGCTGGTGGTCGGCGAGCGCGAGGCCGCCGAGGGCAAGGTCGCGGTCCGGATCCGGTCCGGCAAGGATTTGGGCACCATGCCGCTTGAAACTTTTGTGGCGCGCATCCGCCAGGAGGCGGAAACCCGCCAGGATGTGGCCGATTAGCCCTTGCGAAACGGCCGGCGGGGCCTATTCTTGAGCGGCAATCCGGTCGCAGAGCGGCTGGAACGCGCGCCGATGTCGGCACAAACCACGCTGGCCGCGCCATCACGAAAGGCAGTCCGCCCCGCCCATGACCGAACTTACGTTTCGCGAGGCCCGGACGGACCCCGCGGGACGTGATTGCGTTTGCCCGCTTACAACAGGAGAGAGTCATAGTCGCCAGACGTTTTGGATCACCCGCCCCGGCTCCGGCCAAGGACGGCCCTCGCGTCAACGAGGAAATCATGTCCCGCACGATCCTTCTGATCGGAGACGACGGACATAAGTTCGGGGAGATCGGGCTCGACGAGGCCCGCGCCATTGCGGAAGAGCAAGGGTTCGATCTCGTCGAAGTCTCGCCGGAAGCCAAGCCGCCCGTGGTCAAGCTCATGGACTACGGCAAGTTCAAATACGAACAGCAGAAGAAGGCCGCCGAAGCGCGCAAGAAGCAGAAGGTCATCGAGATCAAGGAGATCAAGATGCGCCCGACTATCGACGATCACGACTACGACGTGAAGATGAAGGCAATGAAACGCTTCTTCGACGAAGGCGACAAGGTGAAGGTGACGTTGCGCTTCCGCGGCCGCGAGATGGCGCATCAGAACATCGGCATGGAGCTTCTGGTACGCATCCAGAAGGAGCTCGAGCCGATCGCCAAGACCGAGCAATATCCGAAAGTCGAAGGCCGTCAGATGATGATGGTGCTGGCGCCGCGCTGATCCGCGGCGCTCAAGCCTCCGGTGGCGCGCACTCTAGAAGCGCGTCAGCGCCGAAGCCGTGTGCATCACCGTGCCGGTCAGATCCTGGAACGGTCCGAGCGGCTCCACACTGTGATGGAAATCCTCGATGTGCGGCCGGCCCGACATGATCTTGTATGCTACGTGTCCGTCCATCACGAGCAGCACGACGTCAGCTGACCAGCCATAGTCGACCGTGGTGCGCTGAAAGCCGAGAACGTCGAGCACCCAGCTTCCGAGACGCTCCTTGTGCAGACGTTCGGGATGGAAAACATATCCGGTGCAGCGCTCGCGCGCTTCGATGCATTGCTGGACGACCGGATCGAGATTGTCGAAGCGGATGGAGTCGCGCGGAATGAAGCGCTCGATCACACCGAGATAGGACAGCACTTCCATGTTCGGCGAGTCGCTGGCGTCGAAGCCGATCGCAATGAGATCGGAAGGACGTGTCTGACCCGGCGTGATCTGTTCATACGCCGCCTGCACATCCTGATACGACTTGAAGCTCGTGTTCTTCATCTCGGATTCTCTGGGTAGCAGCCCGAGACCGCCGCAACCCACGAGAACCAACGTCACGAGAATGCTGGCCGCGACCCCGAAAATGCGGCGCGTGCCTTCGCCCCGACCCTCACGCATATGACCCCCACAACCCCGACAGCGTTAACGCTTTGTGAACACGCTAGCGAAAATCGCGTTGGCTGGAAAGCGCTTGCATCGACATTGGTAACCAGCGGAGGCGCCGCGCCTTCGTGACGCTTTTGTGGAGCTGCAAACCAATCCTCTGTCGTCCGCGCGACTTCTCGCGAAAAACCCGCACGTTCTCCCCGATTAGCGCGCGGCTGCGGCTGCCGACAGGATAGAACCAATCAGGGCTTGATAGGTGAAGCCGGCTTCCTTCGCAGCTGCCGCAAATCCGGCGTCGGGCGCGAGGCAGGGATTGGGATTGATTTCGAGAATGAAGGGCCGGCCGTCCCGGTCCATGCGAAAATCGACGCGCGTATAGCCCCTGGTCCCAAAAAGTCGCGCCGCCTGAAGGGCAAGATCGGCAAGCGTCCGCGCCAGATAAGGCTCGCCGCGTTCGAGTCCGAAGGCCCGCACGGTCTTGCGCGCGTCCTCCGATCCTTCGTGCCACTTGGCGCGATAGCCCACGATCCGCGGCTTGGCCTCGGGCCAATCTTCGAAGCGCATTTCAGGGATCGGCAGTGCGCCGAGGCCGCTCTCGGTTTCGAGGATGGCCACGTTGAATTCGCGGCCTTCGACATAACCCTCCGCGAACCAGCGGCCGCCATGGCGCTCCGCCGATTGCAAGGCGCGGGCAATGGCTGCTCCCCGCCCCCGCACGAGTGCCCCGTCGTCGAGACCGAGGGAGGCATCTTCGGTCGCCGATTTTACGATGTAGAGCCGGTCCTCCTCGAGACCCTGCCAGCGGGGTCCCTCGCTCCAGGGGGGCGTCGGCAGCCCGGCCGCGTGCAGCACGCGCTTGGACAGCGGCTTGTCCGCGGCGAGTGCGATCGGTGCGGCGGCGCTGCCTGTATAGGGCATCGAAAGCGCTTCGAAGACCGTCGGCGCCATCGCGGCGAGACTGTCCTCGCCGAACACCGTCTCGACCAGGTTGAAGACGACATCCGCGCGCGACGCCTTCAGTGCGCGGCCGAGATCGTCCAGGGCGAGCCGGAAAGGCACAAGCGTTGGGTCATGACCCAGCGCGCGAAGGGCAGCTGCGACGGCATCCGCCGTGACGAGCGTATCGAGATCGTCAGGCGCGGCGTCGGCGCCGACATCGGAATGGACGACGGCGACACGCATGGCGCTCAGCCGAGCTGGGGATGTCGGCGCAGGAACGACTCGACGATGCGTCCGATCAGATCGCGATAGGAGAGGCCCTGGAAGCGCGTGATGAAGACGAGATCGGAACGGTCGGGATTGAGACCCGCCAGCGGATTGACCTCGAGGAAATAGGCCTTGCCGTCATCGCCGAAACGGATGTCGACGCGTCCGCCGTCGCGGCAGCGCAGGGCTCGCCATGCGGCGAGCGCGACGTCGCTCGCCTGTTCGGCCGCGCGATCTTCGACGAGGCGGTACTGCATCTTCTCTTCGAAATGCTCCTTGTTCTCGTAGCCGTAGCCATGAGCGGCGGCGCGATCGGTCCACAACACTTCCATAACACCGAGCGCAGACGCGTCGCGCCCGGTGCCCGTGATGCCGACCGTGAATTCGCGGCCGGGAAGAAACGTCTCGACCAGCACGGGCTGGCGAAACCGCGCAAGGAGATCCGCCGCCACGCGCTTGAGGCTGGGGCGGTCCGCCACGCGCGACTTGGCATCGATGCCTTTGCCCGAACCTTCCGCCACCGGCTTCAAAAACAGCGGGAACGCCAGATCGATGCGGCCGATATCGTCGATGTCCTCGATCAACGCGAAATCGGCGGTCGGCAAGCCGGCCGAACGCACGATGCGCTTCGCCATGCCCTTGTCGAGCGCCAGCGACAGCGTCAGGGGATCGGAGAAGACATACGGCACATCGTAGGCTTCGAGCAGCGCCGGCACCTGCGCCTCGCGCGCCACGCCGTGGAGCCCCTCGCAGATGTTGAACACCCCATCCCAACGCTCGCCGGCGACAAGCCGCTCCGCCAGCGCCTTGATGCCGCCGATGCGAATGGGCTCATGACCCAAAGCTTCGAGCGCGCCGCAGATGGCCGAGATGGTGATCTCGCTGTCGAACTCGGCGGTTTCCTCTTCGCCCAGGCCCTGCGCGAGATAATCCGTCCTCAGATCATAGGTGACGCCGAGACGCATGGGCGCTAAGCCCGCGGCAGGCTCGGCTTGTCTTGGCCCAGCGTGCCGCCCGGATCGGGATAGCGATAGAGATTGCCTTCGAAATTCCTGAGGACGAGATCGTCGCCGTCCCGGCCCACGACGCAATCGGGCGCCAGCAGGATCTTACCGCCGCCGCCTGGCGCGTCGACCACGAAGCTCGGCGCTGCATAACCCGTCGTGTGGCCGCGCAGCGCGCGGATGATCTCGATGCCCTTCTCCACATTGGTGCGGAAATGCGAAGAGCCGCGGATCGGATCGCACTGGAAGAGATAATAGGGCTTTACCCGACGCTTCAGGAGGCCGTGAACCAGCGGCATCATGATTGCGGCGTCGTCGTTGATGCCCTTGAGGAGCACTGTCTGGCTGCCAAGCGGAATGCCGGCATCGGCCAGGCGTGACAGCGCTTCGGTCGCTTCCGGCGTCAGCTCGCGCGGATGGGTGACATGGATGCTCATCCACAGCGGGTGATGCTTCTTCAGCATCTTCGCGAAAGTCTTGGTGATGCGCTGGGGCAGCACGATCGGGATCTTCGTGCCGATGCGGATGAATTCGATGTGCTTGATGGCCCTCAGCCTCGTCAGCAGCCAGTCAAGCTTCTCGTCGCCGATCGACAAGGGATCGCCGCCGGACAGCAGCACGTCGCGCACTTCGGTGTGCGTCTGGAGATAGGCGAGCGCCTTTTCCCATTGGCGGGTCGAGAACTGGTATTCGCCGCCGGGATTGCCGACGAGACGGGAGCGGGTGCAGTAGCGGCAATAGGTCGAGCATGTGCCGGTGGTCAGGAAGAGCACGCGGTCCGGATAGCGATGGACCAGCCCCGGCACCACCGTGTCGTGATCTTCGCCCAGAGGATCGTCGGCCTCGCCCGGCATGCGGACATATTCCTCGCCCGTCATGATGTGCGTGCGGCGCAGGGGTTCGCCCGGATCGTCGAGCCCCATCAGGCTCGCATAATAGGGCGTGATGCCGACCGGCAGCGCCCCTTCGTGACGGCCTACAGCATTCGCCTCGTCCTCCGACAGGCGGAAGACGCGCGCCAGCTCGTCCAGCGTGCGGATGCGGGTGCGAAATTGCCAATGCCAGTCGTTCCAGTCGACCGAGGACGTGCCGGGATAGAAGCGGCGATAGAAGGCCTGCGTCTCGGCGCCGACCGGAAAGCGAAAGACCGGCTTGCCTTTGCGGGCGCTGCCGATTCTTGGAAGCTGATTGACCTCGGGCTTGCCGGACGCCGGCTTGGAGCGTTCCGACCGCGACGGAGATTTAAGCTCGCGGCCTCGCAACAATGGGAGACTCATTGTGGTCTCGTGACGCTCCGTGGGTACACACCCCAAAAGCCACAATGGCTTCCGTTGGTTCCTCGCCCCAGCCCGCGGATATTTAGTAGACTCTGGCGAGCCGTCAAGTGAAACCGCTCGAATACTGGAATTCGTATCGAGTTGGACCAATAAAACGAGACAATAATAGGCATGAATTATTGAAGTGCGTGCAAGTAAAGACGGGGGACCATTGGCGCTCCGCTCGCGCTCTCGACTCAGGGACAGCGAATGCATCGAGAGACGAAGCGGTGACGACGCGCGGTGAACTCTCGCGCAGTTTTTCGCGCGGCTACGAAGCTTATATCTCGAACGTCTCGGGATTTTGCGAGAGCGCAAGGAGGACTAGCGAGATTCGCTGTCGTTCAAATCCTGGGGACCGCTGTACCCCGCGGCGTCGTAGAGGTCCAAGCGCCGGATGTGCCGTCCGCCGACGGGGGCGTCGACGTGCTCGACCAGCCGTTTTGATTCGAATGTCGCAAGAACCTCGGCCTCGTTCTCCGGCTCGACGACCAGAAGGGTGCGCGGCGCGGGCGAGGACAGCCGCATCGTCATGTCGAAATGATTGTGGCTGTCGCGATCCGGATCCCAGATGCGGACCGGCAGACCATGCGGATGCAGATAGTAGAGAAGCTCCGCGGTCACGCTGCGGTTGTCCGTGGCGATCGCGCCATATTCACCGTGTGCGAATTCGCCTGACACGGCCTCAGCCAGGAAGCGCCAGCCTTCCTGCCGTTTGAAGACATTGCCGAGACCCAAGCGGTCGGCGGCGACGGGCCATACGAGAACGGCCGACAGCAGCGCCAGCAGGGCTCCATGCAGCGCGAACGAGGCCCAGAGCACGAGTCTCGGCCAATGCTCGAGGAGCTCGGCTATGGCGAGCGGCACGGCGGCGACGAACGCGGTCGCTGCCCAATTGGCGTTGGCATCCGCGACGAAGGCCTGGATGGTGATGAGCGCCAGGGGCGCCACGCTGAAGGCCGCAAGCGCGACCTCCTCGCGCGTCCGCGTGCGCCTGGTCAATCGCCAAAGCGCTGCCAGCCAGGCGGCCATCAGGATCGGTCCGAAGACGCCGAACTGTCCGGCAAGGAATTCCACCAGATGGGCCGGGCTGATCTGCGCCCGCATCCAGTCCGCATTGGTCGCCGTGTGCTCCAGCGTCGCGAAATGGTGCGCGACATTCCAGGCCGCGTTGGGGGCGGCGATAAGGATGGCCATCACGGCCGCGACAACGCCGCCCCAGCCCACGACAAATCTGCGCACGTCCCGGCTCATGAGCACGGCCAGCACCGCACCCGCCAGGAAAAACAGCATCGCGTATTTGGCAAGGATGCCGAGACCGAGGGCCGCACCGCAAAGCACCGCCCAGCGCCATGTGCCCGTCTGCACCGCCTTCAGAAATGCCAATAACGCCAGAGCCCAGAAGAACAAGAGGGGGCCATCCGTCGAGGCCAATGTCGACGAATAGGAAACGCCGGGCAGCGTCAGATAGGCGAGCGCGCTCCAGAAGGCGACGGCGGGCGCTTTCGGAACGCTGGTGCGTCCGATCGCAAAGAGCAGCAGCGCCGCGCCGCCATGTAGAAGCGGCATGGCGAGACGAATGGCCCATTCGCTGTCGCCGAAAATCGCGGTCGTCGCGCCGATGATCCAGGCGATGAGCGGCGGCTTCGAGAAGTAGCCAAGCGCCGGCGTCTGCGCCCACCACCAATATTGCGCCTCGTCCGGATAGAGCTCGAGCGGCGAGACGACGAGAATGACGATGCGAAAAAGCGTGACCGCCGCGACGATCGCGAGCGCGAGGCGGAACAGCCGGCGATCCTGCATCAGCTACTCCGCCGGCGGAATGGATGGGTCGGGTCCCGCGGCGACACGATAGATCGTGATGTGCACGCTGCGGCCATGCGTATAGTCGTAGCCCTGAAGCGCGTCGACCGGAAAGGCTTGCGTATCGCGCGTGGCGAGACCCGCGAGGAACGCGTCGCGCTCGTGATCTTCGATGAGCGCGAGGCCTCCCTGTCGGCTGGCGATCTGCGCGGCAATGGCGCCCGTGGCGATGCGCGTGTCGGTGCCGAGACGGAAGACTAGGCTCGCCTCGACATAGCCTGCAATGATCGGCGGCGGATCGCCCGGGCGTTTGTCCTTGGCGACGAGCGCTGCGGCGCGCTCGGTGACCCACATCTGCGTCAGCCGCGGACCGACGCCGGCCGTCAGCATCGGCACGAAGATGAGCGCTGCGACGACGGACGCGAGGATCGCATCGCGCGTCGCGCCGCGCGCGTAGGACATCAGCGCGAAGAATCCGGCAGCACATCCCGCGGCGGCGAACACAAGGCCCGGCCACCAGACTCCGTTTCCGAAGCGCATCGGAAGAACGATCGCCGCGGCGACGAACGCGATCAGACCGATCACGAATTGAAGGCCCGCAATGCCTTTCAGGATGCGCCCGCCGTCGCGACCATTGAGAGCCCAATAAGCGGCCATCAGCGCCAGCGCCGGATAGGCGGGAATGACGTAATGCGGCAGTTTGGTCGGCACGATCTCGAACATCAGCCAGGTCGCAGCCGCCCAGGCGAGGAGATAGCGGAGCGCGGGGTTTGTCCGTTCGAGCCAGGCCGCGCGCAATCCCGGCAACACGAACAAGGTGGCGGGCCACAAGGTCAGCGTGGCGAACGCAAGATAGTAGCCGGGCGGTGCGCCGTGCGACTCCTGGCCGCCCACCAGCTTGTCGCCGAAATCGTGACCCAGCGATTGTTTGAAGAAGGCGCCGTGGCTCGTGAACGTGATGGCGATGAGCCAGGGCAGCACGACGAGCGCGACGATGACGACGCCTTGCCAGATGCGCGCGGCCTTCAGCCAGCGCCAGTCACGATCCCACAACGAGACCGCGAGTGCAGTGGCGCCGAGGACGGCCAATGTGACCGGCCCCTTCACCAGCACGCCGACACCGAAAGCGAACCAGCCGGCGAGGACGATCCCATGCGGCACAGGCGGCCGCGAGGGATCGCGCGCCGAGAGATAGATCCGGAACAGCACCGCCTGCGCGGCGAGCGTCGCCGCCAGCAGCACGGCATCCGTTGTCGCGATCTGCGTTTCCGCGGTGAGCAGCACGCTCGTTGCCAGCAGCGCTGCCGCCGCCAGCGCCGTCTCCGCCGAAGCGAACGCCCGCGCGAGCCAGAACAGCAGCAACACCGCCAGATATCCGCCGATCAGCGACGGCACGCGATAGGTCCAGATGCGGTCCTTCGCACCGAAGCCCAGAAGCTTCGTCGACGCCGCCTGCAGCCAGTAGATGCCGACGGGCTTGTTGTAACGCGTGCCGGTCGAGAAACGGATGTCGACATAGTCGCCGGTTTCGATCATCTGCTTGGAGGCCTGCGCGAAACGGCTCTCGTCGCGATCGAGCGCCGGCAGCGACAGGACGCCCGGAAGCCAGAGCACGAGACACAGGAAGAGGAGTGCAAGGCGCGGGCGCTGCGCCAGGCGCGCGAGAACGGAAGGGGAAGACCCGGCATCGGTCATCAGGAAAAGCCCTTTGCATGCCCCGCCCGTCACGAGGGTATCTGGACAGAGCGCTCCGGCCGCGCCCGCCCGGCCCTATTGCTCTTCGGTCGGGGCCTGTATAAGGCCCGCGCCCCAAGCTGCAGAAGCCCGAAAATTTGGGGATTCGCCTCCCGGCCCACGAGTTTATTGTACGACCGCGTCGAACGGAACATCAGCATGCAGGTTGCCCTTTCGGTGGTCGTACCCGTCAAGGACGAAGCCGAGAACATCGCGCCCCTCGCCCGCGAGATCGCGCAGGCGGTCGCGTCCGAGACGTCGGCGGAAATCGTCTTCGTGGACGACGGCTCGTCCGACCGGACCGCGGATGCGCTTTTGGGCCTCAAGGAAACGCTGCCGCAGCTCCGCGTCGTGCAGCACGGCCGCAACATGGGCCAGAGCCGCGCGGTCAGGACCGGCGTGCGCTGGGCGCGCGGCGACATCATCGTGGTCCTCGACGGAGACGGCCAGAACGATCCCGCCGACATTCCGCGCCTGCTTGACGAATTCAGCAAGGGCAATGCCGCCTGTGTCGGCCTCGTGCAGGGCCAGCGCGCGCGGCGCCAGGATTCGATGACGAAGAAGCTTGCCTCGCGCATCGCCAACGGCATCCGCCGCCGGCTTCTGAACGACGGCGCCACCGATGTCGGTTGCGGGCTCAAGGCGTTTCGCCGCGACGCGTTCCTCGCGCTTCCCTATTTCGATCACATGCACCGCTACATGGTGGCGTTGATGTTGCGCGAAGGCTTCGAGGTCCGCTTCGTCGAAGTCAATCATCGCCCGCGCCTGCACGGCCGCTCGAAATATGGAGTCTGGGACCGTCTCATTGTCGGCATCACCGATCTGATGGGCGTGCGCTGGCTGCAGCGGCGCTATCGCGGCGCGGTCGACACGGAGGAGCTATGACCGCGCGCCAACGGATCGCGTCGTCCCGATGAACGAGGCGCGCCGCATCTCCCTCATTCAGACCATGCTGCGCGGCGTGGCGTTGCTCGTGCTCGCGGCGGGACTGGTGCTGTCGCTCGTCTATCATCAATCGATCAATCCCGGCGCCATCAGGGACAGCATCGCGGCGCATCCCGTGGCGCCTGTCGTGTTCATCGTGCTGCAGATCGCCGCCAGCCTGCTCTTCGTGCCGCGCACCGCACTCGGCATCGCCGCAGGGCTCCTGTTCGGATTCGGCTGGGGCCTCGTGTGGTCGATGGCCGGTGCGATCATGGGCGCCGCCGCCGGTTTTGCCTTCACGCGCTGGCTGGGCGCGAAGAGCATCCTCGAACGCTGGCCGCAGGTCGTGCCGATGGTGGAGCGTGTCGAGAAAAGCGGCTGGCGCGCCGTCGCGATCCTGAGGCTGACTCTGGTGCCGCACAGCGTCGCCAACACGGCGCTGGCCATGACGCGCGTATCCTGGAGCGACTATCTCTTCGGCTCCGCGCTCGGGATGCTGCCGATGACCGTCGCCCAGGTTCAGATCGGCGCCTCCGGCGGCCTCGTGCTGCACGGACAGGGCAACTGGCTGTTGGCGTCCCTTCTGCTGGCGGGCGGCCTGCTGCTGTCATTCGGCCTCAAATACGTGCTTCCCTACCGCTAGCGGCCGGCGGCCTTAACCGGTCGACGCGAAATAGCGTTAACGACGCCGCAGTTTCGCCCAATTGTGATACAAAGCTGAAATAGTCACCGGGGGTACCCAGGGGAGGACCGCATGTTGCGCTTGATTCCGCTCATTCTGCTGGCCGTCATTTTCTACAATTTCCTCGCGCTCGGCAGCGGCGCCATCCACTATTTCGACCCGAAGGCCGCCAATCTTGCAGACTTCCTCTACAAGGACGGCATCACGATCCCCATGCATTCCGGCAGCTGGTTCTTCAGCATCTCGGATCTTCTCCTTCTGGTGACGCTGGGCCTGCTTTTCATCGAGATCATCAAGGCGACCCGCACGACGTCGCGCGAGATCATCAATCACGCGCTGTCGATGCTGGTGTTCGTCGTGGCGCTGCTCGAGTTCATCCTGCTGAAGGGCTTCGCCACCTCGACCTATTTCTTCATCATGATGATGGCGCTGTTCGACGTCATCGCGGGCTACACGATCTCCATCGTCGCCGCGGAACACGACCTCGGGCTCGGCCGCGCCGGCACGGACTGAACGGCACGCCACATCCGAACGTGCAGACGGGCGGGCCCTTGCGGTCCGCCCGTTTTGCGTTGCGCCAATTCCGTGTTTCCGCCGCGTTTGCAGGCAATTTTTTTGCGGCAGAGCGGGGCCGAATGCGAAATCGCCGTGCCCGATCCGACGGTTGCGTGCCGGTTGCGACTTCGCATCCGGACAGAAACACGCAATTGTCACGGTAACAGCCGGTGCCCGCGGCGCGCCGGCGGCCCCACGAAGACACACCGCCAGCCGGGCTAATCTTCCTTCACCCCGAGCCGCTGCAGCACCGCGTCGATGACTTCGCGATCTTTTTCGTCGATCGACGGCGGCGGCGCCTCCGTCTCCGCGCGCGCCGCGCTTTTGTGCGCTTCGTCGAGCACCAGGCGGAGGAAGCGCGGATCGCCGGCGACCGCATGGTCGATCATGCGATCGAGCAGATGGTCGATGCGGCGCATTTTCTTCGTCGTTTTGCCCTTCCGCACCACGACGCGCTCCTCGAGGAGCGCGCTCACCAGCGCGGTGACATCGCGGTTGCGCTTCGGACGACCTTTGGGATTGCCCGACTGGCCCTTCTGCCAGCGTGTGTGCTTCGGCGGCTTGCCATAGCCGACGGCGTAAGTCGGATTCGAGCCCATGGGACGCGTCCTTTCGGTCGTGTGAGGTGGTGTGAGTGGTGTGAGGTGGTGTGAAATCGTGGCGCGCGCGCAGCGGCGGCGGCGTCACGGGCGGACGCATGCCGCTCGCGGGCGACTTGCGCGATGGCGTGAGCGGATCGGCTTCAGGCGGCGGCCGGAACGGAATGATCGGAATCAAAAACCCGGCCGCTCTGAGAGCGCCGGGCGCGGCATTCCGTTATGACGAAAACCGTACACATTTTGATCAAACGGCGCCAGCAAAATTTGGCGTTGTTGCTCAACCTTTCGCATCGAGGCGTGCAAACGCCTTGCATTGGCTGTGCCCGGGTGTCGATTTTGGTTCCGATTTGCCGCGCCGACGGGACGTGCCGAGGCTGCCGCGCGTCGGGCACCCGGTTGCCGATCCGGCGCTTGCCCCTCGGGCCCGAGCCGTTATAGTCCCCGCCCTTTCGGGACAATCCCGAATCCCGTGGACAGGTGGCCGAGTGGCTGAAGGCGCACGCCTGGAAAGTGTGTAACCGTTAACAGCGGTTCGAGGGTTCGAATCCCTCCCTGTCCGCCAGCCTTCGCTCGCGAAGCGAGTGAAGGCGCATCCGCCGGAGCTTTAGCGTAGGCGGACACCCTCGCACCCGCGAGCTTCGGCTGGCAGGTCCTAAACGCGGTCGTTGACCCGACAGCGTTGAAGCTCGACGAACAATTGTGATCCGGTATCCTTTGGGCATGCGACCGACCAAATGAAATTCACAGCTACAGGTCCGGATATCCCAGCAAAATTAATTGCCGCGCAAGAACACGGCTCGGTCGTGTTCGTTTGCGGCGCGGGCGTATCGATGACCGTTGACCTGCCGTCATTTCGAGAATTGGTCGAACACATTTATCGCGAACTTGGGGAGAACTGGATCGGCCATGTCGCAGAATCAGATGGAATGAAAACTGGAGCATACGACAGAGTTATCCGTTCCCTTGAGCGTCGCTGCGGAGGAGATTCGCCAAGACTGGCGCAAGGAATCAGGGAGCGGATTCGTCGGGCAATACGAGATCGATTAGCTCCGCCGAGTGTGCCTTTGGACACCCATTATAACATCATCATGCTGTCTCGTGATGCAGAACTTCAGTATCGGCTTGTCACCACAAATTTTGACACCCTGTTTGAACGTGCATGGACTGAAAAGCATGCGAAAGGTATGCCAATCAACAGCCATTCGGGTCCAGCGCTCCCGGGGCCACTCGCGGCCGGCTTCAACGGCGTGCTGCACTTGCATGGCCGCATCGCCGACACCGTCTTAGGCATTGCTGAAACTGATTTGGTACTCACGAGTGCTGAATTTGGAGAGGCATACCTGCGATCCGGGTGGGCGACCCGATACATTTATGACCTCGTCCGCGCGACCACCGTCGTCATCATCGGTTATGCCGCTGAAGACCCTCCGATGCGCTATCTACTTGAGGTGATCGATGCGGATCGTGAACGATTTAAGGACCTGCGTGGCGTATATGCCTTTGTCCCCACTGAGACCGGCCAAGAACGTGCACAATGCGAGCTCTGGGAGGCAAAAGGCGTCATCCCCGTCCCGTACGAAAGTCCAGACGGACGGACGCACTCGGCTCTATACGAAACAATAAAACGTTGGGCCGAGTATGCCGACAATCCCACGCAATGGAGGGAAAAACGCCTCAGGGATCTGGTTTCGATCTCGCCCGACCTCGCGAGCCGCGAGCAATTGGACGAAATAGCATGGATTCTGGGGCACGGAGACGCGGCCCAACTGTTATATAACGTCAATCCCGCCCCAAGCTGGCTAAAGACTTTTTCCGATCTGGGCGTCCTCAAAGACCGAGTCACGATATCGGTTGGATGGGTGGTCGCGAACTTCTCAGACAGCGCAATGCTTGACGCGTGCCTGCTCTGCAAGGAGATTGACTCTGACTACTGTGAACGGCTCAGCCATATGCTGGAGCGTCACGGCAATAAGCTTGCCCCGCTGCTCTTGCAGGCGTGGCGCGTTTTTCTTCGAACGCGTATCGGTGCGCGAGGGCAAGGCAATTCTCTCTGGCACTATTTTGAAGGCAAGCGCAGAGCCGCACAAGGCGATATAGGTTACGACACCAAACAGCTCATAAGCGGCGCGCTACGCCCAAGGGCTCACATTCGCAAACCATTCTTGCTGACTAGTTTGCCTACGACCGCCTCACCTCCCGTGTCGCTCGGCGACCTTATCGTAGTCGAATACAACGCCGAAATTGAGCAGGCCGGATTACAACAAGAAATTCCATCACTCCTCAGTGCAATACCGACTGATCACGAGGTTGAGTTTGATCTCCTGGAAGCCCTATTCCGGCTCTTGATGGATTCGCTCGACGAGGCGTGGGATGCGGGGTTTATATCTGCGCAACTCGACAGGGCGAGTCTTCAGGTGCCCTCCGTGGCCCAACACCCTCAAAATCAATACTCCGGGGGCTTCTATCCGTTAACACGCGTCATTGCCGACCTGTGGGAGCGTGCCGGAATTAGGGATCGGGACCGCGCGAAAAAATTCACGACGTGGTGCATGGATCAAAAATACCTACTGATAAAGCGGCTGGGCCTGCATTTTCTTTCTAACGCAATCATTCACACGGGTGCTGAAGCAGGGCGGGCTTTGGTTGACCTCCCTGACGAGTTGTTTTGGCGCTCGGAGCGTCGGGAAGGAATGCGCTTGATGGCCGAGCGGTGGAACGACTTCACTGCTGCTGACAAAAGTTCGCTTGAAGACCGTTTGATTGGTGGACCGCCCGACTCGCTGTACGGAGGCCGAGATGCCTGATCAAAATCTGCAGGACATAAAAGATTATGCAGTCTTCATCCGCTTCAACCGCATTGTCTCTGCAGGCGGAAAATTGAGCCCAAAAGCGGAGTCAGCGCTTGAAGAATTGAAGCGCAAGCACCCTGACTTTCTTGGGGACGCCGGAGAACGAGCAGACTTCGACATGTGGTCCTCAAGTGGATTCAGAGGTCCGCGTGGCGACCCGACAAAGCTTAGGGACACTAAGACGGAGAATCTTATCGAGGAGGCGCTTGCGCTTGTTGCGCAATCCCAATGGGAACAAGGTGATCTATGGTCCATAATTTGCAGAGATGAGCCAGCCAGAGCATTCGATGCTATCGAGGCGGACGCCCTTAGAGGAAGATGGATTCCTGAGGCGTGGCGTCCCTTTCTGGAATCGGTTGCCGCCTCAGACGACCCCTCGGTATTGGCACGCGCGCTGACGCTTGCCAAGGATGCGCCTGACGAGCTGCTCAAAGAATGCATCTACTTTTTTTCGAGCTGGCTGAGTCGACAAGGGAAAAAGGCATTCGAGAAGGTTGAGCTTCGAAGGAACGCTTTTGAACTGTGGGATCGAGTCGCAGCGATTGTCTACGCTCAGCCGCCCCTCGACGTTCTTGAGCGCGACGACAAATCAGACTTGTTCACCTCCGCTTTGAACGAACCCGGCGGCACACTCGCCAACGTTTTGTTGGAGTTGCTCTCGGCAGCTAAGCCGAAAGTAGACGCGGGTATGCCAGTTGACATCAGGGAGCGCGCGACGCTCGCTGCGTCTAGTGATGGACGCTCCGGCCTCTTGGCAAGAATGATCTTTGCTTCCAGACTGGCATATATCGATTCAATCGATCATGAATGGGCAGCGGCGAATATGTTTCGTCGACTTTCGTGGTCCGAGCCGGATGCTCGCCATTTATGGGGCGCGCGAGCCTACGACGGCCGTCCCGGAATGCCGAGAATGTTTAACGCGCTGAAGGCGGATTTTCTTGAAACGTTTCAACGCCCGGATCGCTCTCATGATGAGCGCCAAGCGTTGGTAGCTCAGCTATTGCGCGCGCTCATGTGGAAGGACGGCGAAAGCCATCCGCCTTATGAAATTGAATCGTACGAGGTTCGGCGCGCATTTGCGACCGCGCCTAGCACGACTCGTCAGACGGCAGCCTGGCTTTTTATGAATTGGCTGCGCGCTAAAGACGAAGGAGGCGTGAAGGGGGAGACGCCTGATGTTCGATGGCGTGGGTTAATCGGGAAGACGTTTCGCGAGGTCTGGCCTCTCGACGCGAAACTGCGCGATCCCGAGACCTCTCATCGCCTAATCTGGTTGCCGTTGTCATGCGATACCGAATTTGGCGACGCCGTTGACTTCGTTGTAAACCTGATCGTGCCGATGCGCTTGTTTCAAATTTCTGTAGCTTTCGAGTTCGAGAAGGCAGGGAAAATATTGTTGCAGAAATATCCGCGCCCTTTCCTCAGGCTGTTGAACGCGGCGATTGACCCACTGCTATACAGGGTGCCGGAAGACCTTGGCGAAGTGCTAGAGCAAATTGAAGTCGCCGAGCCAGCCAGCGTCGACGATGACGCCTTTCGGCGTCTAACCGGGGCGTGGAAGCTCCGCCAAGCCTAACTGGATCACCACTCCACTCTCTGGGAGCATCCACTACCTTTTCTGTATCAGTAGAGAGGCGTTGCGCCAATGGGCGGCATTTGATTTGACTTGCGTGCTTCGCACGTAACGATCGCGCGAAAACGCGTTGACCGTGCAGGCTGCACAGGCCTGTGTGCGACGGCGTATAATGACCTTTGCATCTCCATTCGGGAGGATCGATGCAGAAGTCTCTTATCCGTGTGGCCTTCGGGTCAGCGTTGCTCCTGGCAGCGTCCGCTTCGATGGCGCAGCTCCAGCCCTACGACGCATTCAGCTTTTACAGGGACAGGCTCGCCGCGGCGAAGCAGCATTGTGGAACCGACACCGTCCTGTGGCTCAACACCAAAACCGGCGCGATCTCAAAACCGGGAACGAGCGACTATGGCACGACCGAGTCCGGCCACTATGTCTGCGAGCACAACCAGAACCAGGGCCTGTACGGCACCGAAGCCGAGCCGACGACGACGACGACGCAGCCCAAGTAAGCGGCGCAGGGCGAGAGAAACCGGGAGACCGGGCCGGCGCTACGCGTCGGTAGCTTCAGCCGACGGATCGAAGCAACAATTGTCGGTGGTGAATCTGAAGCATCTCTTGCCATATCGGGCAATTCAGACTAGTTCTCTGACTAGTCTGAAATCGAGGAGTCACCCGATGCGAGCCTGGCCGGTTCAGGATGCGAAGGCGCGGTTCAGCGAGATGCTCGAAACTTGTCTGCGGGAAGGCCCGCAGGTCGTCACCAAGCGGGGCGCCGAGGCTGCGGTCCTGGTGCCCGCGACCGACTGGCAAAGACTGAAGCATGCCGCGAGGCCCGGACTGAAGGATCTGCTCCTGAGCGATCGCGCGCGCGGCGAGCTGAATGTTCTTCCGCGCGGCGAAAGACGCCGCCGCAAGGTGCGCAGGCTCGACTGACCGTCATGTACCTGATCGACACCAATGTCGTCTCGGAGCTGCGTCGGCTTCGCCCGCACGGCGGCGTAGTGGCCTGGCTCCGCGACACACGAGACGAGGATTTGCATCTTTCCGCCGTGACGATCGGGGAGATTCAGGCGGGCATAGAGGTCACGCGCGAACAGGATGAAGCCAAGGCAGCGGAAATCGAGGCGTGGCTGATGCAGGTTGCCGAGACCTACAACATCATCAGCATGGATGCCGCGGCGTTCCGGTCATGGGCGCGCTTTATGCACCGCAGGACGGACGACCTCATCGAAGACGCCATGATCGCAGCCACGGCGGCCGTTCACAACCTGACCGTGGTGACCCGCAATATTCGGGACTTCAAAGCTTTCGGCGTCCCCACGTTGAACCCTTTTGCCAGGAAGGCCCGCTGACGAGGACCATCGTCGACGCGTGTCGGAGTCATTACGCCCGATACACCGTCCGCCCGCCGGTGACCGTCCGCACGATCGGAATGTCCTTGATCTTCTCCGGATCGACCGCGCGGATGTCTTCCGCGAGCATCACGAAATCGGCGAGCTTGCCGGGGGTGATCGAGCCTTTGATGTCTTCCTCGTGGTTGTTGTAGGCGCCGTTGAGGGTGTTGACGACGAGCGCCTCGTCGACCGTGATCTTCTGGTTGGCGCCCCACACTTCGCCGTTCCACCCCTTGCGCGTCACCATGCCCTGGATCGCCATCAGCGGGGAGAAGGGACCGGGATCGAAATCCGAACCCGCCGCAACGCGCACGCCCGCATCGAGGAAGGAGCGGAACGCCATCATGTGCCGCATCATGTCTTCGCCGTAGAAGTGGAATTTGTCGGCGTTGTAATAAGCGTAGGTGGAGAACGGCACCGGCACCGCGTTCAGCGCCTTGATGCGCGCCAGCAGGCCGTCGTTGATCAGGCTGCAATGGGTGATCTTGGGCCGCGCGTCGGCGCGCGGGAACGCCTTCAGTGCGCGCTCATAGGCCGTCAGCACGCGATCGATGGCGACGTCGCCATTGGCGTGGCAATTCATCTGCAGGCCGGCGCGGTTCACACGATCGGCCCAGGCGTCGAGATCGTCCTGCGTCTCCGTGAGATTGCCGTAGTAAGGCGGCGAGATGCCGAGGAAAGGCCGGCTCATCGCCATGGTGCGTTCGGAAAAGGAGCCGTCGGCGATGTGCTCATAGGTGGCGCCGAAGCGGATCCAGGCATCGCCGAAGCCCGTCTCGATGCCGTTCGCGATCATCGCGTCGAGCATCCGCCCCTCGGCCTCATAGCTCACGCGATGCTTGAGATCGCCGCGCGCGCGCACCTCCTGCAACGCCATCAGGTCGCCGCCTTCGTGGTGAACCGAGGTCAGGCCGTATTTGACGAACTGTTTCGAGATGAAGGCGAGGCCTTCGCGCGCGCGCAAGGATTGCTCGGCCGGACTGTAGACGGGGCGCTTGCCGACCTTGTCGAAGACCGCGTTCGCGCGGTCGGTGACGCGGCCGTTCAGCGCGCCGTTCGCATCCCTGTCGAAGGTGCCGCCGAACGGTTTCGGCGTGGTCCTGGTCACGCCCGCGAGCGCAAAGGCCTTGCTGTTGTAGAACGCGGTGTGGCCGCCGCGATGATGCACCGCCACCGGATGCACGCTCGAAACCCGATCCAGATCGTGGACGTTGAGGGCGCGATTGTCCTTCACCTTGGTGTCGTCGAAGAAATAGCCTTCGACCCAGGTGCCCGGCGGCGTCTTCGCGGCGCGCGCCTTCAGCTTCTCGACGACGCTGTCGATGGTGACGAACTCGACTTCGTAGGGATTACCGACGAGGACTTCGTAGAGCAGCGTCTCGCCCGGTGCATGATTGTGGCAATCGATGAAGCCGGGCACGATCGTCATGCCTCTGGCATCGAAGATCTCCGTGCCCTTCCCGGCGAGGCTTCGGATCTCGTCGCTGTTGCCGACGGCGACGAATTTGCCGTCGCGCACCGCGAAGGCTTCGGCCCTGGGCAGGGCCGTGTCGACGGTGTGGATGGTCGCGTTGACGACGATGAGATCCGGCGTCTCCGCCGCCCAGGCTTTGCTCCAGCACGACGCGCCGAGAAGGCCGAGGCCGGCCGTGTTCAGGAATCGTCTGCGGCTGTGCAGCTTCGACATGTTGCCCCCTTTTGCCCGTGCATATCGACAATTTCGCAAGCGATGATTTGCGCGCGTTTGCGCGGTGTACGCAATGATGGCGTGGCAGCGCGTGGAGAGAAACCCCTCACCCGCACCTGAGCAGGCGTCTCCTTCCGAGACTGGCACCCCTCTCCCTCAAGGGGAGAGGGGAAATTCAGCGCCTTGCAAATGCAGTTTTCTTCCATATCCGGCTCGACAGCCGGTCGTGACCTCCGATGCTGCCGCTGAAGCTGTCAGCGCGAGGCTCAGGGTTCCCCTCTCCCCTCCTCCTACGCTGCTGCGCAGCTTCGGAGGACTCGAGACTCGCTCGCCCGCCGAAGCCTTGGCGAAGGCGGGTTGAGGGAGAGGGGTGCAGGGCTCGGAAGGAGACGCCTGCGCAGCTGCGGGTGAGGGGTTCTCTCGCCGCCATATGGGTTCTGCAGGCGAAATCGAAGGGCGAAGCGATTTTGCCAAAATATTTTTGTCGAATATCGCACCGGCCTTCGCGGCCACATTTCGCGACGGCTGGCGTCTTGCGCAGCCGCGCGCCGCATCGAATAGTTTTGGCGGGGATCGGGGTGATCGAAGCTATGAGGACATGGCGCGTGTCGCTGGCGGTTATCGCGGCAATGGCTTTCTTCGCCGACGTTTCGGCGGCGATGGCCGATGATGGTCTTGACGACTTCGTCGCCACCTATCAATGCTCGCTGGCCGGACTGATCGCAAAAATCCACGCGCACAGCCAGCCCGAAGACCAGGACCGCTTCGTCGTGCTCGCGCTTCCGGGACCGACAGCCGCCTATGTGCAATGCGCGTTCGAACACAAAGACCGCGACGGACTTTGCGAGGCGTCGTCCGGCTGGTGGAACAATTCCTGGGAGAAACCGCACTTCACGCCGGCTCAACTGTCGGCGCTGGCGCAGCTCGGCTTCTCGACCAACGGTTCGCACGGCAATTTCCAGAGGTATATGCATTTTCCGTCGGACGGTCCTGATCCCTACACGCTCGCCGGTCTCATGCTGAGCGCTCTCTATGAAGGCTATGGCGCCCGCAAGGACATGCGGATCGAAGTCGTCGCGCCGTTTGCGCTCCGCCACGGCTTCCTGCCGCACCAGCGCTGCGTGCCGATCAGCTGAAGACGCGACTTTCTCGACCTTTCACCTTATGCTGGCCGCGGAACACCGGGGGGCATCATGTCCAGATCAGCTTGTCTTCGTGCCTTCGCCGCCATGATGGCGACCGCTCTTGCGATCTCCGCCCATGCCGCCACCTTCACCCTCAAAGCCGCGCCCGACACCGTCGCCTGGGGCAATTACAGCGCCGCCGCAAAGCCGGTGCTGCGCATCCAGTCCGGCGACACGGTGATCTTCGACACGCTTCTGACCAACAGCCCGACGGGACTTGCGAAGAACGGCGTGCCGGACGACCAAATCCAGCAGAGCCTCAAGGACGTGTTCGACAAGGTGCCGCTGGCCGATCGCGGGCCCGGCGGGCACATCCTGAACGGCCCGGTTTTTGTCGAAGGCGCCGAGCCCGGCGACACGCTCGAGATCCGCATCCGGCGAATCTCGCTCGCCATCCCTTACGCCTATAACGGCTTTCGCTACGGCGCCGGCATCCTGACAGACGACTTCCCCTATGCGCGCACCAAGATCATTCCGCTCGATGCGAAGCACATGGTCGCCAATTTCGCGCCGGGAGTCGTGATCCCGCTGCATCCCTTCTTCGGCAGCATGGGCGTGGCCCCGCCGCCGGATTTCGGCCGCTACGATTCGACGCCGCCCACCATCATCGGCGGCAACATGGACAACAAGGAGCTCGTCGCCGGCACGACGCTCTATCTTCCCGTCTGGGTGCCGGGCGGACTGTTCGAGATCGGCGACGGCCACGCGGGCCAGGGCAACGGCGAGTCGGATGTCACCGCGATGGAGACCTCGCTCGAAGGCGAATTGCAGTTCATCGTGCGCAAGGATCTCCACATCAAATATCCGCGCGCGGAAACGCCGACGCACTACATCGCCATGGGATTCGACGACGATCTGAGCATTGCCGCGCACAAGGCGGTGCGCGAGATGGTCGACTTCCTCGTCAGCGAGAAGCACCTGAGCCGCGACGACGCCTATATGCTGACGAGCGTCGCCGGCGACGTCGATATCACCGAACTCGTCGATCGCAACAAGGGCGTGCATGTGATGATGCCGAAGGCGATCTTCACGAAGTGAGCGAAAGATAAACTGCACAATTCGCGTTGAGCCAACTGCCTGCGACCGACGGAAAGACGACACTCGCGGCGCTGGACGAATCGCGCCGAAGCACCGCATAGTCCGCGGCGCTTGCGAGGGGCTCAGCAAGCTTTTTCAAAACGGGGACTTCCATGTTCGAGAAACTTTTGAAGGCCACGATTGTCGCCGCCTGCGCGGCGCTTATCATTCCTCAGGCCGCCGAAGCGCAATGGTGGCAGCATCATCCGAGATATCTCCATGCGATGGCGAATCTGCGCAAGGCCTATTGGCTGATCGCCCATCGCGACGCCGACAATCCGCTGCAGCGTCCGGAAGAAAATCACGCGCTGAAGGAAATCAGCCGCGCCTATCAGGATCTCAAGGAAGCGTCGATCGTCGACGAGAAAGACATCAATGACCAGCCTCCGGGGGACATGAATTTCGGGGATCACCGCGGCAGACTGCATCATGCACTGGATCTGCTGCGCGAGGCGCGGGCGGACATCAGCGGTGAGGAAGACGATCCGGCGGCGCGCGGCTTCCGCTACGGCGCGATCAAGGATATCGACAAGGCCATTCGCGCCACCAACGACGCGATCCAGGGCTGGATGTTCTAGACCCGCCTGTTAATCGCCCCGCTCGCGCCGGCGGGCGCGGCGATGTATTTTCGGGGCCGTTTTCGGGTCAGGAACGGTCCATGCGTATTGCCATTGTCGGAGCCGGCGCGATCGGAGGCTGGATCGGGTTTCGCCTCGCAGAGTCGGACCACACCGTCAGCGTTCTCGCACGCGGCAAGACGCTCGAGACGATCGCGTCGCGCGGTCTTGCGCTCACGGCCGGCCGCGAGACGCGCAGCGTGACGGTCGCCGCGAGCGACGATCCGCGCGATCTGGGCCCGCAGGATCTCGTCATCCTCGGCGTCAAGGCGCCGGCGCTGGCAGGTGTAGCGCCGCAGGTTGCCAGGCTGCTCGATGCCGACAGCGTCGTGCTGCCGGCCATGAACGGCATCTTGTGGTGGTTCACGGAAGGTCTCGAAGGCCCGCTATCGGGCGAACCGCTCGATGCCGTCGATCCCGACGGCAGCATCGCCGAGCTCATTCCGCCGTCGCGGGTCATCGGCTGCGTCGTGCACGCTTCCGCCTCGCTTGCAGGTCCCGGTCACGCGGTCCACACCAACGGCAACCGTCTCATCATCGGCGAGCCCAATGGTGCGCGCACCGACCGCCTGCTGCGCATCCACGACGTGCTGACGAAAGCCGGCTTCGCTTCCGAGCTCAGCGACCGCATCCATCGCGACGTCTGGTACAAGCTGTGGGGCAATATGACGATGAACCCGGTCTCCGCGCTCACCGGCGCGCTCACCGATCAAATCCTCGACGACGATCTCGTGCGCGGTTTCGTTCTTGCGGTGATGGCGGAGGCGAAGGAAGTCGGTCAGCGCATCGGCTGTCCCATCGCCGAAAGCGGCGAAGACCGCACCAAGGTGACGCGCAGGCTCGGCGCGATCAAGACGTCGATGCTGCAGGATGTGGAGGCCGGCCGGCCTCTGGAGCTCGACGCGCTGTTGGGCGCGCCCCGCGAACTCGCCGCCAAGACCGGCGTCGCAACTCCTCGTATGGATACGCTTCACGGCCTCGCGCGTCTGTTCGCGGCCAACCGCGCGCAGTGGTAGAAGATTACGGGTTGTCCTTGGCCTGCTCTTTCAGGGCTTCCTGGTCGGTCTTCGTGCCGCGCGCGGGATTGGAATGTGACGGCGGATCGCTGGCCGGAAAGCTGTCGTCCAGCGCGTCATCCAGGCATTCTTCGGTATCCTTCTCGGGCGCGGGGCGTTTGGGGTCGTCAGTCATCGGCGGAACTCCTCTGCGTCTATTGTTAATCGACGCGGGGGATCGTCGTTCCCCGTTGGGTAACCGGAACCCCCGTGCAGGGGCGACGTTGAGCCTATGGCGCTCGCCCTCGCCTTGCATTCCGCGCCTGAGGGCCATTTCCGGGACGGACGGCCGATGGGTCAATTCCTCAGCGACATTCAAGACATCCGCAAACGCGCGCGCGAGCACATGTCGCAAGGCGCGGTGACGGCGGGCTACAAGGCCGACCGCGATCAGGTGATCAAGGTCCTGAACGAAGTCCTGGCGACCGAACTCGTCTGCACGCTGCGCTACCGGCGGCACTATTATGCGGCGGAGGGTTTCAATTCGGAGTCGGTCAAGCAGGAATTCCTCGAGCACGCCGACGAAGAGCTCGAACATGCCGGGATGGTCGCCGAACGCATCACGCAATTGGGCGGCGAGCCGGATTTCAATCCGAAAACTCTCGCGACGCGCAGCCATGCCGAATATGTCGAAGGCTCCACGCTGCGTTCCATGGTGCAGGAGGATCTGGTCGCCGAGCGGATCGCGGTCGAAACCTATTCCGAGATCGCGCGCTGGCTGGGCACCGACGATCCGACCACGCGACGCGTCATCGAGGAGATCCTCGCCAAAGAAGAGGAACATGCCGATGACATGGCGACGCTTCTGGGACGGCTGCCGTCGGAATAGTCAGCGCGGCGGCGCCTTCACGACCACGCCGTCCTTCATCACGAAGCGCACATCCGCCAGCGCGTCGAGATTCGCCGTCGGGTCGCCCGGCACTGCAATGAGATCGGCCAGGAAGCCGGGTGCGATCGCACCCAGGTCCTGATCGCGGCCGATGATGCGCGCGCTGACCGATGTCGCCGCCAGAAGAACATCCGCCGCGCTCATGCCGAGACGGTGCATCCATTGGAGCTCGCGGACATTGCTGCCGTGGGCGAAGACTCCGACGTCGCTGCCGCAACCGATCGTGACGCCTTCCGCACGCGCAAGACGGAAAGCGTTCGCCGCGTCCAGCATGCGCGGATGCGGTTCGGCGCCCCGAACATAACCGTGGAAATATTCGGCGATCGCTTCGGCGGCGGTCAGCGTCGGCAGAAACGCGATCCCTTTCTTCGCCATCAGCGCAAAGGTCTCACGCGTGCCGCCGTAACCGTGCTCGATCGTATCGACGCCGGCCTGTGCCGCGCGGCGCATGCCTTCGTCGCTCGTGGCATGCGCAGAGACGGGACGCTTCAGCGAATGGGCCGTGCCGACCAAGGCCAGCAGCTCTTCCTCGGAAAACGTCGCAACCGTCTCGCCGTTCGGACCGACGCGATAATCGGCATAGAGCTTGATCCAGTCTGCGCCGTGGCTCGCCTGGTGACGCACGGCGCGCACGACCTCGTCGATGCCGCTGGCTTCTTCCGCGCCCTGCGCCGGACAGCAATCCGGACGGTATTTCGCGCGCAGCGGCCCGTAGCCGCCGGTCGCGACGATGGCGCGCGTGACGACGATGAGTCTCGGCCCCGGCACAATACCTTCGTCGATGGCGCGCTTGAGCGCGACGTCGGCATAGCCTGCGCCCTCGGTGCCAAGATCTCGCAACAGCGTGAAGCCCGCGCGGAGCGTTGCTTCCGCATGCCTGACGGCACGCACCGTGCGATAGGCTTCCGACTCTTTCAGCACCTGATCGTCCCACAGCGCCTCGTTGTAGGGATGCAGGAACAGATGCGAATGAAGATCCATCAGTCCGGGCATGAGCGTCAGCCCGCGCAGATCGATTACCTCCGCGCTCGCGGGCGCTTCGAACGCGCCGATGCGTGCAATGCGGTTGCCTTCGACGAGCACGTGGCCCGGCTTGACGCTGCCGTCGGACGTGAAGATGCGGTCGGGCTTGAGAAGAAAGGGTGCCATTGCCTGCGAGAATATCGCCTATCGCGTCGCAGGCAAGGACGCCTCGTCTTTCAGCCCGGCTTCTTGAACATCAGCACGAACCGGTCGGTCTTCCAGCGGATGGACGGATCGAACACGACCTTGGTGTGATCGTCGGACGGATGGCGCAGGACATCGCTCTCGGCCGCGAGTTTGAAGCCCGCCGCCGTCACTTCCTGGACGACGGTGGCTTCTTCGATGCGGTGAAGTTTCGGCGAGGTCGTCGCGCCGGTGCCTTTGGCGGCGGCGTGATCGATGACGAGATAGACGCCGCCCGGTTTCAGCGAGTCGAACACATGCTTGTTGAACGCCGCCATGTCGACATTCGCGTATTTCGGGATATGGAGGTCGTGATAGTTCAGCGTCGTCCAGAAAAGGTCGACTTTCTGCGGCAGATGGAAATCGCCGAGCGGCGCCGTGTCGAGCGTGACATTGCTCAGGCCCGCAATCCCTTTCTTCGTGCCGTCGATGTTGTCCTGTCCCCAGGTCGTCGTCTCGAGCGCGTAGATTTTGCCGTTTGGACCAACGACGTCGCTTAGAAGCCGTGTGTAATATCCTCCGCCGGGCAGATATTCGGCCACCGTATCGCCGGGCTTCACACCGGAAAATGCGAGCACTTCTGCGGGCTTGCGGTCAGCATCGAGCTTTCGGAAATCCGCGGGCCGCGCCGGATCGGCCACGGCCTTTTCGATGTAGTCGGGAACGGCCGCACCGGCGGCAAGAGGCCTGAGCAGCGCCGCACACAGGAACGCCGCGATCGGCAAACGCATCATGGAATCCCCTCCATCAGAACCGTCGGATCATAGAGAGCGCGCCTGCAACCTTTCGTACACATCGCCGTGACGTGGATTACGATTCCGTACTGACCGTCCAGGTGGCGCTGTCGATCGCATCGTGGCGCTCGAGATGACGGGTCACCGCATCGAGATCTTCCGGATTGGCGGTGGTCGGCACCAGCGTCGCCGCAAGCTCGATGAGCTCTTCGCCTTCCGACAAGGTCTCGATATCGCGAATGGGATAGTTGCGCTGCTCGAGCTCCTCGAACAGAAGGTCGCGGGCCTCCGACACTTTCTCCGGCTTGCAGGTGACATGCACGCGATAGAGGGCTTCCGTCGTCGCCGCGCTGATCGGGCGCCGGTTGACGTAATCGGCTAGCGGCCTGAGGGCCGTGTTGCCGGCGAGCACGAACGCGGCGACGAGGACCGCCTCGCCAAACTGTCCACTGCCCGCGAAGGCGCCGACGGCCGCCGTGGCCCAGAGGGTGGCGGCCGTATTGATGCCGCGCACCTGCGCCCCCTCCTTCATGATGACGCCGGCGCCCAGAAAGCCGATGCCGGACACGACATAGGAAATGACGCGGACAGCGCCGTCGTCGCCGGAGACGCGCGCGCCGAGATCGACGAATGCCGCGGCACCCACCGCGACGAGGACATTGGTCCTGAGGCCGGCGGTGCGCTGCCGCCATTGCCGCTCGAGCCCGATGGCGCCGCCGAGCAGAAAGGCGGTCAAAAGCGCCATTGCCGTCCGCAAAAGGGCTGAAGACGCCAGTAAGGTATCCCAGTCCGCCATCGCCCGGCCCCCCGAATCGGCAAATGCATTGAACCTCACGGCCAGGCACCTGCCTATCGGATGTCGCCCGAGAAAAGCCGGCGGATGCGCCGGTCCCGGCCGGGCTCCCAGGGCCTCTCCTGCCGCGGCTGGACAGGGCCGGAGGCCTTCTCTACAAAGCCCCTCCCTCCCGACTGCCCAGGTAGCTCAGTTGGTAGAGCAGCGGACTGAAAATCCGCGTGTCGGTGGTTCGATTCCGCCCCTGGGCACCATTTCATTGCAATGCGTTAGTCGAAAATCCGTGGGCGCACCGGGATTGCGTTGTGTAATTCCTGTGCGACTAGATACAGCTCTAACATACAGCCGCAGGAAGATCGCACTCTGCGGCCCTGCCAAGAACTGATCGCGGATTCGGCTGGGCGCCTCCAAAACAATGACAGGCGATCGGAACGGCCGAGAACTCTTCATCGTCGATAACAGCGTCTCGGGCTGGACCGGGTGAGGTTCGTCGGCGCCGACAGATTGCCGATCACGTCGTGTCGTTGGGCAGAAGGCGCGGCTGCGTCAGGCTTGCGGACACGTTCTTAAATAGCGCAATCAAATCGCTTACGTCTCCGGCCGAGCCGATGCATTGGGACTTCGCGCCGCCGCCCGCCGCCGAACCGTCGGAAAAGAATTTCGTCGGATCGGACGCGATATTCTCGAGCGACTGACATGCGGACAATCCCGCCATGCCGACCGACGGATAATTCGTCGTGTCCGTGGTGCAGCTTCTTGTCCCGGTTTGTCCGCCGGTTGTTCCGGGCGCACCATAAGCAAGCGCATAGACCCAGGTCCCCTGCGCCGTCGCGGCGCGGGCGGCCGCGACCGCCTCCTGGCATTGGTCGACGGCCTTGCCGGGCGGCATATTGGGCGCGGTTGCGTTGGCGTCGCCGTCGCTAAGCAACACGATGACCTTCTGGCTGTTGGTATCGCCATCCGACTCCAACGCGCTTTGTGCGGCCGCGATCGCGTCGGCATAGTAAGTGCCGACGCCGCCCAATGCGGTGATGCCCCCGCGTCCCCCGCAATTTCCGCCGTCCGCGGCGATGACCACATCGGATGCGCTATTGAGTGTTTGGGATCCCGCGCCGGTTTTGAAATCATTCGACAGGCCGACAATCGCGTAGACGGGCGACCGATTGTAGGCGGCGATCATCGGCCGTGAGATCTGCTTACCGCAGCTGTCGTCATATTGCGTGTCGGAGGGCGATGCGAGACCCGGAAAGACCATCAAGCCGACCTTGTCGATCGCGGGGTTCAATCCGGTCAGCAAGGCCTGCACTCCGTTCAGCGCGCAGGTCTCGCGGCTCGCGCCGGGAATGGAGCAATTCGGATCGGGCGAACTCATCGACTCCGTGGAGTCCAGGACGATCATCACGTCGAGCGCCATGGAGGCACCGCCCTTGGCCGACGCCGTCGATGTGACCTGGACGGTCAGCGAAGGAATTCCGACAATTTGCGCGAACCACATCGGCACGACCGCTCGTTCGCTGACCACGATGCCGTTGTAAGTGCCGCTTGCGGCCGAACATGCCGGAAAGGCGACGCTCGCGAAGCATTTCGCCATGGGATATCCACCGACCATGGTGGCGGCGATCCGAGGGTCATTGTTCTTATCGCCGCGAAGCGAACTGTAGCTCTGCGCCAGGGCGATCCCCGCGGCCGGCGAACTCGCGACCTCGGTCGCGCCTGCCAGCGCTGCCGCGTCGGTCGACGCCTGGAGTTGCCTTTGCACCCACAACACATGACCGATGTCGATCGCGAAACCGCCCATCCCCACGAGGGCGACGATAAGAAGCGCAACGATCGGCGCCGTTACTCCATCTCCATTGCGCGCATATTCGGCGATGAGGTTCCGAAAACGCTGCCGGCGTTTCATTGAACGAGCGCCGTGGCAGAGGACGTCAGCACGCAATTTCCGAACGTCAACCAGAGTACATTCAAATTGCACGGATAAGTCGCCATCACCACCGCCGCGTCACCCGCGGCGAATGCTTTCTGGCAGGCCGCACCGTCGGACGTGCACGCCGTGCCGTTGACCGTCATGACCACTTTTGAATTGAGCGTGGCGGGTGTGAGGTTCGGCGCGGCGTTGTCGAGGGCATTTATCGTGCCGCTGAACGGTTTTGAGGCCCCTCGGCTGATCGACAGTTCGCGGGCGCCGGCCGCCGCGGCATTTGTTAATTCGATGTAGTTGTTCAGAACAATGCTGAACTGAATGACCCCGAAGAGGATCAGAAGCAGCAAGGGAAGAACCAGCGCGAATTCGGCAGCGGAAGCGCCGGCACAATCCAATGCTAACGTGCGCCAGTGCACACACACACGCGTGAAAAACCCCGCATTCGCCCGCACTTCCAGCACTCGCGATAAGGCCGCATACGCGCGGCGCAGATAGGAACAGGCGCGCTGTGGTTCGGTTCCTCATTTCATCCACTTCACGTTTAATTTGTTGGATCGTTCGCGGGGCTAACGCATTCACCGTAGGTCGGCGAGGTTGTGAAGCCAATTCAACCATCGCGAGGGCCAGGGATCCAAACTGCGTTGACGAGGGATGAGATGTACCGGTTTTTTGCTTCCTATCTTTCCGATGAATCGGGCGCTGCGGCGGCAGAGTACGCTTTGATCCTGGCGGTCGTTTGCGCGGGCATTGCCGCGGCGGCAACGACGCTGGGCGGGAGCATCTCCACTGCATTCACGAATGTCGGGTCTTATCTGGCCACTCAAAAGATGCCCTGACGCATACCGCCGGAGCCTTCGAAGCGCCGGCGGTCTTTCGTGCCATTCCGGGGGATTCCATGCGCACGATGGCGACGTTCGCACTTGCAGCTTTTCTGGGGCTCGTCGCAGTCCTGGTGGCGCGAAGCTTTCTGACTCCGGGCTCTCGCGCCGAACCGCATGCGACGGCGGTCGCGCCGGGGGTCCCCGTCGTAGTGGCGGCGCAGCCGCTGGCGCGCGGCGTTCCGCTTCACGCCTTCATGCTGAAGGTCGTCAATTACCCGGCCGATGCGGCGCCGACGGAAGCGTTCCACACGCTTGCGGGACTGACTGAGGCGAACGGGCAGCCGCGGCTTGCCTTGCGCTCGATGGTGACCAATGAGCCCGTACTGCCCGCCAATGTCAGCGGACCGGGCGGCAAGCTCAATCTCTCCACGCTCGTTTCACCCGGCATGCGTGCCGTCAGCCTGCGTGCGAACGATGTCGCGGATGTCGGCGGGTTTGTTCTACCGGGAGACCACGTCGACATATTGCTGACGCGTCCGACCGGCTCCAATCAGCAGACGAGTGCCGTCACGCAGGTCCTGGCGGATAACATAAGGGTTCTCGGGATCGACCAGTCCGACAACGATCAATCCGATAGCCCCGTCGTGGCGAAGGTCGTCACGGTCGAAGTCACGCCGGAGCAGGCCCAAAGCATCTCGCTGGCGGAATCCGTCGGCACAGTCTCCTTGATGCTGCGCCATGTCGCCGACGACGCGCCTTTCGCGCACAAAACCTTGACCGTTGCCGATCTGGCCGGGTCCGTGCGGCGCGAACGCCATGGGTCCCGCGGGAGCGGCATCCGAGTGGTTCGCGGGGTCGCCTCCTCTCACTTCACATTCGCGTCCGAAACGCCGGCAGGGGCAAAAACACCATGATCCCTCAACGATCGCGAAGAGCGCTCGAGATCTTGATCGTCGCGGCCGTCATCTGCTTCGGCTCGCGCGTCGCGCTTGCAGCCGATGCTCCGGCTCAGAAGCCTGTTGCCCAAATCGTGATCGGCGTGGGGAAATCGCAGTTGGTCGAGCTTCCCTTTTCGTACGCCGACGTGATGATCGCGGACCCCAAAATCGCCGACATCCTGCCGCTCAATCACCACTCCATCTATGTCGTCGGCAAGAGCATGGGCACAACAGCGTTGACGGTCTATGGCGCCGGCAAGCACGTGATCTTCGCGTCCGACGTCGTGGTATCCGCGGATCTGGAAGGATTCAGGACGCGGCTGCACCAGATACTCCCGAACGAGAATTACATTTCGGTCAGCCCCGCCAATCAGTCGATCGTGCTGTCGGGAACGGTCAGCAGTCCTTCTGCTCTCCACGACGTCGTGACGCTCGCCGATACCTACGACCCGGGCAAAGTCGTCAACATGCTGTCGGTGCAGGGTACGCAGCAGGTGATGCTGACGGTGCGCTTCGTCGAGATGGAACGCTCGGTCGCGAAGGATCTTCGTCTCAACGTCCAGCAAACGCCCACGAGCACCAATCCGTCGGTCTCCGTCACCACCGGCGATACCCTCGTCAATGCGGCGACCGCCGCGCTGACCACATTCGGCACCGGAGGGCTTACCTGGGCCGCGGGCGGCGGCGAGTTCACCGTCCTGTTCGACGGGCTCGAGACCAAAGGCCTGATCAAGACGCTGGCCGAACCTACGCTGGTGACCACGTCCGGCGACACGGCGAATTTTCTGGCCGGCGGCGAATTCCCGATCCCCGTGGCACAGTCGAGCTCCGGCCTCACGGGCACGATCCCGACGCTCACCGTGGAATTCAAGGAATTCGGCATTTCCCTCGCCTTCACGCCGACCATTCTTCAGGACGGCCTGATCAACATGGTGGTCAATCCCGAGGTGTCGAGCATCGATCCCACGACGTCCATCCAGGAAGGCGGCATTTCCATACCGGGCATCAAGATCCGTCGCGCGCACACGACCGTGGAATTGCGCGACGGAGAATCGTTCACCATCGCAGGACTGCTCTCCGACAACTATCAGAACAACATCCGGGAATTTCCCTTTATCGGCGATATCCCGGTGTTGGGCACGCTCTTCCGCTCGACCGGGTTTCAAAGCGACCAGACCGAGCTTGTGATTCTCGTCACGCCGCACCTCGTGACACCGCGGCGCGGGCCCGTGGCGACGCCGGCAAGCGACTATGTTCCGCCGTCCGATTTCGAGCTGTTCCTGTTCGGCGCGCTGCAAGGGCACGCGAAGAACCTCGCGCCCGAGGATCGCGCCCTGCTCCCGATGGACCCCGGCCACGGCGGCGGACTCGACGGGACTTATGGCCACGTTCTCTACTGAGGAGGTTCCGCAATGCGACGCTTCAACACCGGATTCGTCGGACTTGCACTCTTCGTCCTCGGCGTCGTCGTGTCGGCATGCACGCAAAGCGTGACGCGCCTGTCGCCGGATTTCGGCGATGCGCTGCACGAAGATCTGCAGGCGCAGATCGCCTATCCGGACGCGCGTTACACCGGGACGCCCGCGCCAGGCTCCGACGGTGCGCGCGTCGATCTCGCTCAAAAACGATATGAGAAGAACCGGGTGATCCAGCCGTCCGACATAACCGCTTCGAATCCCGGCGTAGTGAACGCGCCGGCCAACGGCGGCGGAGCGAACGACACGGCGGGAACCATCGGCCCGAATAATCCCTGAGCGGCAGCAGAGGAAAGCGGACAGCCGATGGTAATGGACCTGTCAGAAAGACCGCGTTATCGCGCGACCCAGCAAAACGTCCCTGCCCGTGCTGTCGTCTGCCGCGCGGGGTTTGTCGAGGGCACGGTCAGGCCGGATCAGATCCCCACACTTCGTTCGCTCTTTCCCCAGATGACGTGTCAGAACGTAGGTTCGACCTGGCCGGACCATACCGCATCGCGGTTCGATATCCTCATTGTGGAAGTGGACGCGCAGGCGCCGCACGATGTCGAAGCGGCGCTGCATCGCCTCAAATCGCAACCTCGTTCGCTTCGGACCGTGATCTTCCTGCGTGATGCCGACGTCGCGAGCACGCGCGTGCTGGCGCAGCAGGGAGCCGCCGATGTATTGCCGATGCCTGTCAGTGATGCATCGCTGGCCCTGTGTTTCGAGCGGCTTCTGTCACGCGAGGGCTCGGACCGACGTCCCGGCCAAGTGGTGGCATTGTTGAAGGCCGGCGGCGGCGTCGGCGCGACGTCGCTCGGCGTTCAGGCCGCGCGCATTCTCGCGGCTTCGGCGGCCGACGCTCACAAAATATGCTTCGCCGATCTCGATCTCCAGTTCGGCGCTGCAGCCCTCTATTTCGATCTCGCGGAAGCGCTCTCGGTCAGCGACTGTTTCAATGTCGGAAACGATCTGGCCGAAGCCCGCCTCGCCTCGGCACTCGCAACCGACCGCTCGGGCGTGCATGTGCTGGCGGCACCGCAAGAGCCCACTGCTCTGGATGCTCTGACGCCGCAACTTACCGGGGCGCTGATCGGCGGTCTCAGGCGCGATTTCGCGCTGACGATTCTCGATCTCCCATCGGTCTGGACACCCTGGACAAACGCGGCCCTGCAACTGTCCGATCGGATCGTCATGGTCACGCGGCCCTCCGTCGGCCACGTTCATCTGGTACGCCGCCAATTGAGCGTCTTTTCGCTGCAGAAGCTCGACATGCTGCCGCTCACCCTCGTCTGCAATTTCGCCACGGCCGCAGCCGGCCTGCCGCTCAAAACGGCCGAACGCTCCATCGGCCGCCCCTTCGACATCGTTGTTCCCGAAGATGCGAAAGTAATGGGCGCGGCCACAGATCAGGGCCTGAGGCTCGCCGATGTGCGCCGCGGCACGAAGCTCGAAAAAGCGGTGGCTCTCGTCGCCGATGCGCTCGCGCAGGACGCGTTTGCTGATCTGCCGACAGTGCGGGTGTGACCATGCTGTTTGAGGAGCCAAAGTCCGCATCGAACTCCGGCTTATGGAGGGATAGCCGCCCCGCACTTGCTGTCGAAGACGCGACCGCGCTGCGACTCCGGATCCATGAGCAATTGCTCGACCTTCTCAATCTCAGCGCGCTGGAAAAAGCTTCGCGCGAGTCACTGCGCGCGGAAATTTCCGGAGTCGTCACTCAGCTGTTGACCCAGGAGAAGCGGCTGCTGACGACATTTCAGGCCGATCAGCTCATCGAGGACGTTCTGGACGAGATACTGGGCCTCGGCCCGATCGAGCCACTTCTCAAAGACGACACCGTCGACGACATCCTGATCAACACGTACAAATCCGTTTATGTCGAGCGGAGGGGGCTTCTCGAAAAGACCGACATCCGTTTTCAGGACAACCGTCACCTTATCCGGATCATCAACAAGATCGTCTCCGCCGTGGGTCGGCGCGTCGATGAATCGCAGCCCATGGTCGATGCGCGCCTGAGCGACGGCAGCCGCATCAACGCGATCATCCCTCCTCTCGCAGTCGACGGGCCGCTCGTTTCCATCCGCAAGTTCTCCCGCGTTCCCATTCATATGGCGAAGCTCGTCGAGCTGGGCGGCCTCAGCGAGGAGATGGCGAAGACACTGCATGCGGTCGTCAGATGCCGTCGCAACGTGCTCATCTCCGGCGGCACGGGCACGGGCAAGACAACGGTGCTGAACGCGCTCTCCGCGTTCATCGATCACCAACAGAGGATCGTGACCATCGAAGACTCTGCGGAGCTCCAGCTGCAGCAGCCCCATGTCTGTCGGCTCGAGACGAGGCCACCGAATATCGAAGGGAGAGGCGAGATCGCCCAGCGCGAGTTGGTCCACAACGCGCTGCGGATGCGACCCGACCGCATCATCGTGGGTGAAGTGCGCGCCGGGGAAGCCTTCGATATGCTGCAGGCGATGAACACGGGCCATGACGGCTCCATGACGACGATCCACGCCAACAGCCCGCGCGACGCGCTGTCGCGAGTGGAGCAGATGATCGGCATGGCAGGCCTGGACATCACGCCGCGTTCGATCCGCCAGCAGATCGCATCGGCCATCCACGTGGTCGTTCAGCTCGAGCGCATGGAAGACGGGCGCCGGAGAGTAGTTTCCATCTCCGAGATCGCGGGCATGGAACAGGACGTCATCCTGATGCAGGAGCTGTTCCGCTTCCGGCGGCGCGGCCTCGATTTGGACGGCGCAATTCGCGGCGATTTCGAAGGCACGGGCGTGCGCGCGAAATTTCTCGACCATTTCACGGCGCGCGGACTGGAGATGTCGTCGCTGACACTGTCGCCCGCAAAACGGATCGCCTAGGCATGACCCAGGCCGGCGAAGCCTATGTCTCCATCTTGATTTTCTCGGCAGTGACGCTTGCTGCCTTGGGAACCGCGCAATTGCTGCTTGGCCACCGCGACCAGCGCAGCCGCCTGGCGCGACGCCTCGCCGACGCCCGGTCAGGCTTGCAAAAGAACGGAGCGGCCGCGGCGCTGGTCAAGCGTCAGGCGCTTTCGTTCGCGGACCCTATGTTGGCGCGGCTTCATGACTTCACCGCCTTTTACTGCCGCCAGGCCGGCGTTTCCTTGTCGCCTTTAAGGTTGGTTACGGTGTGCGGGGCCGGCGCCCTGACAATCTGGCTCCTCAGTCTTTTGCTGTTTGATGTCGGAGGATCCTTCGGGCTCATTACGCGAGGGTCCATCGCCCTTGTGATAAGCGCTGCGCTGTCGAGCGCAATTGCGGCCATTTGGCTCGCGCGTCGCAGATCGGCTCGGCTCAAGGCTCTTGAAGTGCAATTGCCGCTCGCACTCGACGTGGTCAACCGCGGCCTTCGCGCCGGGCACCCCGTAGTCGCCGCGGTTCAACTTGCTTCGGAGGAAATAGGCGAGCCGATTACTTCGGAATTCCGTCTTATCGTCGACGAGACAAACTACGGCATCGAGTTCAAGGATGCCCTGACGAACTTTGCCCAGCGTACCGGGTCCCCCGACGCCCGCTTCTTTGCCGTCAGCGTCGGAATACAGTCCGAAACGGGCGGCAATCTCGCCGAAGTGCTCGAAGGCCTTGCGAAGCTCATACGCAGCCGCGCCACGCTCGCGAAACGCGTCAAGGCTCTGTCGAGCGAAGGACGCGCGTCCGCCCTGCTCCTGAGCGTGCTGCCGGTCCTTCTGGTCGCATCGATCATGTTTCTTCATCCTGCGTTCTATACGTCGAAATTCTCCGATCCGATTTTCTGGCAGGTGGTCTGCGCTGTGGGACTGCTTTATCTGCTCGGTCTGGCGATGATCCACCGCATCATCAACTTCAGATACTGAAGGCTGGATCCATGCGACTTTCGATCGTAATCGTCGAAGTTCTGGTTTTTCTGGCCGTGACGTCGGCGTCGGTTGCGCTTCTATCCGCAATCGAACGCATGCGGACGCTGCGCCGTCGTCTCGGCGGGCTTCGCACGTCATCGGCACAGTCGGGACCAGCCGTAATTCAGCGCCAGATCGCGCCCAACCGGTTTTTCGCGTGGGTGCAATCGTCGACATCGATCAGCGACGGTGAGCAACGCCAGAAACTAAGAACCGAGCTGGCACTGGCGGGCTTCAGCCATCCGGCGGCGCCGATCTGGTTCGTCATCCTGAGATTTTCGTTGGCCATAGGACTGCCGCTGACATTCTTGTTCTTCCGCCCGCTCCTCCCCACGTTCCTTTCCGGAGGAGGCTTTGCATTCTGGGCGCTGGCGCTTTGCGGCGCCGGTTTTGTCGCCCCGTCGTTCTTCGTCCGGCGCCGCGCCGCTCAGCGCCGCACGCAACTGGAGTTCGAGTTTCCGGACGCGCTCGACCTCATGGTCGTTTGCGTCGAATCCGGGCTCAGCATCGATGCAGCGTTCGTGCGCGTCGGCGAGGAAGTCCGCAACTCGCACCCCAGGATCGCCCTGGAATTCGGACGCGTCTTCGAAGAGATCAACGCGGGACGGCGCCGCGCCGACGCTCTGCACGCGATGGCTGCCCGAACGGATGTTCCGGCGATCAAATCCTTCGTCGCCCTGGTGGTTCAGACGGAAGCCCTGGGCATGAGCATCGCGCAGACCTTGCGCATCTATTCGGGCGAGCTGCGGGAGACCCGTTTTCTGAAGGCCGAAGAGAAGGCCATGCGCATCCCCGTCCTGATTACGGTGCCGCTGGTCGCATGCATCCTGCCTGTCATCGTCACGGCGGTGCTTTTGCCCGCCGGCATCGACATCGTGCGCGTTCTTCTGCCGGCGCTCACCGTCCATCACGGGGGGGCGCCGTGAGCGCAAGCCTTTTTCGCATTGGGCTTCTCTCCCTTCTTCCGGCGTTTCTGGTCGCGTCCTGCGGACAATGGCCCCATGACGGCGCAAATCCCGGCATGCGTCCACTGACTGCGAACATGGAGAGGGCGACTGCGCCGGATCAGGGCTATTACGACAGTGCTGTCGTCGCAATCACCGCACGCGATTATGCAACGGCGCTCGATGACCTGCAGGCCGCGAGCGCATCAGAACCACACAGCGCGCGCATCCTGAACGCTTTCGCCGTCGTGTACGACAAGCTCGGCCGCTTCGATCTCAGCGCCCGCTATTATGCAGAGGCCAGTGCCGTCGACCCGGCCTCACCGGTCATCGCACGCAATATCGCCTATTCGCGCGCGCTTCAGAGGATGATGGCGCAAGGCATTTCGGTGGAACCGGCTGCCTCGGGAATCATCGCAGCCCGAGAGGTGCAACCAAGTCCGTCCGATCAGCCTGCGTCGCGTTTGAACTTGCGAACGCACCATCGGATATCGATCGCCTACGCGCGCACGCGCCGGAATGCGCACGCGCTGTTCCGTCACGCTCTCGCGCATCGGCGATGGAAACTGGCCCGCGCTCACCTGTTCAAAACCAGGCTCAGAGCCAAATCGGCAAGTCGGCACAACCATTACCGGGGAACATGATGTGGCGCATCATTCAAAGACCAATGTTTGGGGAGGCGGTGATGGTGCCGCGAGTTGTCGGCACGACGCTGAGCATCGTGCTTCTCTCCTTTTCGGCGCAGGCCGGCTGGTTCGGCGGCTCGTCTTCGACATCGTCTCCGACGGCAAGCGATGCGGCGGCGGCACAGGTTCAGAGCGCAATCGATGACCAGCGTTATGTCGACGCCGCCGCGACACTTGACGAAGCGCTTCTTGTTGACGGCGGAAATCCGAAGCTTGTTTTCCTGTCCGGCGAACTCGCACTCGCCCGCGGCCGCAATGGCGCAGCGCTCGGCGCTTTCAAAAGCGTAGACACCGATCCGGCATTGCGCGCGCGCGCGCTGGAAGGCGAAGGCATAGCATTGTCGCTTCTTGGAAAGTCCGACGCCGCGATCACGGCGCTCGTGTCTGCCGTTTCCCTGGACCCGAAAGCATGGCGCGCCTGGAATGCACTCGGCGCACAGTACGATCGGCTCCACGATTGGCCGAAGGCGGAAGCGGCCTATGAGCACGCCCTCGCCGCCTCCGATTCCGCCGCGATCGTCCTGAACAATCGCGGTTATTCCCGCCTCTGCCAGAACCGGCTCGACGATGCCGTGAAGGATTTCGTGGCGGCGTTGCAGAAGAAGCCGGATCTGGCCACGGCACGAAACAATCTCCGGCTGGCCATCGCCATGAAGGGCGAATACGACCGGGCCATGGAGGGGACAACTGCCGCCGATCGTGCGGCCGTCCTCAACAATATCGGCTTCGCCGCCATGATGCGCGGCGACTACGGCGAAGCGAAAAAGATGTTCGATCAGGCCATCGGCAATGGGGGAAAATACAATGCGCTGGCGGCCGCCAATCTCGAAATGAATAGCGATCTCGAATCGGGTCGTGCGAAGAACCCAGCCGATGCATTTTCCGACACACATTGAAGCCGCGCGCTGGCTTATCGCTTCAGCAGTCGCGCTGGCGCTCGGCGCCGCCTCTGTCAACGACATCCTCGTGCGCAAAATCCCGAACTGGACCGTCGTGGCCGTCATCGCGCTGTTCGGAGCCTGGGCGATCAGCACTCCGTCTGTCTCGCTGCTCTCCTCCTTTGCAGCGAGTGCGATTATCTTTGCGATAACGAGCACATTGTTCGCGCTGGGCATAGTGGGCGGCGGCGATTCCAAACTGATGACAGCCGTCGCGCTTTTCGCCGGGTTCGGTCAGCTCCCGGATTTCGTTTTTCTGACTGCGCTCGCCGGCGGCGCTATGGCCGTCGCAAGTCTCGCCAGCCAGCCGATGCGCACCTTCGTCATGCTCACCGCGCCATCGACGGCCGCGAGCACGCGGGGCATTCCCTACGGCGTCGCGATTTCGCTGTCCGGTATAGCCCTGCTTGTCCGGCAATTGCTCTAGCAGACGGGCTCGCGATCGCGCCGCCGTTCCAAACGGTGTGGCCGCCTGCACGGACCGAAGCCCGCCGCCGGGCACTGCGATAGGCGAAACGCGAACCGCACGCTCCCTCGCCAAACCGGGAGATCGCGAGGGCAATGCGGCACTTGGGAGCGGTGCTGCGGATATTGTCCGCGCGTCCAAAAGACTAGCTTGACGCTCCACGTGCCGCTCCCGGCATCTGCGACATCGCAAGCAAACGGATTATGATGCGGGGTCGTCCCAGGAGACCAGCATCGTGGAATATGAAGAGCAGATGGCCGATTCCATAAAATATCTGTCGCGCAACATAAGGCCGGTAGCCACAACCAGCAGCGTCCTGGTGAGTTCTTCGAAATTTCTCAACCACCCGCTCATTCGTGAAGTTGTCGCGACATGGATGCTGAGGCGAAACGGACCTGACTGGCCGGTGGAAGCCGACCACGCCATGGGCCTGTTCGGCGCGATGGTCTCGCTTCAGGACGATGCACGCATCGAGGAGCTGTTTGTTGCGGAGCGCAAGTCCAACCCACGCTTCGACCGCTGGATGGAAGAGCGCTTTATTTCCCCGCTCACGGCCGCCGACTTCAAGAGCTTTCCTCCCGGAAGTTGCGGCGCGATCATGAACCGCCAGATCGTGGAATTCGGTTTTCAGGTCCAGCTTGGTCTGTCGCGCGAGCAGCTCGCGCATTCGAGCAACTACACCTATTACAAATCGCGCACGCCTCAAATCCACGACTACGAACACATCGTCACCGGCGGAAGCTTCGACTCGATCGGCGAGATCATCCCGTATTTCGCGCGCCAGGCGAATATTGCGAAGCATCTCAGCCCCGCGCTTGCGGCGGAGCTGAACGTGCACGGCGTCCTGGGCGGCCTCCGGCTTGTGTGCCGCGCCGGTCTTCATTACCCCGAGATATGGCCGCTAGTGCTGGATTGTGTCGCGCGCGGCATTAGGGTCGGCCAGGAGTCGGAGCCGTACTTCATGGCGAAGTTCGACGACGTGTTGCACCTTTGTCCCGAAGAGGCCAGAGCTGCACTGGGAATACGCGGCGCTGAAAGCGTCGATTCGGCATTAGCGGCCCGCATTTTTTGCGAACAGCCACCGCCTCCCGCGAAAGCGGCGGAATAGCTCAGGCAAGACCGGTATAAGGCTGCGCTTCGACCTTCGTGCGCGTCTCGCAGAGTGCGCGCGCGATCGCGGCCGAAACCTTTATCGGATATTCCAGCAATTGCTGTCCCATGCCCTTGGCGACGAAGTCGAGCCGCGCAGATGCCGTCGAGCCGCCGTCGAGCGAGTCGTGAACGACGAAGTTGAGTGCATGAACGCCGGGCACTTCATAACGGTCGACACGTCTGTGCGCCCTGTCGGCGAACAGATGCCCGTACCAGTCCGCAACGGCTGAAGGCGTGAGCGCGGCGCGGATATAGGGCAGGTATTCCGGCTGGCGCGCTATTACGGCCACGTTGAACAGATTGCCCTTGTCGCCACTCCGCGCCCAGGCGAGGTCGATCAGGGGGACGACATCTCCGAGCGCATCATCGGGTTCCGGCCCGGCATCCGGCCGCGCGATCATCACTTCGGCGAAATCTCCGGGCACATCGGGCAATTCCTCGCTTCGTGCCCCGAACGACAACACCGGGCTGACATCCGCTTTGGGTAGCAGAAACATGAAGAGGCGAGAGACAGGGCTCGACTGCACGAAACCTACCGTCGACCCAGGAGACATCGACATCACGCTGCAGGGACTTTCCCGCGCGAACAGATCGATCGCGCGCTTCTCACCGTGCTCGACCGCGATCCGCAGCATCACTTCGCGTACGTCTCTCGCGCGCGCATGCGCCCCGAAATTCGCTTCACCACCCAGGATCTCGACACAGGTCTTCGTCCACGGGCCCATATTCTGCTCGCGAAGCATGCTCGCTGTTCTCGAGAGAATCGCCGCGGCCTGGCGTTCGGCTTTCGCGACGGCCTCGAGGCTGATCATCGGCAAGTACGCGACCGCCCGCCAGCCGTCATCGTAAGACAGGCAGGCCTTGTAGCTGGCGGTGGGCGGATATCCCGTGGCACCGGATACCAGTACGCGATCGGGTCCAATCTCGCGCACCTCCACGGTGCTGAAATCGCAAGTCACATCCGGCACCAGATAGGCCTGCGGATCGGCGACCTCATAGAGCAGTTGTTCGCTCACCGTGCCTCGCGAAACCAGCCCACCGGTGCCGTGCGGCTTGGTGATAACCACCGATCCGTCTTTGCGACACTCGCCGATCGGAAAACCGGCCTCGGCCCAGTTGGGAACGTCGCGCCAATCCGTGAACGTCCCGCC
>DATKON010000011.1:0-8306 GCA_035524575.1 Rhizomicrobium sp.
CTGATCGTCCCGCCATGGGCGACGATCGCATCGGTGGCTGCGTTCTTGATCGTCTGCCACTGCTCGATCTCGCCGTGGAGCGCGCGCGGGAAGATGAAGGTGAAATAGAGGCTCGCACCGTCCGGATAGGCGTGGCTGATGTGGCACATCACGATGCCTTTGGCGCCGCTGGTGGGCGCCGTATCACGGATGGCATTTTCGAGCGCGGCGCGCACGGCGGATGCGAGCGCGTCGATCTTCGACCAGCTCGTGGCGGTCTCGATCGTGTCGACGCCGACGCCCCGATCCATCATGGGATCGCGCAAATAAGGTCCGTGGAAACGTCCTTCATACCAGCGCCTGCCGGGACCGCGACCGAGGGGAATGGCGCCCAGTCGGCCGGCGATTTCGGCGAACCGCCGACGTCCATCGGCAACCTCGCGCGCGTCGCCTTCGAAACCTGCGATGAGCGCCGAGGCCTGCGCATCGAATTTGCGATAGTCGAGATAGGACTGTTCGAGCCGGGCCTTGATGCCGCGCTTTTTCCCGACCGCGCCGAAGGCACGATAGAAGCGCGTTTCCTCGGCGTCCGAGAGGCGTAGCATCGCGGCCGGAATATCCTCCTGCATCGCATGGCGGATAGCCGCCGTGCCGCTCGCGAAATCGCGGAAGAGATAGCCGCGATAGTCGCGCTCCGCGGGGGAAGGCCGCACGCGCAGCGTCGCCTCCGTGATGACTCCGAACTGCCCTTCGGAGCCCACAATGAGATCGCTCAGGCGCGGCCCAGCAGCGGAGGCGGGAAACGATTCCGTCTCGAACATGCCGCGCGGCGTCGCGAGCTTGGCGGCGAGGAGCCAGTCCTCCGCCTTGCCGTAGCGGATCGACTGCTGGCCGGCGCCGCGATGCGAGATCCAGCCGCCGAGCGTCGAGAATTCGAACGATTGCGGATAGTGCCCGAGCGTCAGGCCTTTCGCCTGCAGCGCCTTCTCGAGCGCCATGCCGTAGATGCCGGCTTCCGCCGTCACTGATCCAGCGGCGGGATCGATCTCGTGGACGCGATCCATGCCTGTGATGTCGAGCGTGATGGCGGCCTTGAACGGACCTTTCTCGGCCGACACGCCGCCGACGACGCTGGTGCCGCCGCCATACGGGACGATCGCGATGCCGGTTTCGCCGGCGAAGGCGAGGAGCGCCAGCACTTCGTCCTGCCCGCGCGGATAGACGATGGCGTCAGGCGCCGTCGCGAGATCGCCCGCACGCAGCCTCAAGAGATCATGATAGGAGCGGCCGAGCGCATGGAAGGCGCGCTCATGAGCGTCGTCGTGCACGCGATCCGCGCCGACGACCGCCACCAGCACGCCGCGTTCCGCGGGAGACAGGCGCGACGCCGGAAGCACAATCTCGTCGAGCGGCCGCGGCGGCGTTGCGAGAAGGCTCGGCATGCCGAGCTCGCCCGCAAGCCAGTCCCAGACTTCGTCTCGCTGGGCGAGGCCGTCACGGTGCGCCGCCCAGCCCCAGCCGTTCCAGCGGATCATGTTGCGGTCGATGGTCATGGCCGGAGCCTAGCAGGGAATTCAGCAGCGCAGGTTAAGAGCGCGCGGCAGGATTTCGAATGTCGCCGGCAGCCGGCCGGCGCTTTCGCCATCGAGCTCGATGAGGACGGCATGGCCGCCTGTCTCCGCCACCGGGGCCGCCATGATCTTGCGGCCGCGCAGCACGCGCACGCCCGGTGTGCCGATGTGATCGCCGGTGTAGAGAAGCTTGAGATCGGAGATGGCCCTGCGTCCGCCGCCCATGATGATGACGTCGAACAGGCCGTCATCGGGAAGTGCGCTTGGCGCCACATGCATGCCGCCGCCGAAATAGCGCCCATTGGCCACGGCGACGGTCCCGATGCTCGCGATCTCGTCGAAATCGCCGTCGACGCGGATGCGCACCATGCGTTCGCGATAGAACAGCAGGGCACGCGCGCTGTGGAACCGGAACGCGAAGCTGCCGCCGAAGAGCTTGGCGATGCGGGCACGATTGACCCAGTCGACGATCACGCCGGACAGGCCGAACGAGGCGATGTTGACGAAATAGCGTACCACGCTCTCGCCCGAGAGGCTGACGCAGGAGATGCGGCCGACATCGATGGGACGCACGGACGCATTCTTGAGGCGTGCGACCGCGGCGAGCGCGCCTTCCTCGTGATCGAAGGTCTTGCGGAAATCGCCGCCTGTCCCGCTGGTGACGAACGCAAAGACGGCGTCGGGTGCGATCGAGCCTTCGGGATCGAAGAATCCGTTGACGGCTTCGTTGATGGTGCCGTCGCCGCCGACGGCGATGATCTCGGAATGACCTTCACGCAACGCTTCGCGCACGAGCTCCGTGGCATCGCCGCGCTTGCGCGTGAATGCGATACTCAGCTCGGGATAAACGGCACGGAGCGCCGCTTCGATCCGAGGCCAGTCGCGGCGCGTGCGTCCGTTGGATGAGCGGGGATTGACGACGGCGAAGCCGGTCATGCGCCGTCTCCCGCAATGCGCCAGGCGCTCGATAGCGACGCGGTTTCCTGCTGTTTGCGCGTTTCGCTCCAGCCCAGCGCTTCCGCCGCCACGGCGGCCGTGATGCCGAGCGCGTGATCGCCCGGCTTTCCGAGCTGACCGATGCCGGTCCGGCGCAGGACGATATCGGACAGCGTCATGGCCATTTCGTCCTGGATGGCAAACAGCACCTGCGCCGCGATGTCGCCGGACGGGGACAGCTTGGTCGCGAGCGCGGGCGCATTCCTGGCGAGCGCCAGCACCTGATCGAGCCGCGCACCGTAAAGTCGCGCAAGATGATCCTGCTCCGGCGCATAGCGTCTGCGGAAGTCGGCGAGACGGCCGATCCGGCCGCCGGGCAGCGGAGTCGTCGCTGTCGTGGATTGCCGGCCGCGCACGCCCAGTTTGGCGACGGCCGCGTCGACCACCCGTTCCGCCAGTTCGCGCGAGGTCGTCCATTTGCCGCCGATGGCCGACAACAATCCGGCAATCTTGTTTGTTTGGCCATGATCGATGAGTTCAGCCTTGCGGCTCGCGCCGTAAGTGTCTTTCGACCCGTCATCGACAAGCGGGCGCAAGCCGGCATAGGCGTAGAGCACGTTCTCGCGCGACAGCGCCTCGTTCGGGAGATACGCGTTCACCAGCGCAAGAAACGCATCGATATCGTTGTTGCTGACGCCGACATCGTCCGGTGAGCCCGTAAACGCGCTGTCGGTGGTGCCGAGCAGCGAATGGCCGCGCCACGGCAGCACGAAGAAATGGCCGTGAGGGGTCGCGACCGTCAGCGCATCCGTGCGCGTGAGCGCCGGCACGACGACATGGATGCCCTTGGAGCGCACGATCCTGGGTGCGGATTCGCCGAGCGTGCGGGCGAGGAAGATGTCGGCCCATGGACCGGTCGCGACGATGGTGAGTCTCGCGCGGATCTCGAAACGGCTGTCGCTCACCGTGCAGCGCACGCGCGCGCCTTGGCAAACCCCGTCGCGCAACAGCAAGTCCTGCGCGTCCAGATGATTGGCGATGGCTGCGCCGTGATCGGCAGCATCGAGCAGGCATTCCAGCGCGAGCCGTTCGGGCGCGTACATCTGGGCGTCGTAATAGAGAAACGCGCCTTTGAGCGCAGGCGCATCCAGGGACGGCTCACGCGCAAGCGTCGCCGCGCGGTTGAGCCAGCGGTGGCCGGGCAGGCGCTGCTCGGGATCGTCGAGCCAGCCGCGGTCGAAGGAGAGAAGATCGTAGAGCGTCAGTCCGGCCGACAGGGTCAGGCGTCCGCTGCCGAAGCTGGGCACCAGAAAGGGCAGGGGCTGTACCAGATGCGGCGCAATGCGCTGCCAGATGCGTCGCTCCTTCAGAGACTCGCGCACCAGTCCCAATTCGAAGTTGCGAAGATAGCGCAGGCCGCCATGGACGAGCTTCGAATTGTGGGCGCTGGTCGCGTGCGCGAAATCGTTCTTTTCGCTGAGCGCGACGGAAAGGCCGCGCAGCGCCGCGTCGCGCGCGATGCAGGCGCCTGTCGCCCCGCCGCCGATGACATGGATGTCGAAGACTTCGCTGGAGAGGCGTCTGAGGTCGCGTTGCATGTGTCCGAAGGCGCGGAGGAAAGCGAGGCGGCGAAGCTTGACCGCGAAATACGCGAAATCCAAGCGGCTTTCGCCTCTATCGTTCTTCGCGAACCTTTAGTAGGGATGGGTCAAGAAACCGCGGGCGAGGGCAAATGGCGGCGCATCATTGTACGACGGCGGTCGACACGACATTCGTCAGCCTTGGCTATGCCAAGGTGGCATTCCTGGGCGTGATCCAGGGCATCACAGAACTCGTTCCGGTCTCTTCGAGCGCTCATATGCGCGCGGTTCCTGCGTTCCTCGGCTGGCCCGATCCGGGCGCGGCATTTTCGGCGGCGATGCAGCTGGCCGCATTGGCGGCGGTCGTGACCTATTTCTGGTCCGACATTGCGGGCGTCTCCCGCGCTACGGCCTCGGGCTTCATGACGCGCAACTGGCGGGATCGCGAATTCCGCCTCGGCCTCTACATCATCGTCGCCACAATCCCCATCGGCATCGCGGGGCTTGCGCTGGCCAAAGTTCTGAACGCCTGCGACTCCCCGCTCAGAGTGCCGCTTCTGGTCGGCGCCGGCTCATTCATTTTCGCGCTGATCATGGGCCTCGCCGAACTGACCGCGAGCCACAAGCGCAGCGCCGAAGGCCTGACGCTGTGGGATTCGATCGTTGTCGGAATCGCGCAGGTCGGCGCTCTGATCCCCGGCGTATCGCGTTCCGGCGCGACGTTTTCGGGCGCGATGTTCCTCGGCTTCAAGCGGGACGATGCGGCGCGGGTCTCGTTCCTGCTTGGCATCCCGGCCATCTTTCTCGCCGGCGCCAAGGAGATTTGGGAGCTGCATAAAGCGGGGCTCCCGAGCCATGGGTGGTCCGTGCTCGCGGTCGGCCTCGTCGTCTCGTCGCTGTCGGCCTTCGTCGCCATCTGGGGCCTGATGCGCTTCCTGCGTCATTCGACGACCTGGCCGCTGGTGATCTATCGCGCCGCGTTCGGCGCGCTTCTCGTCTGGGGTGCGCTCTCGGGCCGGATTTCTTAAAAGGCGCCTCTAAGCTCAACGAGACATCGAAGGGAGAGCCCATGGTCCAGATCAAGGCGAACGGAATCCGTCTCGAATATGACGAGCGCGGACCGAAGGACGGCGCGCCGATCCTTCTGATCATGGGCTTCGGCGCCCAAATGACGAACTGGCCCGAAGAATTCCCCAGGGCGCTGGCCGATGCGGGCCTGCGCGTCATCCGCTTCGACAATCGCGACGTCGGCCTTTCGCAGAAATTCGAAGGCCTGCCGGATGCGCGCGAAGTCCGGGCCGCCATGACGGCCGGCAAGAAGCCGGACATCCCGTACACGCTTGACGACATGGCGGCCGACGCAGCGGCGCTCCTGGACGAGCTCGGCATCCAGAGCGCGCATATTCTGGGCGGCTCGATGGGCGGCATGATCGCGCAACTGGTCGCGCTCAACCATCCGGCGAAGACGCGCTCGCTAATCTCGATCTTCTCGACGACGGGCGAACCCTCATTGCCGCCGGCAAAACCGGAAGCGATGGCGGCGCTGACCGCAAAACCGCCGGCCACGGATCGCGCTTCGGTCATCGCCCATTCGCTGAAAGGGCGGAGTACTTACGCTTCGACGGCGTTTCCGTTCGACGAGGCGCGGCTGTCGGCGCAGATCGGCGCCAATTACGACCGCTCCTACTATCCCGAAGGTACCGTGCGGCAGATGGCGGCCATCGTCGCCGCCTCGCCGCGTACGGATCGTCTGAAGACGCTTTCAGTGCCGGCGCTGGTGCTGCACGGCTCGGTCGATGCGCTCATTCCGCCGGAAGGCGGACGCCATACGGCGCAGTGCATTCCCGGCGCGAAGTATCACGAGATCGAAGGCTGGGGGCACGACATCCCGGCAGGCGTGGTCCCGCTCCTGATGGAACAGATCGTGCCGTTCGTCGCGGAGGTCGAAGAGCGTCGCAATAAATGAGTGTCATTCCCGCGAAAGCGGGGAGCCGGGACAAGCGGCGCGTTGCGGCAAGAGCCATTCAGCGCGCCGACGCGCGCCGGCTGGGATCCCGCTTGCGCGGGAAGACGGCCATTGATTACTTAATCTTGCCTTCCTTGAACTCCACATGCTTGCGGAGGACCGGGTCGTACTTCTTGATCGTGAACTTCTCGGTCATGGTCCGGGTGTTCTTCTTGGTCACATAGAAAAAACCCGTATCGCCCGAGCTGTTCAGCCGGATCTTGGACGTGGTGGGCTTCGCCATGGGACTGCTCCTGGACCTTCAAAAAGGGGCGCCAACCTACCCATCGACCGCCCAAAGTCAAGGCGAGGCGATGGTCCGCTCCTCGGGCGGCAGCTGCTCGTCGGAGACCGTTCTGAGCTCCGTCTCGACGGCTTCCATGCCCGGATCGTGCCCGGACAACCATGCCGCCGCCGTCAGGGGCGCAAAGATGTCCGGGCGCAGCGAACCGACCACCGCGTCATACCGGTCGCCATAACAGCCGGGTTCGCCTTTACAGCCCTTTTCGAGGTCCCAGAGCCCGTGTGTGCCCCGCAGACAGAGATGCGAACGGGGCAGGCATGTCACGTCTATTTCCGACCACCAGCGCAGCCTGTCTCCCAAGGCTTCGCCGACAACCGTCACGCGCCGGCCCTCGTGCCGTACAATCGCTGCCGCGGCGATGCCTGCGGAAAATGTGTAGCGGCCGACCAGCAGGAAGACCCGCCCCGGCGTGACCGTCGCCACGGCGCGCATCAGATCTTTCGTCGCGTCGATATCGCCGCCGACATCGAAACGAAGGTCGAGGATGACGTTTTCAGGCTGTCTGTTTTCGATCTCCTCGAGCACATGCTGGGCGAACGGCTTGATGAATTGCCCGTTTTCGTCCCAGTTGGCGCGGAACTGAATGTAGAGCGCATGAAGTTCGGGCATGCGCACGATGCGATAGAGCGTGTCGGCATCCCCGAGATAAAGCGGCACCGGAAGCTCGTCCGTGGCCGTTCGCCAGCCCTTTTCCCTTTCGGAGTCTATCGGCGCGGGCGACCAGTAGCGCCCGGGCTCCGCGCCGCCGGGCAGGGATGCCTTCGTCACGAAGGCGATGGTCCGCGAAACTTCGCGGCCATCGGGCAACAGAAAACGGAAACGGAGCCTGTCGGGATCGCGGGCCACGCCCAGCGTATGGAGAAGACCGCCGTTTTCGACGAACCACATCAGATCCCATTTGCGATACGTGTCTGTTCCTCCGCACAAGGAACGCAGGCGATCGAGCAATTCTGCCGGCGTAAGCCCCTCGACACGCATGACGCGCGCGCCCAACAGATCGGATTGCTGCGGGCCCGCGCGCGCGACGACGATGCCGTCGGGAAACCAGATCATGCGAAAGGGAAGGCGCGTCGGCGGCACCCAGGCGCCCGGACCGAAATCGACCGCATCATGGCCGTTCTGCGCCAGCGCGGCGATTTCCATCGTGCCGATGAGAAACTCGGCATCCCGGAGCGCGCCGGCTTTGCGCTCGAGGCGGTCGATCAGCGCCAGCGCCGCGCGCCGGGACGACGGCGTGAACGCTTTGCTCTTGAGCACATATTGGGACCTTGTGATTTCAAGATCCACGACCCGATCGATACGCGACGTCGCGGCTGCGCCGGTCGCGAGAAGCGCAAATATGATGGCCAGCGGTGCAAGACGCATGACGATCGCCCCCCAAGTGATCGTCACGCAATCTATACATCTGCGGCGACGGACCTCAATCGTGCAGCGCAACGTAGAACATGCGGTCGAGGTCGTTGGTCCGCTCGATCGTCAGTTCGGTTCTGCAGGAGAGGACGTCGGCGCGGCCGATGCGGCTTTCCTTCGTCGCTGGTTTGACGAGCCCGTCGCAGGTCTCGGCGACATAAGCGCCCCAGGTCCGCTGCGAACGGGCCAGGGCCTCCTTGCGATCGTTCGTGCCCAGCAGCGCCGCGACCGCCGCGTATTTTTTCTTGAGTTCGGAATCGGCATCCTTCAGCGCCTGCTGGAGGCAGGTTTCAGCCTCACGCACATTCCTGTTGTCGGTGCACACCGTGCCGTGGATGGTCACCGCTTCGGCGGATGAGATGCCGGCAATCGTGATGGCGAGAACAGCGGGGAATATCAGTCGGGACATGCGAGGCCTTCGGCAATCGACCCAGCGGCCAGGGACTATATCGATGGGGTCGGAAAGTGTCACAGCTTCGGGCTGCGCCAAAACGTCAAGAAGAGCACATAGGCGATGCAAA
>DATKON010000012.1:0-9132 GCA_035524575.1 Rhizomicrobium sp.
CAGGTCGACCGGCAACAGCGGGAAATCCTCGTAGAGTTGCCGCCGTACCAGAAGGAAGCCTGCGACGGCCGCCACCGCAAATTCGGAGAGGTAATAGAGTGCGGGCTCGCCGTGCCCTACGCTGTCGATCGCGGCGATGCCGACGCCGAAGACCACGGCGCTCAGGACCGCACTCGGCCAGTCAAAGGCCCGGGCCACGTGCGGCGTCCGGGGCAGCGCCACCGGTCCGATCGCCAGGGCAGCAATCCCGAAGGGAATGTTGATGGCGAACAGCCACGGCCAGGTGGCGACGGACAGGATGCCGGCGGCCAGCGTCGGTCCTACGGCCGAGGCCACGGCGACGACCAGCGCATTGATGCCGATGCCCCGGCCCAGCATCCGATGCGGATAGGTGAAACGGACCAGTGCGGCATTGACGCTCATGATGCCGGCTGCGCCGAAGCCCTGGACGACGCGTGCGGCGGTCAAAAGCACGAGCGTGTGCGACAGCGCGCAGAACAGGGACGCAAATGTAAACAGCCCGAGGCCCGCCAGATAGACACGCCGATATCCGATGATCTCGCCGAGCGAGGACAGCGGCAGCAGCGAGATGACAATCGCAAGCTGATAGCCGTTGACGATCCAGATGGAAAAAGAGGGACTGGCGTGCAGGTCCTGCGCGATCGTCGGCAGGGCGACGTTCGCGATGGCGCCATCCATGACCGCCATGATGAGGCCGAGCGCAATGGTGACGATGGCCCAGTAGCGCCGCGGAATGGGCAATCCGTCGGCGTGTGGGTCAGAAGCGTCCGGCATCAGGGTCAAACGTGTGCTTGGCGGGGCAGTTGCGCGTTAACCGTCGATCTTCCGGCGGAAGGTTTCGGGCAGCAGCAGGAACGTCACGATGAAGCCGATCACGGCGACAATGACGGGATACCAGAGCCCCGCATAGATGTCCCCAGTGGCGGCAACGATGGCGAAGGCTGTTGCCGGCAGGAAACCGCCGAACCAGCCGACGCCCACATGATAGGGAACCGACAAGGCCGTGTAGCGGATGCGCGTCGGAAATAGTTCGACGAGAGCAGCGGCCTGTGGACCGTATAATGCCGCCGCAGCCGTTATGAAGACGAGCAGGATCGCCAGCGTTCGCGGAAAGTCGATCGCGCTTGTTTGCGCCGATGTCGGATAGCCCGCCGCCGCAAGCCCACGCTTGAGGGCCGCGGCGAACTTCGCCCTCGTCGCCGCAAGATCCTTGGGCGCGAGATTGCTTCCGTCCGGGCTTTGGAGCACCGCTTTTCCGATGGTGACTGTCGCGCGTGACCCTTGCCCGTCGCTGTTGCGATACGGCACGCCGGCGTTCGCCAGCGCGCTTTTGGCGATGTCGCAGGCGCTCGAGAACGTCGCCTTGCCGATGAGATCGAATTGAAGCGAACAGGTTTGAGGATCGGCGCTCACGACGATCGGCGCATGCGCGGTGGCCGCCGCGAGAGCCGGATTCGCCGCCTCGGTCAGCATGCGAAAGCCCGGGAAATAGCAAAGCACGGCGAGCAGAAGACCGAGGAGCATGACGGGCTTCCGGCCGACCTTGTCGGACAGCCACGCGAAGACGACATGGAGGACTGCACCGATCACGCTGATCGTCATCATCAGCGAATAGACGACCAGCGGCTCGACCTTGATGACGCGCTCGAGAAAGAACTGCGTGTAGAACTGCGCCGTGTACCAGACGACGCCCTGGCCCATCAGAAGACCGACAAGCGCGATCAGCACGATCTTGAGATTCGGCCAGCGGAAGAACGATTCCGCGATCGGCGCGTCCGAGGCGCGATCCTCTTCCTGCATGCGCAGGAACAGGGGCGACTCGTTGAGCCGCAGCCTGATCCAGAGCGAGATCGCGAGCAGCACGGCGGACAGAAGGAAGGGAACGCGCCATCCCCAAGCGAGGAACGCGTCCTCGCCGAGCGCCTTGCGCACGAAGAAGACGACCGCAAGCGCGAGAAATACTCCGAACGAGGCGGAGGCCTGGATCCATCCGGTCGCGGAGCCTCTGCGGCCGGGCGCTGCATGTTCGGCGACGTAAATCGCCGCACCGCCATATTCGCCGCCGATGGCGAAGCCTTGCAGCACGCGCAGGCCGACGAGCGCAAACGGCGCCCAGGATCCCCATTGTTTGGTGTCGCCCAGGCAGCCCACGGCGACGGTCGCCAGGCCCATGATCGTCATGGTGACAAGGAAGGCGCGTTTGCGTCCCACCCTGTCGCCGATGCGGCCGAAGAACAGCGCGCCGAAAGGCCGCACGAAGAAACCGGCGGCAAATGTCAGAAGCGCTAGGATGAAGCCGGTGGTTTCGCCGAGGCCGGAAAAGAAATGGGTGGCGATGATCGACGCGAGCGAGCCGAAAATGAAAAAGTCATACCACTCGAAAACCGTGCCGGCCGCCGATGCCGTCACGACGAGTCCCATCCGCCGCCCCTGGAACGCAGCGGCTTCAGCCACCCGAACGTCCATTTTTCGCGTCTCCCCGCCTATTGCTAGAGAGGGGCGGGGAGGGAGGCAATGGCGCTAAAGGTCGCCCTTCGCTTCGTCCGCGGTGATCGGACGATAATCCTTTCGCAGGAAGCCGCGCCCGCGCTTCACCGTTAACGTCACCGTCTTGAGGTTGCCGACATCGTCGAGAGGGTTCTTTGCGAGAGCGACGAAACTCGCGAGCTTTCCTGGCACGATCGAGCCCATCTCCTGCTCTTTTCCGATCGTTCGCGCACCGACGGAGGTTGCAGCGCGAAGCGCGTCGGCTGGTCGCAGGCCCGCTTTGCCGACAAGGAGCGCAATCTCGTCGTCGAGGGCGTCATAGGGCTCGCTTGTGGACGCAAATCCGTCCGTACCCGCCGAAATCGCCACGCCGGCGCGGTAGGCCTGGTTCAAGAGCTTTTCCGCCAGCCGGGGCGTGCAGTAGGGCTCGGGGGATTTGGGCGCTGCCGCATGCGCCTTCGCCATTTCGTCATAAACCCAGAGCGTCGCATCGAGAATTGTGCCGCGCGCCTTCATTTCGGCGAACAGCCTGTCCATGATCGGGTTGTCGCGCGTGAACTTGTCGGCCTCAACGGGTGGGCGATTGTGGTACTCAGGCGGCATCGTGCGCGAGGCCTGATAGGCCAGCATGCAGACATGGCTGATAACGTCGACACCGCCGTCGATCGCGTCTTCCGGCGTCGCGGGAAACACCGCCGCGTGCGACCAGACGAGAATATGCTGGCGATGCGCCTCCGCCGTGATGTCGCGCACCAGCGGGCCTGGAAGATCGGCGTAAATCTTGATGCCGGTTGCGCCGGTGCCGCGCGCCAGCGCCACTGCGAGCTTGAGATCGGTCCTGTCGGTGATGGCCTGCAGCCAGGGTACTTCGCCTGCCACGGCGCCTTGCGCGGCCGCGTGCGTGCGCGGGTCCTTGAAGAATTGCGGGCCCGCCATCAGCGCCGCATAGTAGATGTCGGGCGAAGGGATGTCGCCCAGCAGCGCCGAGCGCGACAGATCCGCGAGCGCACGTGCGTCGCCCGCCATGTCGCGCACGGCGGTGACCCCGCTATAGAGATCGCGGCGCAGCAGCGCTTCCGCGAAACGCCGGTTGGGCGATGTCGCCATGTGCACATGGCTGTTGATCAGCCCGGGGATGACATAGGCGCCGTGCAGATCGACAGTCTGGGCGTCTTTTTCGTAAGCGTCCGCATCCTTGTCGGCGATGACTCCCACGATGCGCTCGCCGCGCGTGACGATGGCCATGCCGGGCCTGATCGCGTCACCCGCGCCGTCGAACAGATTGACGTTGGTGTAGACGGTCGTCGCCATCGGCGCTTGCGCCAGCGCCGGCGAAGCGAGCAGCAGGCACAAGGTGAGCCCGATCCGCTTCATCATTCTCCCAGCCACGACGCGTTGATCATCTTGCGCCATTGCGCGGCGACGCCGGCAAGCGAACCCGGATTCCGCTTCAACATGGCAATGGATTCCTTGCGGACGAACATCTGCTTGGCCTCGGCCGTCAGGTAGTCCGCAGGCGATTTGCCGTCGACGCGGGCAAGAAGCAGCGCCGGAAGAAGATTGGCCGCGCGGCGTTCGAACGCATCGGCGCCTTCCCAGCTGACCCCGGCGAGATAAGCAGTTCGTAACTGGGCGAAGCTCTGCTGATAGCGGTCCATCCATTTCGGATGCCAGACGCATTTGAGAAGAAGGTGCGCGAGGCAAAAGGCGAGGTCGAAGGCCGGATCGCCGTAGCAGGTGGTCTCGGCATCCAGGAAGACCGGGCGCTTCGTCCCCTGAAGGATATTCTTGGGGCTTACGTCGCCGTGCATCAACGCGATACGGGAGGTCGCGACATTGCGCGCCAGCTTGTGCAGCTGCGCCGAGACATCCGCATGTCTGTCGGCGACATAGTAGAAGAACGGCTCGAGCCTCAGCGCCCGAAACTGCGCGTCATAGCCAAACGACTTCGCGATATCGGCGCGGCCGGCCGTCGCCGCATGAATGAACGACAGCGCAGTGCCCACCTTGCCGGCGAAGTCGATGTTGATGTCGCCTTTCGCAAGCCAGTCCTTCCAGACGGGAAATCCTTCCGGCGGGAAAAACTCCATTGCAAACATGTGCCGTGTCGTGTCGACTCCGAAAACCTTCGGCGCGTGGCCCGGCGCGATCTTGTCGACGAGCCGCATCCAGGCGACTTCGGCGACGGTGCGTTCCGGCGGTGCGGTCCAGTCCGCCTTGACGCGGAGTTTTGCGAGCGCCCGCTTCACGCAGATCTTCTGCCGTCCGATGTCGACTTCGTAGACGTCGCAGGACACGCCGCCCGACAGCCGCGCGATGCGGCCGTGTTGTTGCTCCTTCGCCAGGCCCATCGTGAGCAGCGCGTTGACGATGTCGCGCTGCTCTTCGGGGGAAATAGCGCTCATGCGTGCTGCGCCGCCAGCCAGCGGTCGAGCTCCGGCAGATGCTCCGCGCGGACCCTGGCGTAATAGCGGATAGTCGCCTCGGCCCTGCGCACGTCGCGCTGGGCATCGGCAGGAATGTGCGTCCTCGCGAAGCCATCCAGTTTCGTGAGCGTTGCGACGTCGTGCGAGTTCTCCGCCAGGCTTGGGACATATTGCGCGCGGCTGTCGGGCTCGAGGCTCACCGTGATCTCGTTCCAGTGCTGCGACGCATAATCGATCGCCAAATCGGGAAACCGCACGGATACCGCGCGGATCATGGAAGGGCGGTTGGTCAAAGGCGGTTCGTTCGTACCGGCGAGGGCCAGCGCTTTTTCGGCAAGCGCCTCGTCCTTGGCATGTCCAAGCAAAACGTAAAGCTCCTGTTTCTCCAGCGCCGACTTCGCATCCCGTGCCAGAGTGTGGAGGGAGTCCCACGTCTTCGCATCGGCGTGCAGCGCCACGATCGCGAGCACGCTGCGCCTCAAATCGGGCGAAAGCGCGGAAGGATCGCGAAGATATTGCTGGAAATAGGTTTGCGCCTGGTTGATGACCGCCGGATCATCGAGCTGGCTCAGGGCCGAAAGCACATCGGCGCGGGCGAGCGTCACGTTTTGGGATTCGCCCGGCTTCGCCGTCCAGCCCAGCCTGCCGAGGAGCGGCCTCAGCACGTTGCGTCCGAAAGCATTGAAGGCCGTCTGGCCCGGCAGGCCGTCATAGAGCTCGGACACGCCCTCGAAGCGCGCGGCGACGTTGCTCTGTACGACCGGGTTGAAATCCGGCGTCACTTTTCGCGCCAGCGCGAACAGGTTGGCGAGCGGCGCATAGCCCGAATAGCCGAGCGCGCGCGAGTCGTAGAGAAGTCCCAGCTGATCGGCAGGCTGAAGCCGCGCAAACGATGCCTCGAGTTTTTCGAAGAGGGCGGGGTCGTAAAGTGTGCGGAAATAGGACGTCTGGCCCGCGTTCACCACGGGCGTTTCGCCGACATTCACATTGGCGGGGTTGCCGCGCGAGACGAGTCCTGCCCAAGTGCCGCCGCGGCCTGCGACCTTGACCGGCACGGGCCAGATCGTCGGGGCCTTCGCGGATTCGTCGGCCGCGAAGCGATCCTGAGTCAGTTGGATTCCGGATGCTGTGGCGGTTGCGCGGATGAGCGGCACGCCGGCCTGAAGCGTAAACGCGTGCGCCACCGGCGTGATCGGCTTGGCCGCCGTCCTGTCGAGCTCACGCCAGAGATCGTCGGTGACCGTGTTCCCGTATTCGTGGGCCTTGATGTAGGCCTGCACGCCGGCCTGGAAGCGGTCCTCGCCGACATAGACCTCGAGCATGCGGATCACCGCCTGGCCCTTGGAATAGGTGATCGTGTCGAAGGCCTCATTCGCCTGCAGCACGTCGCGAATGGGCGTGATGATGGGATGAGTGCCAGCACGGGCGTCGACTTGCATCGCCTGTTCCTTCGCCGCCAGCGCATCGAGCCACATGTGCCATTCGGGATGGAAATGATCCGTTGCCTTGATCTCCATCCAGGACGCGAAGCCTTCGTTCAGCCAGATGCCGTCCCACCAGTCCATGGTCACGAGATCGCCGAACCATTGGTGTGCCATTTCGTGCGCGACGACGACATAGACGTTTCGCCGGTCGCCCTGCGTCGAGATCTTGGGATCGATGAGGAGATCGCGCTCGAAATAGAAGATCGCGCCCCAGTTTTCCATCGCGCCGAAGAACTGGCTCTGACCGGGTCCGGCGATCAGATCGAGCTTCGGAAGCGGATATTTCACGCCGAAATAGTCTTCGTAATAAGGAAGGATGTGCACTGCCGCATCGAGCGCGAAGGTTGCCTTGTCGGCATCGCCGCGCTTGAACACCACGCCCACATCGACGCCGTTGACCCTTTTCGAGATGCGCTCGAAGTCTCCGAGACCGAAGAAGAGCAGGTAGGACGACATCTTGGGCGAGGTGGCGAAATGCACGCGCGCAAGACCGCCAGCCAGCGGTTCCGTTTTCGCGATCGGCATGTTCGACAAAGCCATCTGGTTCGCCGGGACGGTGGCCGTCAGCGTGAACGTCGCCTTGCGCGCGGGCTCGTCCCAGGACGGGATGAAACGCCGCGCGTCCGAGTTCTCGAATTGCGTGAAGAGCGCGCGCTTCGGCCCGCCGGCCGTGTCATAGTCGAGCGCGAAAAGCCCCGCGGCGTGCTGATTGATCTTGCCGGTGTAGTCGATCGTCAGCGTGTGAGCGCCCGCGGCGACCGGCGCAGCGAAGGTGAGCGTCGCCGTCTCCTGCGTCGCGTCGTAGGACACCTTCGGCGCGGCGGCCTCGCCCGTCAGCCTCACCTTGCCAAATGATAGGTCCGCCGCGTTCAGCTTGATCGTGTTCGTGGGCTTGGCGACCGTGACGTCGATCGCGACATGGCCTTCGAAGGTGAGCGCTTGCGCGTTCGGCGTGACCTGAATGTCGTAGTGTGTGGGCGTCACATCGGCCGGCAGCACGATGCGGTCCTCGGCGAAGGCCGGTGCGGTTGCACACGCCAATAGGACAATCGAAGTCAAAACATGGCGGTTCATTCGGCTCCCCCAAGACGGACTCATGCTCCAGATGGATGTCCGTTAGCGGGTCGCAAATGGGGCCGCAAGCGGGGTTACCAAACGTTTCGCATTTTGGTCCCTAACCTTTCGCATTTTTGCGCGGCGAGGGGCAGCCGCATCCTCTTTTGTGGTTTTCGGACCCATGCGCCTTGCGCCGTTCCGGTCCGCCTTGACTTGGCAAGCGCGCGGATCAAAATCCGCGGCGAAGTCCCAGGGGCGCTCCGTGAAGGAGCTGAGATCGGGGTTCTCCCCCGAGTCCCTTCGAACCTGAACCGGTTAGCACCGGCGGAGGAAGCGGACGGCGCGTCTGGGCCGCTGCCATTCCGTCTGATGGAGAGGTGGCCTTGAAATGAACCAGCCCGTCCGCAACCCGAAGCCCGTCACCAACGATGTCGTGACACGGGGGCCGCTGCCCGGCTCGAAGAAGGTGCATGTCGGCAAGGTGCCGTTCCGCGAGGTGGCGCTGTCGGGCGGGGAAGCGCCTGTCCGGCTCTACGACACATCCGGTCCGTACACGGACGAAAGCCGCGCTGTCGATATCGGGAAAGGCCTTGCCGGCTTGCGCCGCGACTGGATCCTCGCGCGCGGCGATGTCGAGGAATATGAAGGCCGCGCCCGGCGGCACGAAGACGATGGCCTGAAACCGGGCGAGCTTCTGTCCGTGCCGCAATTCGACCGGGCAGCGCTGATGCCTCTGCGCGGCAAGCCGGGCAAGCGCGTGACGCAGCTTCATTATGCCCGCGCCGGCATCATCACCGAAGAGATGAAGTTCATCGCGGTGCGCGAGAATCTCGGGCGTTCCGCTTTGCGCGACGGCAATTCCTTCGGCGCCGCGATCCCCGACGAGATCACGCCGGAATTCGTGCGGGACGAGGTGGCCCGCGGCCGCGCCATCATCCCATCCAACATCAACCATCCCGAGACAGAGCCGATGATCATCGGCCGCAACTTCCTGACCAAGGTCAACGCCAATATCGGCAACTCGATCGTCACCTCGGGCGTCGCGGAAGAAGTCGAGAAGCTCGTCTGGTCGATCCGCTGGGGCGCGGACACGGTGATGGACCTTTCGACGGGCCGTCACATCCATACGATCCGCGAATGGATCATCAGGAATTCGCCGGTGCCGATCGGCACGGTGCCGATCTATCAGGCGCTGGAGAAAGTCGGCGGCGTCGCCGAAGACCTCACCTGGGAAATCTATCGCGACACGCTGGTCGAGCAGTGCGAGCAAGGCGTCGACTATTTCACGGTGCATGCCGGCGTGCGCCTTGCGCATATACCGCTGACCGCCGATCGCGTGACGGGCATCGTCTCGCGCGGCGGCTCGATCCTCGCCAAATGGTGCCTCGCTCACCACAAGGAGAATTTCCTCTACACGCACTTCGAGGAGATCTGCGAGCTGATGAAGAAGTACGACGTGTCGTTCTCGCTGGGCGACGGCTTGCGTCCGGGATCGATCGCCGACGCGAACGACGCGGCGCAGTTCGCCGAGCTCGACACGCTGGGCGAGCTGACCGAGATCGCCTGGAAGCACGACGTGCAGGTGATGATCGAGGGGCCCGGCCACGTGCCGATGCACCTGATCCGCGAGAACATGGACCGTCAGCTCCGAATCTGCC
>DATKON010000013.1:0-11612 GCA_035524575.1 Rhizomicrobium sp.
GCACTCCTTGCTCTGCCGCACCATTTCAAATGTGTGGTTGCCGCTCGAGATCATCAGCCCCACGAGCGACGGCGAGAATTCCAGCACGACATGCCAGCCGAGCGTCATCAGATTGTCCCGGCCCTTCCAGTGAGAGCCGACTAGCACAATGGGGCCCGGCTCGAGGAAGCGGCGGATGTTGGAAACGGGAAACGGTTCTTTCTTCATCGTGCGTCTCCCGTCGCGCGCTCTATTTCCAGATAGGCTTTCCCGACCCCGGCAGTCCCAATCGCGCCCATTTCTCCGTCACGGTGCGCACGATCTCGTCGTCCATGCGGATCTCGCGGCCCCATTCGCGCTTGGTCTCCGGCGGCCATTTGTCGGTCGCATCGAGGCCGATCTTGGAACCCAAACCGGACTCGGGCGAGGCGAAATCGAGATAGTCGATCGGCGTGCCTTCGACGAGCGTGATGTCGCGCGCCGGATCCATGCGCGTGGAGATCGCCCACATCACGTCTTTCCAATTGCGCGCGTCGATGTCGTCGTCCACGACGATCACCCATTTTGTGTACATGAACTGGCGCAGGTAAGACCATACCGCCATCATCACGCGCTTGGCGTGGCCCGGGTAAGCCTTCCGTATACTGACGACCGCGATGCGATAAGAGCAGCCTTCCGGCGGCAGCCAGAAATCGACGATCTCCGGGAATTGCTGCGTCAGCAGCGGAATGAACACTTCGTTGAGCGCTTCGCCGAGGATCGACGGCTCGTCCGGTGGCCGTCCCGTGAAGGTCGACAGAAAGATGGGATCGCGGCGCATGGTGATCGCCGTCACGGTGAAGACAGGGAATTGCTCGACGGAATTGTAGTAGCCCGTGTGATCGCCATAGGGCCCTTCATCGCGATAATCGCTGAGCGAGACTTCGCCTTCGAGCACGATTTCCGCTTCCGCCGGCGCAAGCAGGGGCTGCGTCACGCAGGGCGCCAGCTCGACGCGCTGTCCGCGCAGCAGGCCCGCGAATTGATATTCCGACAGCGTGTCGGGCACCGGTGTGACGGCCGCGAGGATCGTTCCGGGATCGGCGCCCAAGACGGCCGCAGCGGGCAGCGGCTCGCGCTTCTCCCTGCGCCAGCGCGCATGGTGTTGCGCGCCGCCGCGATGCTTGAGCCAGCGCATCAGCGTCTGATTTTTGCCGATCACCTGCAGGCGGTAGATGCCGAGATTGAAATTGTCCTCGCGCGCTTCGCCGGGACCTTTGGTGACGACGAGCGGCCAGGTGATCAGCGGCGCGGGCTCGCCCGGCCAGCAGGTCTGAATGGGCAGCTTCGAGAGATCGATATCGGCGCCTTTGAGCACGATCTGCTGACACGCCGGCGTGCCGCTAAAAATGCCGCCGCCGGTTTTTGGCTTCATCGACATCGCGGTCTTCGCGAGCGGCAGCAAATCCATTGCTTCGGAAAGGCTGCGCGGCGGTTCGGGCTGACGCAGTTGCGCCAGCAATTCGCCCACTTCGCGCAACGCGCGTCCGTCGCGCCGCTCGACGCCGCCCATGGTGACGCCCATCGCCACGCGCTTCACCGTGCCGAACAGATTGACGAGCACGGGCATGTCGGACCGCGTGCCGTCGGCGCGGATCGGATTCTCGAAAATGACCGCCGGCCCGCCTTCGGCGAGAAGACGCGTCTGGATCTCCGTCATCTCAAGCACGGTCGAGACGGGCTCGCGCACGCGCACGAGCTCGCCTTCGGCTTCGAGCTTGGCGATGAAGTCGCGGAGGGAGCGGTAAGTCATGGCGCGTTCGTTTTTTCAGAGAAATCCGGTCGCCGCAAATTGCCTGATGTCACGTGGTTTGCAGCGTATTTTTTTTGGCCAGAACATCGACGTTTTCCGATTCCGTGAATGGCGGCAAGGCGATAGCGCGTGAGCAAAAACATCGATCGCGCCAGGATCACGCAATTTGCACGGTAACAGACTCCTGGAGCGCGACGTTCAAGCGGGCAACAAAAAACCCGACGGCTCTGACGAGCGCCGGGCGCAAGGATGAATTATAACAAAAATGGTACGCCTTTTGATCAAAACCGGCAAGCAGAATAAATGCGGTACTTATTGCGTAATCCCGCGATCGTCGGGTCAGCGATACGCCAGACACCATCCGGGCGCCTTCAGCCAGCAATCCTCGTCCGGCACGTTTTCGTGCCGATAAAGGCGCGTGACTTCGTTGAGCCGGCCGCGGGCGAGGGCTTCGGCCAGTGCCCTCTCGGACACCTCGTCGCGGGCACCGGCGCAGGGGAAGATCGCGACAGCCGAAATCCACTTGGCGAAGAAATCTTCGCCGCGCCGTTCGATCCGCAGGACCGCGCCTTGGGCGACCATCTGATGCGGCGCGCGGCCCATCTGGTCGAAGTTCTTGTCGGTGGTCAGCGGCAGGATCATGCGCCCGCCGTCCTTCAGCCGATCAAGCCAGTTGTCCGCCGGCCGCGTGGCGCCCGCGTTGACATAGATGACGTCGGCGGGCTCGAACGCCGCCGACGCGCCGTCGCCTTGCGCGATGTTCACATTCCGACGGCTCGCAAGGTTTTGCCTCGAACGTTCCGCGAGCGTCGGCTCGAATTCAATACCCGTGACGCGTCCCGTTGCGCCGGCCATCTCGGCGAGAAGCGCCGTGAAATAGCCCGCGCCGGTGCCGACATGGACGACATGCTCGCCTTCGACCGGAGCCGCCTGGTTGATCAGATGGGCGTGCAGGGACGGCTGGCCGTTGTTGATCTTCTTCTCGGCCCAGATCGCCACGACATCATCCGTGTAAAGATAAACCGGATCGGCCGACGGCGTCGGGCGATAGGCTGCGCCCCAGCGGAAGATTTGCCACGGACCGGGGCCCAGATAGTCCTCGCGCTTGATGCCCGCGAGCGCCGCTTCGAGGCGCGGATTGTCGACGCCGACGGCGCCCAGCACCTGCATGGCAAAGGCCCGGCGGACGATGGCGAGCTCGGCTTCGGTCATGACTCCTATCCCTTTCCCGTGCGGTCTCTTCCGCGCTAGGTTGTGTCGAATGACACACTGTTCGATGAGTGTGTCAAAACCCACACGTGGAGTCCAGCATGGCGAAGCGCTTTTATCCGGCCGTCCTCGAGAAGGGGGCGAAGGGCACGTTCGGCGCCTGGTTTCCCGATTTTCCCGATTGTGTCGCCGCCGGCCGTTCGCAGGAGGAAGCGATCGAAAAGGCAGAGCACGAGCTCGCTACGGTGATCTACGCTTATGCCGAGGGCGACAAGGCGCTGCCCGAGCCGACGCCGTTCGAGACTATTGTCTTGCCGAAGGGCTCCCGCTTGGTCGCGTTTTTCGTCGTCGGCGTGGAGCCTCCGAACCCGTCGGAACGGGTCAACATCTACCTGCCGAAACACCTGCTCGCCCGCGCCGACGAGGCTGCGGCCCGCCTTGGCATGAGCCGTTCGAGCTTCTTCGGCCTCGCCATCAGCGCGATGATGGGCGTGGATCTGCGCCCTGGATCCTTGGCGCGGCTGAAATGGTCCGCGGCGCCAGCGCCCAAACCGAAGAGCCGCTGAGGCTTTTGCCATTTGAATGGTTCTTCACGCTCTGCTAGCTGAACGTTAAGCGCGGGAGCGCTATCACCGGCGCCCTACGCACAACCGGGCAGGGCGGGGCGGTTTTCCGCTTGCGCCGTTGAAGGTAGCTTCGTCCGGCAGGAGACGGGACGGGAATGGCGCAAAAGACGAGCCGCCGCGGCGGCAAATCGGTGACGATCCACGAAGTCGCGCGTCATGCCGGCGTCTCGCCCATGACGGTCTCCCGTGTCGTCAACGGCGAAAGCAATGTGCGCGAAGCCACGCGCGCGAAAGTGGCCGCGTCGATCAAGGCGCTGCATTACTCGCCGAACTTGGCCGCGCGCAGCCTGGCCGGCGCCAATGCCACGCGTATTGGCCTTCTCTACAGCAATCCGAGCGCGGCTTACTTGAGCGAGTTTCTGGTCGGCAGCCTCGAGCAGGCGAGCCTCTCCGGTTGTCAGCTTTCGATCGAAAAATGCGACGGCCCCGACACCGAACGCGCGGCGATCGAACGTCTTGCCAATGCGGGGGCGGACGGAATTATCCTGCCGCCGCCTTTGTGCGACTCTGTCGAAGCGCAACAGGCGGTGCTCGCAGCCGAACTCCCCGGCGTCGTAGTTGCAACCGGCCATCCCGCGGCCGAATTCTCGTCGATCAGCATCGACGACTTTGAAGCCGCGCATATGATGACGAAGCGGCTCATCGCGCTCGGTCACACACGCATCGGATTCATCATCGGCCACCCGAACCAGACGGCCAGCGAGCAGCGCTACAAGGGCTTTCTCGCGGGCATGGAGGAAGCCGGGCTGGAAGTCGCGCCGAAGCAGGCGGCGCAGGGCTATTTCACCTATCGCTCCGGTCTCGAAGCAGCGGAAGCCTTGCTGCGCGCGCCGAAGCGGCCCACGGCGATCTTCGCCAGCAATGACGACATGGCGGCCGCCACCATCGCCGTGGCACATCGCATGGGCCTCGATGTGCCGCGCGACCTCACCATCGCCGGATTCGACGATACGCCGCTGGCCACCACGGTATGGCCGGCACTCACGACGGTGCGTCAACCGATTGCGCAGATGGCGCGGGAAGCGGTGAAGCTGCTGCTTGAGCAAATCCGCCGCAAGCGCGCCGGCGAAGCGCCGGAGATTCTTCACAAGCTTGCCGAGTTCACGATCGTGCCGCGTGAATCCACGTCGCGGCTGACCGCCCAGCCGGCGAAAGGCAAGCGGACCCTTCGGGCTTGACAAGCGGCGGCGGTGCTGCGTTTGGTAGCGCAACCAAAACCAAGACCGGGTGGGGCGCCCCGGCTGGGAGGGGACCATGAACGCCATGTCCATTGACCGCAGCAATGCCTGAATTTCTGCCCGGCGACTGGCGGAGGGCAACCCTGCTTGGGCGCATCGACTGCGGCGCGGGGCCCACCCCGGTGCTCGTGCGCGACGGACGCATGTTCGATGTATCCGCGACCGCGCCGACCGTATCGGGCTTTCTCGAACTCTGGGACGGCACCGCGTCGGGAAAAGATCTGGGCGATCTCGAGGACTTTTCCTTCAGGCGCGTCTGGGACGGCAAAAGCGATGTCCGTCTACTGTCGCCGGTTGACTTGCAGTGCATCAAAGCCGCCGGCGTGACCTTTGCCGTTTCGGCGGTCGAGCGCGTCATTGAAGAGCGCGCACGTGGTGACTCTGCAAAGGCACAAGCCATTCGCGACGCCTTGAAGGATCGCGTCGGCTCCGACATCCGCAATGTGAAGCCGGGCTCGCCGGATGCCGCGAAGCTCAAATCTGCGCTGATCGCTGATGGTCTCTGGTCGCAATATCTGGAAGTCGCGATCGGTCCCGATGCGGAGATCTTCACCAAGTCGCCGGTGCTTTCGTCGGTGGGCTGGGGCGAGGACATCGGCATCCGTTCCGATTCCACCTGGAACAATCCCGAGCCCGAAATCGCACTGGTCTGCGACAGCAAAGGCCGCACGCTGGGCGCCACACTGGGCAACGATGTGAACCTGCGCGATTTCGAAGGCCGCAGCGCTCTTCTCCTCGGCAAGGCGAAGGACAACAACGCATCCTGCGGGATCGGTCCGTTTATTCGTCTGTTTGACCAAAATTTCGCATTGGATCGCGTGCGCTCGGCCGTTGTCTCCCTCGAAGTGCAGGGCCCCGACAATTTCCGCCTCGAGGACAAGAGCACGATGTCCGAGATCAGCCGCGATCCCCTGGAGCTCGTGCGCCAGGCGATGAGCGAGCATCACTACCCCGACGGTTTCGTGCTGTTCCTCGGCACGCTCTTTGCGCCGACCCAGGATCGCGACGAGCCCGGCCGCGGTTTCACGCACAAGGTCGGCGATATCGTGCGCGTCTCGACGCCAAGCCTGGGCGTCCTCGAGAATCGCGTCACGGTTTCGAAGGATGCGGCGCCGTGGACATTCGGTATCGCCGCGCTGATGCGCAATCTGGCTTCGCGGGGGCTCCTCGGCGGTGAGCGGCCATGACGGATAATCTCACGCACTATATCGGTGGCGAACGCGTGAAGGCGGAGACGCCGCACGAAAGCCTCAATCCCTCCGACACGCGCGATGTGGTCGCGCGCTATCCCGATGGCGGCGCGCCGGAAGTGAACGCAGCCGTCGAAGCGGCGCGCAAGGCGTTTCCCGCCTGGTCCGAGGCGTCGCCGGAAGTGCGCAGCGACGTCCTCGACCGGGTCGGCGACACCATCCTGAAGCGCCGCGAGGAATTGGGGCGGCTCCTGTCGCGCGAGGAAGGCAAGACCTTGCCGGAAGGCATCGGCGAGGTCGCGCGCGCGGGCCGCATCTTCAAATATTTTGCGGGTGAGGCGCTGCGCCGCCACGGGCAAAATATGGAATCGACGCGGCCCGGCGTCGATGCCGCGACGTATCGCGAAGCGGTCGGCGTCTTCGGCCTCATCACGCCGTGGAATTTTCCGATTGCGATCCCCGCCTGGAAGACGGCGCCGGCACTCGCCTTCGGCAACACGGTGGTGCTGAAGCCTGCAGGGCCGACGCCGGCGATGGCCGCCGCGCTCGCCGACATCATCTTCGAAGCCGGTGCGCCGGCCGGCGTGTTCAACATGGTGCTCGGTCCCGGCCGCGTCGGCGAGGCGATGGTCAATCATCCGGACGTGAACGGCATTTCCTTCACCGGCTCGCAGGCGGTCGGAGCACGCGTCGCGGAAGGCGCCGTCAAGCGACAGGCGCGCGTCCAGCTCGAGATGGGCGGAAAGAATCCGCTGGTCGTCCTTGATGACGCGGACTTCGATCGTGCGGTGATGTGTGCGCTCGACGGCGCGTTCTTTGCCACCGGGCAGCGCTGCACGGCCTCGAGCCGGCTCATCGTCACAGAAGGCATCCACGACAAGTTCGTACAGGCGCTGGCGGAGAAAGCCGCGGCGCTCAAGGTTGGCGACGCGCTCGATCCCGATACGAAGATGGGACCGGCCGTCAGCGAGCAGCAACTGCGTCAGAACCTCTCTTATGTCGACATTGCGGTCAGCGAAGGCGGCAAGCTGCTGGGCGGTGGCGAGCGGCTGACGCTCGCCAAGCCCGGCTATTACATGAGCCCCGCCGTCATCGCGCACACGACGCAGGCCATGCGCATCAATCGCGAAGAGGTCTTCGGGCCCGTCGCCAGTGTGATCCGCGTGAAGGATTACGACGAGGCGCTGGCAACCGCGAACGCGGGCGAGTTCGGATTGTCGGCGGGCATCTGCACCCGCTCGCTCAAACACGCACGGCATTTCCAGCGCGCCGCGCGCGCAGGCATGGTGATGGTCAACCTGCCGACGGCAGGCGTCGATTACCACGTGCCGTTCGGCGGTTCACGCAAATCAAGTTACGGCGCACGCGAGCAGGGCTTCGCGGCGATCGAATTCTTTACCCAGACCAAGACGGCCTATACCTGGGCATGAAGGGCGACATGATTTCTGCGATCTATCCTTGTCTCAAGGACAAACGCGTCGTGGTGACCGGGGGCGCCTCCGGCATCGGCGCCGCCATCGTCGCCGCCTTCGCGCAGCAGGGCTCGAAGGTTTTCTTCCTCGACATCCTGGAAAAAGAAGGCAAGGCGGTGGCCCAGGAGCTTGCGTCGTCGCCGCAACCGCCCAGCTTCGAGAAATGCGATCTGCGCGAGATCGATGCGGTCACGCGCTTCTTCGAGAAGACGGGCCCCATCGATATCCTCGTGAACAACGCGGGCAATGACGACCGCCATCGCTTCGCGGACATCACGCCCGCCTATTGGGACGACCGCATGGCGGTCAATCTCCGCCACATGCTGTTCTGCGCGAAGGCCGCGGCGGCCGGCATGAAGTCGCGCGGCGGCGGCGCCATCATCAATTTCGGATCCATCTCCTGGCATCTTGGCCTTCCCGATCTCGTGCTCTACGAAACCGCGAAGGCGGGCATCGAAGGCATGACGCGCGCGCTGGCGCGCGAGCTCGGCCGGGACGGCATCGCGGTGACCGCGGTCGTTCCCGGCAATGTGCGCACGCCGCGGCAGATGAAATGGTATTCGCCCGCTGCGGAATCCGAGATCGTCGAGCAGCAATGCATCAAGGAGCGTGTCGAGCCGCATCACGTGGCCGCGCTGGTGCTGTTCCTGGCGTCGGAGAACGGACGCATGTGCACCGGCCACGAATATTGGATCGACGCCGGCTGGCGATGAGTCCGAAGCCCGAATGCGTATGGGCCGTCGAGGCCGAGCTCGGGGAAGGTCCGCTGTGGTGGCCGCGCGATCAGGGACTGTGGTTCGTCGACATCAAGCAGAAGCGCATCCATCGCTTCGATCCAAATACGGCGCGCGGGCGAAGCTGGACGGCGCCGGCCCCGCCGGGATTTCTGGCGCCCCTTCCCAACGGGCAGTTCATTGCCGGCCTGATGACGGGACTTCACACTTTTGATCCCGCCGCCGGAACGTTCACGTTGCGCCACACAGTAGAGAGGCACAAGCCGGGCAACCGCCTCAATGACGGCGCGGTCGACGGCCAGGGCTATCTCTGGTTCGGGTCGATGGACGACGGCGAGAAGCATCCGAGCGGCTGCCTGCACCGCCTGGAAGACAGCGGCCCGCGCGAGATCGATCCGGGCTATGTCATCACCAACGGCCCGGCCTTCAGCCCCGACGGCCGCACGCTGTATCACACCGACACGCTCGAACGCGTGATCCATGCTTTCGATCTCGGGCCTCGCGGCCAACTCGCCAACAAGCGCGTTTTCGTGACGATCGAGGATGGCGCCGGCTATCCGGATGGCCCTACAGTAGACAGTGAAGGCTGCCTGTGGACTGGCCTCTTCGCAGGATGGGCCGCGCGGCGCTATTCGCCCCAAGGTGAGTTGCTGATGGAAGTCCGCTTTCCGTGCGCCAATGTGACGAAGATCGCTTTCGCCGGCGCTGATCTGCGCACCGTCTACGCGACGACGGCTCGGAAAGGGCTCGACGCCGCCGCGCGCGCGGCCCAGCCGCTGGCGGGCGCTCTGTTCCGCTTCGAAGTCGATGTCCCCGGACAGCCGCAGCGCGAGGTGCTGCATGGCTGAGCGCAAGCCCGTCCGGCGCTTTCGCTCGCGCGACTGGTTCGAAGCTCCCGGCCATATCGACATGGCGGCGCTCTATTGCGAGCGCTTCATGAATTACGGGCTGACGCCGGCAGAGCTTCGTTCCGGTCAGCCCATCATCGGAATCGCGCAGTCGGGCAGCGATCTCAATCCGTGCAATCGCCATCATCTCGAACTGGCCAAGCGCGTGCGCGAAGGCATCCGCGAAGCAGGCGGCATCGCGATGGAATTCCCAACCCATCCGATTTTCGAGAATTGCCGGCGGCCGACAGCGGCCATCGACCGCAACCTCGCCTTCATGACGCTGGTCGAGATCCTCCGCGGCTATCCGATCGACGCGGTCGTGCTCACCACGGGCTGCGACAAGACCACGCCGTCCGCCATCATGGCGGCGACGGCCGTCGACATACCCGCGATCGTTCTTTCCGGCGGACCGATGCTGGATGGCTGGTACGAAGGCGAGCTGGTCGGCTCGGGCACGGTGATCTGGCGCAGCCGCCGCAAGCTCGCGACCGGCGAGATCACCGAAGAAGAATTCTTCGAGCGCGCGCTGGCCTCTGCACCGTCGATCGGCCACTGCAACACCATGGGCACAGCGTCGACCATGAATGCGGTCGCGGAAGTGCTGGGACTGTCCCTGCCGGGATGCGCGGCGATTCCGGCCGCCTATCGCGAGCGCGCGCAAATCGCCTATGAAACGGGCAAGCGCATCGTCGACATGGCCTACGAGGATCTGACGCCGTCGAAGATCCTGACGCGCGCCTCGTTCCTCAACGCGATCGCGGCGGTCGCGGCCATCGGCGGCTCGACCAATGCACAGCCGCACATCAATGCCATGGCGCGGCATGCGGGCATCGAGATCACGGCGGACGACTGGGCGGGCGCTTACGATATCCCGCTCATTCTCAACATGCAGCCGGCCGGCAAGTATCTGGGCGAGCGCTTCTATCGCGCGGGCGGCGTGCCCGCGATCCTGTGCGAGATGATGAAGGGCGGCCGGCTTCACGGCACGGCGATGACCGTGACCGGCAAAACCCTCGTCGAAAACATCGACGGTCGCGAGACGACCGACCGCGAGGTGATCAAAAGCTTCGACGCGCCGCTGGCCGAGCGCGCCGGCTTCCTCGTGCTCAAAGGCAATCTCTTCGATTTCGCTATCATGAAGACGAGTGTCATCTCCGACGAATTCCGCAAGCGCTATCTGAGCAGGAAAGGCCATGAAGGCGTGTTCGAGGGCAGGGCGGTCGTGTTCGACGGCTCGGAGGACTATCACGCCCGCATCAACGATCCCGCGCTCGACATCGATGTGAACTCGATCCTCGTCATCCGCGGCGTGGGGCCCGTCGGCTGGCCGGGTTCGGCGGAAGTCGTCAACATGCAGCCGCCGGATCGCCTGCTGCAGCAGGGCATCAGGAGCCTGCCGACGCTCGGCGATGGCCGCCAGTCGGGCACTTCCGATAGTCCTTCGATCCTCAATGCGTCACCCGAAAGCGCCGTCGGCGGCGGCCTCGCCTGGCTGCGCACGGGCGACACGATCCGCATCGATCTCAATGCCGGTCGCTGCGATGCGCTCGTTTCTGAAGACGAGATCGCGCGACGAAAGAAGGACGCGCCGCCGCGGATTCCGCCGTCGGCCAGCGTCTGGGAAGAGATTTTCCGCGCCAGCGTCGGCCAGATGGACTCGGGCGCCGTGATGGAGCCCGCGCTCAAATACAAACACATCACGCGCAAGACGCCCCGTCACAATCATTGACGCGGAGGCCGTTGCGTACTGATACCGCTATCAGTAGGGTTTGTTTCGGGCGTACCGGGGCAAAAAGACCTCTCGGGCGCCTAACGAGGAAACATCTGCCGGGGAGTTTTCATGTCCAGGGGCTCGGAGCGCCTTGTTGTCGGTCTTGCGCTGATTGCGTCGCTGGGCGGATTTCTGTTCGGCTACGACACCGCGGTGATCTCGGGCGCGGTCAGCGCCATCGACGCCAATTTCATCACCCCGCAGCATCTCTCCGAAGCCGCGCGCGACAGCCTGTCGGGCTGGGCGATCTCCTGCGCGCTCCTGGGCTGCGTGATCGGCGCGGCCGTGGCTGGCCCGATGTCGACCGCCATCGGGCGGCGCGGCGGGCTTCTGGTGTCCGCGGTGCTGTTTCTCGCAGGCTCCATCGGCTCGGCCGTGCCGGAGCTCGGTTTCGGCGCCATCGGGCATATGGGACCGGCGGCACTGACGCCGTTCATCGTCTATCGCATCATCGGCGGCATCGGTGTCGGCGTCGCTTCCATGCTGTCGCCGCTCTACATCGCCGAAGTGGCGCCACCCTCCGCCCGCGGACGGCTGGTGACGGTGCAGCAGATCGCCATCGTGCTGGGCATCACCATCGTCTATTTCGTGAACTGGGGGATCGCCTCGCAAGGCGACGACGCGTGGGGGCTGAGGGTCGGCTGGCGCTGGATGCTCGCGTCCGAAGCGATCCCGGCGCTTCTGTTCTTCGCGCTGATGCTGCCGGCGCCC
>DATKON010000014.1:0-27813 GCA_035524575.1 Rhizomicrobium sp.
AAGCTCAGGCCCTCGGCGACTACAAACTCTACCCGCTGCCCGAGCCGGTTACCGTCGCAGCCAACCAGACGAAGCAGGTCCAGTTTCTCGACCAATCGGGCGTCGCCTTCGAGCGGCTCTATCAATATTCCGTGTACTCCGACGAACCGGATTCGGAGCTGCAAAAAGCTGACATTGTCCTACGCCTGCGCAACGACAAGGACGGTGGACTGGGTAAACCTTTACCGGCGGGCGGCGTTTCCGTTTTCGAGAAAACCCGGGACGGCATTCCAATTTTGACGGGACAGGATTCGATCCGCGACATGGCTGTCGGACTTCCTTTCGACATCAAGATCGGTCGTGCAATGGACATCCCCGTCGCGGCTCGCTTGGTGAACAGTACAACCTCCGGAAGAGGCCGCGACAGAAGACAGGACAACGAAATCGAAATCGTCGTTCAGAACAGGAAGGCAATATCGGTCGCATTCGAATTCCGCCAGGTGATGGCAGAGATGGAAATCGCCTCGGAATCCGAACCGCACGCCCTGCGATCGGGCTATGCGGCATGGGATTTCAGACTTGCGCCGGGAGAGCGGAAGATCTTGCGCTACGCCATCCGGCACCCGCTTTAAGTATGACGGGACTGTTAACGACCCGGCGCGGCGGCTATTGCCGCATTAAAATACCGAAAGGCCCCTTGCCTGCGACAGGGGTGTCCGGCCACGTTACGCGCCTGGGCGCCTACCCCGTCTTGAAACTGCCGTAAAGTTCGAGGAACACCCGCGCCCATGCTGGGAAATGTAATCTTGGAATATCTCGACGCATTCCTGCGCTGGGCCGGCCGCCATCGTCGTGGCCTCACGATCACGGGCGCGATCGTGCTGGCGCCGCTGTTCCTGATCTGGTTCGTGCCGCACCTGCTCGTGTGGTTCGCACCCAAGCTCGACATGAGCCAGGACCTCTATGCCGTCAATCGCCCCGTCGCCTTTACGTTCCTTGATGAGGAGGGCAACGAGGTCGGCCATCGCGGCGCCATCGTCGGCGACCGGCTGCATCTGTCGGACATGCCGGCCTATCTTCCGGCGGCGTTCATCGCAATGGAAGATCGCAGCTTCTACAGCAACGAAGGCATTTCGGTCAGCGGCCTCATCCGTGCTGCGATCGAGAATTTCCGTGCCGGCCATGTCGTTGCCGGCGGTTCGACCATCACCCAGCAGACGGCCAAGATCGTTTTCCTGAGCCCGAAGCGGACTTATGCCCGCAAATATCAGGAGCTGCTCGATGCCGCGGCGCTGCAGAAGTCGCTCTCGAAGCAGCAGATCCTCGAGCTCTACCTCAATCGCATCTATCTCGGCTCCGGCGCCTATGGCGTCGACGGCGCGGCGCATGTCTATTTCGGCAAGTCCGCGCGCGAGCTGACACTTCCCGAAGCGGCGATGCTCGCCACGCTCACGCGGGCACCTTCGGCATTCTCACCGCGGCGCGATCTCGCCGCCGCACAGCAGCGCGCGGACACCGTGCTGCAGTCGATGGTGGAGACCGGCGCCATCACGAAGGAACAGGCCGCCGACGCGCGCGCCCATCCCGCCGTCGTCGTCGATCGCACGGCCGTCGACGAGCGCAACTATTTCCTCGACACCGCCGCCGACGAAGCCCTGAACCATGTCGACACCAGCGGTCGCGGATCGATCAACGATCTCATCGTGCACACGACGCTGATGCCGCATCTCGAGGACGCCGCACGCCGCGCCGTCGCCAAGACGCTGAACGCCAAGGGCCGCAAGCTGCATGCCAGCGAAGCGGCAGCCATCGTGATGAAGCCGGACGGCGCGGTGGCCGTGCTGCTCGGCGGGCGGGACTACGACGAAAGCGTCTTCAACCGCGCGACGCAGGCGAAGCGGCAGCCCGGCTCCGCCTTCAAGCCGTTCGTCTATCTCGCCGCGCTCGAGAACGGCATGACGCCGGAGGATGTGCGCGACGACGGCCCGGTCGACATCGACGGCTGGACGCCGACCAATTACGGCGGCCGTTCGTACGGCACGGTGACACTTGCCGAAGCGCTCGCCCATTCGATCAACACGGTGACGGCGGGGCTTGCGCAGGAAGTGGGCGTGACAACCGTCGTCGACGCCGCGCATCGTTGCGGCATCATTTCGCAGCTGACGCCCAACGCATCTCTCGCGCTCGGAACGTCGGAAGTGACCCCGATGGAATTGACGACCGCTTACGCGACCTTCGCGTCGGGCGGCTATCGCGTCTATCCCTATTTCGTCACGGAAGTGGACGACGCCGGCGGCCATGTCCTCTACAAGCGCAAGCCGCCGACGCTGCAGCGTGTGGTCGCCACACACGTCAATCGCGACCTGACCGCGATGCTTTACGGCGTCGTGACGAGCGGTACAGGGCGCGGCGCCGCGATTGTCGGCCACGAAGCCGCCGGCAAGACGGGGACCACTCAGGACTATCACGATGCCTGGTTCGTGGGTTTCACCGCGGATTATGTGGCGAGCGTCTGGGTCGGCAACGACGATTCCACGCCGATGAAATCGGTGACCGGCGGAAGCCTTCCCGCCACCATCTGGCACGACATCATGACGGTCGCCGAGCACGACTTGCCGTCGACGCCGCTCGACAAATCTGTGCCGGAAGCGCCGAGCGACCAGAGCGGTGTCGAAACCGCCGGCGACACGGAAAACGGTTCAGGGCCTCCGAGCTCGGATGACGAATCCGGCCCTTCGCGCGCCGCGCCGCAGCAGGCGCCGTCGTTCTGGAACTGGATCTTCGGCCGCCAGCCGCAACAACAGCAGCCGTCGAATCCCGGCGGGCAGTCCGGCGATCAGGATGATTCCGGCAATCAGGGCAATCCGCACCAGAGCAGCGTGGATGCTCCGACGCAGCGCCGCTACGGACAAAATCAAATGTATCGGGGCGGCATGCCGCCGGGCTCGCAAGGCTACTACCAACCCTATGATCCGCCGCCGCCCGGCTACGGCCCTCGCTTCAGCGGCCCGCCCGGTTACGACCAACGCTCGCCGGCGCCGCCGCCGCAGTATCGCGCCGGCCCACCGCCCGACGACGACAGCGACGACGACAACGGCCATTGACGTTGCTATAAGGCGCGGCGCTTTTCGATAGTCGCTGCATGAATCCGGTCGTGAGGATTGTCGTCGTCGCCGTCACCGGTATCGTGTTGGGTCTTTTCGCGACCTGGATCACGATGCGCGGCCTGCCCGGGGCGGTTTCGAGCGGCGTATGGGTTACCAATCTCACCACGGGCAGTCCGGCGAGCGACCCCTACACGCGCGCCCGCGTGGCGCTGCATGGCCTCTTCGCGCTCAATCGCAACGAGACGATCTACTACACCGCGACGAAGGATGACGGCGGCGAAAGGCTCGACGGCAAGTGCCGATACGAGCTCCGCGGCCGCGATCCCAATGCCCGCTGGTGGAGCATCACCGCTTACGGCGGCGACGATTTCCTGATTGCGAATCCGCAGAACATCTATTCCGTCTCCGCCACGAGCGTCGTACGGGGCAAGGACGGAAGCTTCTCCGTCGCGGTCGGCGGCGCGCGCGGGCCCGGCGCGAACTGGATCCCGGCGGGAGACGGCGCCTTCTCGCTCACGTTGAGGCTCTACAATCCCGGCCCCGAGGTCGCGCTCGATCCCTCGCAGGCCGCGCTGCCGTCGCTGAAACGGATCGGGTGCCCATGAACGAGAAGAGACAGGAATGGCTGTTCTGGGGCGCTGTGACCATTCTCATAGCGGCGATCGTGCATCTGGGTACCGTCTGGCTCTTGCCGCGCGTGGTGATGATGCGGGCCCTCGACCGCCTCGGCACCCCCAACACAATGCATGTGGGCCACCGCCCCGACGCCACATCGCGCACCATTGTGCGGCCGAGCCCGGACATTCTTTACGCGACCTGCCCTTATGACCTCTCGAAAGGCCCGTTGCGGCTGACGGCGCCGGTGGTGCGCGCGAATTACTGGTCGGTGTCGGCTTTCGATGGGGCGACCAACAATTTCTTCGTCAAGAACGATCAGCAGACGACGGGCAATTCGCTCGAGGTGCTCGTCATCCGGCGCGGCCAGACCTGGCCGGCGCTCGACAACGCGGTGGAGCGCGTCATCCTGTTCTCGCCGTCAGAACGAGGACTACTCCTCATCCGCGCCGTGATCGACAGCGACAAGCATCTGCCGGCGCTCGAGGCGGCGCTGAATGGAGCCCGTTGCGGGACGGTCGCCTCCGCCAAAAAGTTGCGCTAAAGCTCTCGGCGCCATCAAACGGAGCCGGCGGATGCGGGGCATGAGATTTCTTGCGGCAATGTGCGCAGCCATGGTGCTGGCGGGCGGCGCGGCACGGGCTGCGTCCCACATCACCTTCGTGACGGACTGGAAAGCGCAAGCCGAGCATGGCGGCTTCTACGAAGCGCTCGCGCTCGGTCTTTACAAGGCGCACGGGCTCGATGTCGCGATCCGGGAAGGCGGCCCGAGTGTCAACGTGCCCCAGCTGCTGGCGGGCGGCGCGGCCGATTTCGGCATCGGCTCGAACGGTTTCATCCCGCTCAACATGGTGCGCGCCGGCGTGCCCGTCAAAGCCGTGATGGCAGTCTTCCAGAAGGATCCGCAGGTCCTGATCACCCATCCGCGCTCCGACGTGAAATCGCTGGCCGATATGAAAGGCAAGCCGATCATGATCGCGGATGCTTCGACGGTCGCGTTCTGGCCGTGGCTGAAGGCGAAATACGGCTTCAGCGACACGCAGATCCGCAAATACACGTTCAATCTCGCACCGTTCCTCGTCGATGCGAAAGCGATCCAGGAAGGCTATCTGACGTCGGAGCCCTACACGATCGAACAGCAGGGCCATTTCAAGCCGCAGGTGTTCCTTCTCGCGGACAATGGCTATCCCGGCTACGCCAATATGGTCGTGGTGCCGCAGAAATGGATCGCGAACAATCCGGCGGCGGTGCAGGCCTTCGTCGATGCGACGCGCGAAGGATGGAAGCGCTATCTCTTCGGCGATCCGGCACCGGCCGATGCGCTCATAAAAAAAGACAATCCCGACATGACCGACGCTCTGATCGCGCAGGCCATCGCCAAGATGAAGAGTTACGGCATTGTCGAGTCGGGCGATGCGGTGAAGGCCGGTATCGGCGACATGACGGATGTGCGCTGGAAGGTGTTCTTCGACACGATGGCGTCGGAAGGGCTTTATGCGAAATCGCTGCCGTACAAGAACGCCTACGATCTGCGCTTCGTGACGCCGCATCGTTGAGATGACCGCACTCGTCTCTCTCGTCCGCATCGCCAAGACCTTCGAGAACGGCACGCAGGCATTCGGCCCTCTCGATCTTGCGGTCGACGCCGGTCAATTTGTTTCGCTTCTCGGACCATCGGGCTGCGGCAAGTCGACGGTGTTGCGCGTGATCGCAGGGCTTCTGGCACCGAGCGCGGGGACCGTGTCATTTCCGCAATCCCGTCCCGAGATCGGCTTCGTCTTCCAGGAGCCGACGCTGATGCCGTGGCGCAGTGCGCTCGACAATGTGCGCCTGCCGCTCGAACTCAAAGGCGTCGCGCGTGCCGATGCGGAAATGCGCGCGAGGGAAGCGATCCTGCGGGTCGGTCTTCAGGGCTTTGAAGCCGCTTTCCCGCGCGAACTTTCGGGCGGCATGAAGATGCGCGTGTCGATCGCGCGCGCGCTCGCCGCCAAGCCGAAACTTCTTCTGATGGACGAGCCATTCGCGGCGCTAGACGAACCGACACGGCAGGCCCTGAACGACGATCTTCTGAAGCTCTGGCGGGAGGACGGGCTCACCGTGATCTTCGTGACGCACAGCGTCTTTGAAAGCACCTATCTTTCCACGCGAGTGGTGGTGATGACGCCGCGCCCGGGCCGGATCGCCGCCGAGATTTCGCTCGATTTTCCGCATGCACGCAGCGAAGCCTTTCGCCTGTCGCCGGAATTCTCGAAGGCCGCCGCAGAAGTGTCCGCAGCGCTGCGCGGAGCACATGCATGAACACCGCTCTGCGATACGCGACACCCGTGCTGCTCGGCATCGTCGTGCTGGCGCTTTGGGAATTCACCGTCGACCATTTCGGCATTCCGCCTTACGTGCTGCCCGCGCCGTCCGCGATCGCCGCCGCATTCGCGGACAATTTCTCCTCGCTGATGGCGTCGCTGTGGACGACGCTACGCGTGACGCTGGAAGCCATGGTCGCGGCTTTCGTCGGAGCCACAGCGCTTGCGGTTCTCTTCTCGTTGAGCAAGGCGATCGAAAACGCCCTTTATCCCTACGCCGTCGTGCTGCAGGTGACACCCGTCATTGCGATCACTCCGCTCATTCTTCTTTGGGTCGGTTTCGAGCGGATCAACATCGCGCTTGTGATCATCGGCTTCATTGTCGCGTTCTTTCCGATCCTGTCGAACACGACGATCGGCTTGCGCTCGACCGACCACAATCTGATCGATCTTTTCCGCCTCTACGGAGCCTCACGGTGGCAGATCTTATGGAAGCTGCAGCTTCCTTCGTCTCTGCCGTATCTGCTGGGGGCCATGAAAATTTCCGGAGGCCTCGCGCTCGTCGGCGCCGTCGTCGGCGAGTTCACCGCAGGCTCGGGAACGGCGACCGGCCTTGCCTGGCGCATCACCGAAGCCGGCAATCGCCTCGAGATCGCGAAGATGTTCGCGGCGCTCGCGCTGCTCGCCGCGCTCGGCATCGCGATCTTCTCGCTGCTCACGCTTCTCGAATGGGCGCTGCTGCACCGCTGGCACGAAAGCGCGCTGAAGAAAGACCAGTGAACTAGGCGACGGAAGGAACAATTCTGGCAAGGACGTCGCGCGCGCCTTCGATCGCGATGCCCGCGGCCGATGCAGCAGCCTTGTCGAGCTTGCCCGCGAAGAATTCGAGCAGCTTTTCGGGCTTTCCGGTGACGGTCGCGTCCGCCTGTTCGGGCGCGCCCAAACGAACCTTCACCGCGCCGCTCGACAATTCGATCGCAAGCGATTCACGCCCGGCGCGGACCTCGATGCTCGCGTCCCGCTCGCGCGGCGTACGATCCTTCAAGAAGATCTTCAACGGCAGGACAAGCCAGTGCGGCTGCGTCGCCGCCCCTTTCGCGCCGCGGGCGAGCAACGGCGCGCCCCACAGCCCGAGCTGGAGAATGGCCGGTTCGAGCGCCCGTCCCCGTTCGGTGAGCCGGAACAGCGTCGTCGCGACGGGCGGCGGCGCCTCCTCGCGCGCGACAATCCCGGCTGATTCAAGCTCGCGCAACCGTTCCGCCAGGAGGTTGGTCGCGATCCCCGGCAATCCTTTTTGCAGGTCCGTGTAGCGGCAGCCGCCGCGGATCAGAAGCTCGCGCACGATGAGAAGCGTCCAGCGGTCGCCCACGAGATCGAGCGCCGTCGCAAGGCCGCAATGTTGTTTGTAGGACCGCACGACTCCTTCTAGCCCATAAACTTTATAATATCAATCTTTCACTTGAAATAATAAAGCAACGGAGTCATGGTCCGCGGAGAGGCGCATTTGAAAGGCGATCGCCATGACACGCATTGTCCCGCGAATGCTTTACGCCGCCGCCGCGACCATCTTCCTGTTCGGCGGTCTCGCACATGCGGCGGTCTATTTCCGAAAGGCCGGGGCGGATATCGGCACCTCGAGCCTGAAGCTTTTCACGCAGACCGAGTTGAAGGCGCTCTGGCTTTGCGATTCGACCACGTTGTCCGCTCTGGCGATACTTTTCTTCTATCTGGCCGCGCGGCCGACAAGCGCTGACCGCGCGGTCGTTTCGCTGATCGCACTCGTCCCGGCTGGCACGACGTTTCTGCTTTATGCATTCCTGGGCGCGTTCTATGCAGCGCATCTTCTACTGGCCGCGACGGTCATGATCGCGGCGGCGAGCTTTTTCCAGCCGGACGCAAACCGCGCGCTTTCGCCGGTGGCCACGTGACGCTCGAACTGTTCGGCGCGGCGCGCTCCGTCTTCGTGCGGACGACCCGGCTCGCGCTCGAGGAAAAGGGTGTGCCCTATCGGCTGATCGCCACGGCGCCACACACCCCCGAGATTCTCGCGCACAATCCATTCGGAAAAATTCCCGTCATGCGGCACGGCGATGTCGTGCTGTTCGAGTCGCTCTCCATCATTGTCTATGTCGACCGGGTCTTCGACGGACCCGGGCTTCTCCCCGACGATCCGCAACGCGCGGCCCGCACCGTGCAATGGGCATCGGCCATCAATGCGAGCGTGTTTCCGGAGCTCGTAGGCTACATGCAGGCCAACGCTTTTCCGTCCGGACGGAACGGCGCGCGCGAGCCGGCCGTCATCGACAGCCTCGTTCCGCGGGTCAAAGCGCAACTGGCCATTCTCGATGCGGCCGTTGCCGAGACGGATCATCTCGTGGGCGACACGTTCACGCCGGCGGACATGTACCTCATGCCCATGCTGGCCTATCTTCGCGTCTTTCCGGAAAGTGCCGTGATGCTCGCGGCCTCTGCGAACCTCTCGCGATATTTCGAAAGGCACGCAGCGCGTGGGAGCTTCCGCGCAACGGATCCGGCGCGTTAGCCCGCTTTGATCGGCACCAGCTTCACGGTAGACGTGCCCTTAGCGAGCACTTCGCCCGCTTCGTTGAGCAGACGGCCTTCAAGGAAGCCGGTCGAGCGGCCGAGCTTCTCGATCCAGGCTTCCGCAATCACAAGGCCCGGCGCCGCAGCCTTCAGGAAGCTGATCTTGATCTCGAGCGACAACGGCGAGAATTCGCGCCGGGTCGCGGCGATCACCACATGGGCCATCGCGGCGTCGATCCAGCCGGTGACGAAACCGCCCTGCACGATGCCGCCCGAGTGGCACATGGCGGGCGTGGCGCGATAATGGATGACGGCCTTGCCGGCCTCGCCGTGATCAATGACACGCTCCAGGCCAAGGCTCTGCGACAGCGCCTCGGGCGCAGCATGCTGGTTCATAAACCCCTCGAAGCAATGGCGTTCGGCGCCTTTTTGTGGCCCGCTCGGCCGAAGTGCAAGGCTGTCCGCGCGAGACCAATTTTACTAGCATATCTTGTTCTTTCTCAAAAAACACACCTACCATGTGTAAAGCCTTGAATTCCCCGGGGACGCGTGTGATTTATCCTCCATGGCCGAGACCGATCAGATCCTGACCGCAAACCGCCTGCGCGACGGCGAAGTCGTATACTGGGCCGCCGGCCGGTGGGTGACCGAGCTCGACCAAGCCGAGGTTTTCGCGGAGGACGCCGCCGCCGAAAGCGCCCTCAAGGCGGCCGATGCGGCCGTGCGCGCCCGGCAGGTAGTGAACCCTTACCTCTTCGAGGTGCGCCGGGAAGGAGGCGCGCTCAAGCCCGTGAAGGAGCGCGAAATCATCCGCGCCGCGGGCCCGACCGTGCGCCCCGATCTCGGCAAGCAATCCTCCGAGGCCTTCGATGTATCGCTATGACGAGTTCGACGCGCGCGTCGTGGCCGACCGCGTCAAGCAATTCCGCTATCAGGTCGAGCGCCGGCTCGCGGGCGAGCTGACGGAGGACGAGTTCAAGCCGCTCCGGCTGATGAACGGTCTCTATCTCCAGCTGCATGCCTACATGCTCCGCATCGCGGTCCCCTACGGCACGCTGGCGCCGAAACAGCTGCGCATGCTCGCGCATATCGCCCGCAAATACGACAAGGGCTACGGCCATTTCACCACGCGGCAGAACATCCAGTTCAACTGGATCAAGCTCGTCGACGTGCCCGATGCGCTCGCCGATCTCGCCACCGTCGAGATGCACGCGATCCAGACGAGCGGCAATTGCATCCGCAACGTCACCGCCGATCATTTTGCCGGCGCCGCGCGTGACGAACTCGAGGATCCGCGCATCTTGGCCGAGATCGTGCGGCAATGGTCGACCCTGCATCCGGAATTCTCGTTCCTGCCGCGCAAATTCAAGATCGCCGTATCGGGCTCGGAGCACGATCGCGCGGCCGTCAAGTTCCACGACATGGGTGTCGAGATCATCCGGAACGACGAAGGCCGCGTGGGCTATCGCGTCTATGCCGGCGGCGGCATGGGGCGCACGCCCTATATCGGCCATGTCGTCGGCGATTTCGTCGAGAAGCAGGATATCCTCGCATTCCTCGAAGCGGTGATGCGCGTCTACAATCAGTCGGGCCGCCGGGACAATCTCTTCAAGGCCCGCATCAAGATCCTCGTGAACGCGCTCGGCCCTGAGGAAATGCGCCGCCAGGTGATGCGCGAATTCAAAGAGATCAAAGCGTCCGGCGCGCTCGAAGTGCCCGCCGAGGAGCTGGCGCGCATTGCACAATACTTCGCGCCACCGGCGTTCGAGGTCTTGAGCGACAATGCGCCCGATTATGAGGCGGCGCGCGCGGCGAGCCCGGCGTTCCACGCGTGGACCGAAACGAATGTCACGCCGCATCGCGCGCCCGGCTACGCCATTGCGACGATCTCATTAAAACCCATCGGTGGCGTCCCCGGCGATGCCACGCATGAACAGATCGACGCGCTCGCCGATCTTCTCGACGAATTCGGCATGGCCGAGCTGCGCGTGAGCCACGAGCAGAATCTCGTGCTGCCGCATGTGCGAAAAAAGGACCTGCCGGCGATCTTCGCAAAGCTCGACGCGCTCGGGCTTGCCACGCCAAATGCCGGATTGGTGACGGATATCATCGCCTGCCCCGGTCTCGACTATTGTGACCTCGCCAATGCGCGCTCCATTCCGATTGCGCAGAAGATCTCGGAACGCTTCGCGGACCTCGATCGCCAGCACGATATCGGCGAACTCAAGATCAAGATTTCCGGCTGCATCAATGCCTGCGGCCATCATCATGCCGGCCATATCGGCGTGCTCGGCGTCGACAAGAAAGGCGTCGAATATTACCAGCTGCAACTCGGCGGCTCGGGCGCCGAAGATGCGAGCATCGGCGATATCCTGGGCCCGGCCTTCGGCAAAGACGAAATCGTCGACGCCGTCGAAGGCGTGATCGGCGTCTATCTCGAGCGCCGCGAGAAGAACGAACGCTTCCTCGATACGGTCCGCCGCGTGGGCATCGAACCCTTCAAGGAACGCGCCTATGCGGGATGGGCGTTTCACATATGACCGGAGAAAAGCAAGCACCGAACGCTTCAGAAGGCATATCCCTGCGGCTTATCAGGGACGGCGCGTTCGTCGAAGATCAATACGTGACGCTTGGAGACGACGATCCCCAGCCGGCCAACGGGACAATCGTTTCGCTCGCCCGCTTCGAGAAGGAGCGCGATGCGCTTGTCGCGCGCAACGCGCCGTTGGGAGTCCGCCTCAAATCCGACGAGTCGCCGGAGCGTCTTGGCGAGGATCTCGAAAGGCTTTCGGTCATTGTCCTCGAATTTCCGAAATTCCGCGACGGCCGCGCCTTCTCCTGGGCGCGCATGCTGCGCACGCGGCTGGGCTTCAAGGGCGAGATCCGCGCCACGGGACATTTCCTCTACGACCAGCTCGCCCATATGCGGCGCGTCGGCTTCGACGCTTTCGAAGTTCGCGAAAACTTCACGCTCGATGAGTTTGCGCGGGCGATGGGCGAGATGACTTATGTCTATCAGCCGTCGGCGGACGGACGTCGAACCATTCGGGAGTTGCGGGCGCTCGCTCGCACTTGACCCGCCCCCCCACGGGTCCTAAGACGCGACCCGCGATCTTTTTCCGGGCCCCGCGCGACATGAACATTGCTCCCGTGCACGCCGATACGCTGCCGCGCTTTGCGACGATCGAGGACCTGATCAAGCGCGAAAAGCCGATCGAGCCGGTCTATGCCCTGCATCCGGAGAAGTTCCGCACCGCCGCGAAGCGCTTTCTCGACGCGTTTCCGGGCGACACGCTTTTCGCGATCAAGGCGAACCCTGCGCCGCATGTGCTCGAGCAGGTCCACGCCGCCGGCATCCGCCACTTCGACACGGCCTCGCTTGCCGAAATCGAAAACGTCAAGACGCGCTTTCCCGATGCCCATTGCCACTTCATGGCACCGGTGCGCGCGCCGGGGGCTGCGCATGCTGCCTTCACCAAATATGGCGTCCGGGATTTCGTGGTCGATTGCGACTATGAGCTCGACAAGCTCCTCGCAGAGACCAAGGGCGGGCCGTCCTTGCGCGTCTTCGTGCGGATCGCCACGCCGCTCGGCGGCGCGGTGCTCGAGCTGTCGAGCAAGTTCGGAACCACGCCCGATGATGCGGCGCGGCTCCTGAAGCGGGTCGTCGAAGCCGGCGCGACGCCGGCGCTGACCTTCCACGTCGGCTCGCAATGCCTGTCGCCGTTCTCCTATGCGCAGGCGATCGAGATGGCGCGCCGCACCGAGACGACCGCCAGCGTCAAGATCGCGGCACTCGACATCGGCGGCGGCTTTCCCGGTCCCTATCAGGGCAACGACGTGCCGCCCTATCACTGGTATTTCGACACGATCCGCGAAGCCTTGGCGACGCTGCCGGAAGGCGAGAAGCTCCCGGTCATGTGCGAGCCGGGCCGCGCGCTGGTGGCCGAAGGCGTTTCGCTGGTGACGCAGGTGATCTTGCGCAAAGGCGACAAGCTCTACATCAACGACGGCATCTACGGCAGTTTCGACGAGCTGACGCTGCCGGGTTGGACGGCCGACTATCCTATTCGCGTCTTTGCCGTCGACGCCAAAGGTCGTGTGCTGGCCGAGCAGAACGGCAACAAGCCGTTCCGGGTTTACGGCCCCACCTGCGACACGCTCGACGTGCTGCCGCGGCCCTTGATGCTGCCCGCAGAGATCGGGCCGGGCGATTTCATCGTCTTCGACGCAATCGGCGCCTATTCCGTCGCCGTGCGGACGAATTTCAACGGCTTTTTTCCCGATCGCTGGGCGGTCGTGGGGAACTGACTAGCCCGGCGCGCCGCAATGCGCGCGTATGTTGTTGTCGAGTTCTCCGACAGCCGCTGCCAAGGCTCGATTCAGGGATCCTTGGGCTTCCTCTTCCCCGTTCGCCCAGTTCGCGCCTTCGTCTCTTCCGCGCACGATCTGAGTGTCCAACTCTTTGTCGCCTCGGCTGTAGACGGCGCGAACCACGACGTTCGAAGATTTCTGGGTGTTTTGCACAAGGATGTAAGCCTTCACCAGCTCGACGCGCAGCGTGAGTTGAGCATCCGCATCCACCAGACGCAGCCGGCCATCCTGCTTGAGCGCTTCGAGCGCTGAGCGGAGCCAGGCAACGCTGTCGGACGCGTGGACGCTGCGCCCGATCATCATACCCAGATCGTTCGGGTCAGGCCGGATATCACGAACGTCTGCCAATCTCACCGTGCATTGGGGACCATCATCGACCATCCGGCGCGTAGGCCCGTCGAAGGTCGCCGGCTTCACGGTCGCCGGGGCCGTCGAGGACGGTGGGAACAGCGGCATGGACTGCGGCGAAACCGTGATCGGTGTCGTCGCGCAGCCATCCGCCATCCCGGACAGCAGCACCAGGATCGCCAGACGCGAGAGCCGCACGATCAGAAGTTCCCGATTTTGAGATACTTGATCGAACCGTCCTTGTAGCGGAACGCCTCGCCGTCCCGGTCCTGGCTGAGGACCATCGCAGTTTTTCCGCACTGCGCTTCGGACGGCGAGATGCCGCATTCCGTGACCTCGCCTGACAGCCCAGCGGCCACATACGGTGCATTTGCGGGCGGTCCGACATCGCTCTCGGCCCTCTGCAGGTCGTCGATCAAAAGCGGTGCGAGCTTTCTCGCTGCCATGGTCAACGCGGCCCGAGCAGCGCTGGCGTTGTCAGCGCTCCATTCGGCGATGTTGTGGTTGCGGTCGCCGGTCGTACTCACATGCGCCTCGAAGATGAAGCGGTTGCGATAGAGCGCATTGCTGAGCGCCACCGGTATTTTGTCGTCATGTTTTGCAGCACGCAGCGCGCGGAGTTGATCGTTGTTCGGTATGAGGGCGGCCTGCAGCGTCACGAGCATTTCGTCGCCGTCGTTCGACAGCCGATAATCTGCAAGCACGAACAGTATGGCCGATGCCCGGGACGCGGCCAGTGTCTTGTCGAGATTGTCATTGCTGACATCACGGACGACGGTGAAACTGCTGCCTGCGTGCAGCCACGCCACCTGCGCCAGCGAAGCTTTCAATTCCGTTTGCAGCGCGTTGTCGAAGCTGTAATCGACCAAGGCATTGCGGAGAGGCGTAACCGCGGTTTCCGCCTTCGAGGTGCGAACGCTGTCGATACCCGTGTCGATAAGCGCGCCCAGGAGGCCGCCCCCAAGGCCGGTCGAGGCGGCGGTCGAATGAGGTACGAAGACGTAGATCTCGCTCTGTTGAATGGGCAGTACGACGTCGGTCGCCTCGAGATCGCTGCGTGCGGCCGTCGAAAGCGGCTGGTGGACGGGTATCTGTCCCGCACACGCAGCCAACAACATAGATGACAAAATGATGATCAGCTGCGTGCGTTGCGCGCGCATTGTGTCCCCCCAGCCCCTTTGCGGACAAGCCGCGATTGCCAATTACCCCGGCCGCGACAAGCCCCGACACTCTCGCTGCGCGCATAGGAGGCTACGAAATTACATTCGACCGTGCAAGCCGTGTTCAATGATGTGCGTTGGCAGACCGGACCGCGCACCAAATATTTACATCTCAGCCTTAAACCACTATTCGGGAACAAAACCCATGTCGGACGTACGCGAGCGCCTTACGCGTCTCATCGAACTGGCGAGCGAGAATGCGCCGGAAAAGCAGGCGGCGCTGGCTTTCGAGCTTTGCGATCTCCTGGTCGACTGGCCCCCACGCTATCCGCAAATCATGCGCGAGCCCTTCGAGGCGCTGCTCGAGAAAGTCCTGCGTCGTCTCGACGAGACGACGCGCCGCCTCATTGCCACGCGGCTCAGCCAGAATTCCGAGACGGCCGTCGCGCTCCTGAATGAATGCTATCTGGATGTTCCCGCCAAGGCGCGCAGCATGATCCTCGAGCGCAACCAGACACCGGGCGATGATGAGCCATCCCGCGTCGATCTCGAAGCCGAAGCACGGCTGATCGCGGCGGCGCGGCAGATGGGACCGATCGAATTCACGCACCAATTCGCGGAATTCTTCGGCGTGTCGCCGATGATGGCGCAGTCGATCCTCGAGGACGTAAGCGGGGATGCACTGGCGGTCGCATGCAAGGGCATCGGCATGCGGCGCGTGACCTACTCTACGCTGGTCGTCTTTGCCGCCGGCCGCACGGGTGCAGGCGCCGACGCGATCTACGACCGTCTCGCCGTGTTCGACGCTATCCCGGAAACCGGCGCCCGCCGCATGCTCGGCCACTGGCGCAAGGAAGCCGCCGCCTCCCGCGCGGCGTGAGGTCTAGGACTCCGCGTGCACATCCGCGCGTTCGCGGGTCTTGGCGAAACGGATGTTGGGGAACTTGTCGGACGCGTAGCCGACTTCCCAATTGCTCTTGGCGAGGAACACCGGCGCACGGTCGCGATCCTCTGCCGTCTGGCCACGATAGATGGCGAGGAATTTCTCCATGTCGGCGTCGGAGCCTGAAATCCAGCGCGCTGTCTCGTAGGGCGAGGTTTCGAGATCGGCATCGAGGCCATACTCGTTTCTGAGGCGGCTCTTGAGCACGTCGAGCTGCAGCATCCCGACGACGCCGACGATCCATTGCGCGCCGATCATCGGCTTGAAAACCTGCGTCACGCCTTCCTCGGCGAGGCTTTCGAGCGCGCGGGTTAGATGCTTTTGTTTCATCGGGTCGCCGAGTCGCACGCGCCTCAGGATTTCCGGCGCGAAATTCGGGATGCCGGTGAAAACGATGTCGCCCGATTCCGACAGCGTGTCGCCGACGCGCAAAACACCGTGATTGGGAATGCCGATGATGTCGCCCGGCCATGCCTCGTCGACCGTCTCGCGTTCCTGCGCGAAGAAGAGAATGGGATTGTGGACGCCGAGCGTCTTGCCCGAGCCCGACTGCTTCAGCTTCATGCCGCGCCGGAACTGGCCCGAGCACAGGCGCAGGAATGCCACGCGGTCGCGATGGTTCGGATCCATGTTCGCCTGCACCTTGAACACAAAGCCCGACACTTCGTTTTCGCTCGGCTCGACGATGCGGCCCTTGGCTTCCTGCGCCCGGGGACTCGGAGCGTATTCGGCGAGCGCGCCGATCAGTTCCCGGACGCCGAAATTCTTCAGCGCGGAGCCGAAATAGACGGGCGTCAGATGGCCTTCGTGATAGCGATGGGCCTCGAAACGCGGCAGGCCCGCCTGCGCCAGCTCGGCTTCTTCTTCCAGCTTGGCGAAAACATCTTCCGGGAGCGCCGCTTTCATCGCGTTGGCGCCGATCCGCTCGTTCGTGCCGAACACGACAAACTCGTCCGAATAGAGGTCGAGCACACCTTTGAAGTTCAACCCCATGCCCGCGGGCCACATCATCGGCGCGCATTCGAGCTGGAGCTGGTCGGAAATCTCGTCGAGCAGTTCGAGCGGATCGCGCGCCTCGCGGTCCATCTTGTTGACGAAGGTCACGATGGGGATGTCGCGCAGGCGGCAGACCTCGAAGAGCTTGCGGGTCTGGCTTTCGATGCCGCGCGCGGCGTCGATCACCATCACGGCGGAATCCGCCGCCGTCAGCGTACGATAGGTGTCCTCGCTGAAATCCTCGTGGCCCGGCGTGTCGAGCAAATTGAAGACGGCACCGCCATATTCGAAGGTCATCACGGCGCTGGTGACGGAGATTCCGCGCTCCTGCTCGATCTTCATCCAGTCCGAGCGTGCGCGCCTGGCTTCGCCGCGTGCTTTCACCTGCCCGGCCGCGCGGATGGCGCCGCCGAGCAGCAGCAGATGCTCGGTCAGCGTCGTCTTGCCCGCGTCGGGATGCGAGATGATGGCGAAAGTACGGCGTTTCGCAGCTTCGGCGGCCGGCGTTCCGGGTTTGGCTTCGGTCATGGCGCGGCGGGGTTAGCACGCACGCCGCCAGGTTTCAAACCACCGGCTCGTCGACAAAAGTCCGCCCCTCGCGGTCTTCGATTTCCACGATCCACACGTCGGGATCGAAGCGCGTCTGCTTCTCGAAATACTTGGCCGCCGCTTCCTCGCTTGCCGCATCGCCGATCGGCTTGACCCACACGAGCTCGCCTTCGCCGCGGCGTGCCTGGGAGAGGACCGCGGATGTGCCGTCGAGCTTCGAAATCTTGAGCAGAATGGCGCCCGCTTCTTCCGAGCCCTTGCGCACGACGAAGGCCGCCGCGCCCGCCACTTCCGCCCGCCTGATCAATGCCCGCACGAATATCCCCGCCTTGAGGCGCGGGATCATGCGGCACCCTTGAGCGTATCCTGCGGCACCGTGCGCTCGCCGTTCGCGTTCACCGCCGCAAAGGGTAGCACGACGGCGACGGTCGTGCCTTCGCCGAGCGTCGAGCCGATCGTGACTTCGCCGCCGTGCAGCGCCGCCAGCGCTTTCACCAGCGCGAGCCCGAGACCGGTGCCTTCCTGTGAGCGCACATGCTCGCCTTCGACCTGCTCGAACGGCTGGCCGAGCCGTTTCAGATCCTCAGGCCCAATGCCGACGCCGGTATCGGACACGGCCAGCACGATGCCCTGCGGCGTTCGCGCCGTCACCACACGCACCTCGCCGCCGCGCGGCGTGAACTTGACGCCGTTGGTCAGGAGATTGACCAGCACCTGTTTGACGGCGCGCTTGTCGGCGAAGATTGACGCCGTATCGGGCGACACCCGCATCCTCAGCGCGACCCCCTTGCGATCGGACTGCAGCTTCACGAAGCGCACGGCTTGCATGACCACGTCGCCGAGATCGAAGACTTCTTCAGACAGCTCGAACTTGCCTGCCTCGATCTTCGACATGTCGAGAATGCCATTGATCAGCTCCAGCAGATGGCCGCCGCTTTCGTGGATCAGCCGCGCATATTCGAGATAGCGCGGCGAGCCGACGGGTCCGAACATCTCGTGCGTCATCACTTCGGAGAAGCCGAGGATCGCGTTCAATGGCGTGCGCAGCTCATGGCTCATATTGGCAAGGAAACGCGATTTGGCGCGATTGGCTTCCTCGGCCTGGTCGCGCGCCTCGATCAGCGCATGCTCCTGCGCCTTGCGCTCGGAGATATCTCGCGTCACGGCGACGATGTCGGCGGCTTCGCCTTTTACAACCGACGCCGGTCGGCAGCGCATCTCCGTCCAGAGATGGGAACCGTCGCCGCGCTTCAGGCGCACTTCCGCCGTGGCCGCGCGAGCGAAGTAGCTCGCCTCCACCAGCGCCGACTGCATGGTTTTGAGGTCGTCGGGATGGACCAGCGCCGCCGGGGCAAGGCCGATGAGCGAATCGGGCGCGCGCTTGAGCATGCTCTGTGCGGCGGGGCTCGCGAAGCGGATGCGTCCGTCCGCGCTGTGGCGCGTGATGAGGTCCATCGCGTTGTCGGCGAGGAAGCGATACATCGCGGCGCCATCGGCGGCAGCTTTGTCGGCGGCGCGCTGACGGTCTTGCGCCGCTATGGCGATGACCGCGGCCTGCATAATGGCCGAAAGCACGGAGAATGTTGTGAGCACCCAGGCCGGCGCCACGAGACGCGACGCCGGCAGCAGGTGGATTGCTTCGACTCCCGCGACGAGCGCAATGACGATCGCCGTCGCCGCTGTCGCGCGCCAGACCGATGCGCGTTCACCCGAGAGTGCCGCTTCAGCCGGAATCAGCGCGAACCAGATCACGAGCGGCGAAAGCATGCCGCCACTCAGGGCGGCCATGTAACCGACCAGCGCCGCGAAATTCGCAAGCGCCGACGTTTCGAGCATCGCGAGCGAGATCGGCGCGAAGGCGAGAAGCGCAAATATTCCCGGCGCCAGAAGGCCGGCGATCGCGATCCACTCCGAGAAATCGGGCTTTCCTACAAGGATCGCGAAGCCGAGCGACAAGACAGCGCCGATTCCTGCCTTTGCAGCCTGAACAGCCACGAACCGGCGACGGTCTCCACTGCTGTCTTCAATGCCCGGCATCGCAATCGTTTCAACTTTTTCCATGAACCGGTCGCTCACGGGTGATTGCGAGTCGTCTTTCGCATCCTGTGGTGCCGGAACTTAACGAAACTTGAAGGCCCGCGAACTTCGTTCGTTAATCTGCAAGGTTTTGAAGGCTATCACTTTAGACATTATTAACAATCATGGCGCGATTCCGGCGTCCGGCGCGACCCGCCGCAACAATGCGCAAGCCCGGCCGCCCGTCGATTCCGCCGAAAGATGGGGATAAGCGCCAACATCGCTGCGGCGCAGGCGTTCGGCAGCCAAGTCCGGAGTCTTTTCCGGAGCTCTGCGCGAGATTGCCGAAAATTTGAATCGAAGCTGTCTCAATCTCGACCGGCATTTAATTTGAGGTGCAACGGATAATGCGACACGGCTTTAGCGTTAGCCGAGAGAAGCCTCGCACTTAATGCGGTTCGCTCGAGTTTTACCGATCCGTTTCAGCCGACTGCAAAGCCAAGCGATCTAGATTTGCGCCCGGTACAGGGGTGAGTTGGTATGTTGTTCAGGGCGATTTTCTGGATTGGCGTTGTCGCCGTCCTGCTGCCGCGTGAGCCGGATCTCGGCTTGCCGCGCAGCGCGCGCGCGTTGTTGCCCGGGATGAAAAACGATACCAGCCTCGATTGCCGCGATTACGTCGAAAGCTGCACGGCGGCGCTCGGCGTCGTCGACACCTTCCAGTCCGTCGCCGTGAGGAGCCTCGCCCGCGTCAAGGCCGATATCGAGGCCGACGAGCGCGCTCACCCCTCCGATTGACAGACCTGGCCCTGTCCCGCCCAATCTCTGCAAAAGGAGATGGGCATGAGCGCCGCATTCGATCCCGTCGAACATGCCGTGGTTCCGAAGCGAAGATTCGCCGAGCTGCAGGTCGGCGAAATATTCCGCGCGCCGTCGCGCACTGTCACGGACGCCAATTTCGCCGCCTTTCAGGCCGTCAGCCTCGACAACCATCCGATCCATTACGACGTCGAATATTGCCGCCGCCAGGGCCATAGGGCGCCGCTCGCGCACGGCCTCCAGGTGCTGGCGTTCACGGCCGCGGGCGCAGGTTTGTTTCCCCATGTGATCGGCGAAAGCCTGATCGGCTTCATCGAGGTCAGTGCGAAATTCCTGAAGCCGGTGTTTCCCGGCGACACGCTCTATCCCGCTCTCACAATCACCGAGCTTGTGCAGCAGCGGACAACGGGCGTCGTCGCCATGCGCGCGACGGTCCATAATCAGGAGGCCCAGCTTGTTCTCGAAGGCACGCATCGCTATCTGATGCGTCTCTAGGGTGCCGTCTGGCTTGCTGCTCGCCGCCTTCCCGGCCAATCTGCCCCCGTTATCCGTACAAGGAACTCTGCGATGCGATGCGACGCGATCATGACCGTGAACCCGCCTTCGGTTCGCGATACCGAAAGCGTTGCCCACGCGGCCGCACAATTGATCGGCGGCCGGCATCTGGGACTTCCCGTCGTCGACGCCGACGGCGCTTATGTCGGAATGTTCGGTGCGGACGACCTTCTCGGGCTTGTCGTGCCGCGCGTGGCAATCGCGGGCGGCAATCTCGCGCCCAATCTGCGTTTTGTCGGCGACAATCCGAAGATCCTGGCCGAGCGTTTCAAGAATCTCGCGCAACGCCCAGTGGGCGACATCGCCGACCGCAACGCACTCACGCTCACGCCGGACACCCCACAAATCGAAGCCTTTCGCGTCTTCTGCCGCGGCCATGTCCCGCTTCCTGTCGTCGAGCCAAAAAGCCGCAAGCTGGTCGGCCTCGTGTCTTACTGGGATGTCATGGGCGTCGTTACGACCGGCGCTTAGACGGGCAACCTGCGCTCTGCTAGCCTCGCCGGATGCAGCGCAAGAACCCCCTTCGCATCGTCCTGATCGCCCTCGCAGCGAGCCTTCTTTCGGCCTGTATCTTCTTCCCCAGCGCCAAAGATCGGGCCCTGCGCAAGACGCCGTCTTTCAAGGAAGGCTATGGCGATGGCTGTGCAGCGGCGAGCACGCAAAGCTCGAACTACCGGGAAGGCCCCTATCGCGACAAGGCGCTTTACCAGTCCGACGCGGCCTACCGCGCCGGCTGGGCCAATGGTTACCAAACGTGCCGGGCGCCTCAGGACCTAGGCACGATGCCCGGCCAAAACCCGGTCCCGCAGCCGCTGCCCGGCCGCTGACACGATTCCGCAGCAAATCTGTCGGGCAACTTTGTCCAAAAGTTCGCAGGCGGAACTCCAATTGTTAATGCGATGTTAACCGGCCTGTTTGACACTTTCAGCGTACGGAGTAATATCGTCACGAAACATTCGTGCACAGAGCGCATGGTCCGTGCACGAACCAAAGGTGTAGCATCGGAGTGAGTGCGATGTTGGGTCACCTCGTTTTGGGCCGTTACAATTCGGATGGGGAGTCCAAGACCCTTGCCGCCCGCGAGGCCGGGTGGATGTCGAGGGTATTTCGCTCCATTTTCCGCAAGCGCCCCTGAACCGGATTACTGAGGCGGCGGCTGGCTGGTGAACACCAGCAGCTTCACGTCGTCTTTCGGCGCGAAATCGCTGCGGACATCTTCGAACGTCGCCGGTCCCGTCCGTTTCAGCGTTCCGCCCCAGCACAGCGACAACACATTGTCGGGCCTGAGCTTGTCGAGCGTCAGGTGAAAGCGCCCGATCGGGCCTTTCCAGTTGTTGCCCGTCTTCAGGATGTATTCCGTCGTCATCACGTTGAGGTAGCCGCCGGCATTGGGATTTTTCTTCCTGGCGGCGGCAATCAGGCGCGCGAGCGTCGCGCGCGCCGCTGCATCGAGACAAAAACCCTTCGTATAATAATTGCTGCCCTCCGAATTTTCCTTGAGATCGAGATCACCGAACAGCGATATGCCGGTCACGGGTTGATAGCTCTGCTCGAAGACGACCGACTTCCCCGCCGGAAAATGCTGGCGCCAGTAGAAGCGCGTGCGCACCGTCCAGTGCGGCAGCGCATTGTTGTTGCTGTCGAACTCGGCGAGATCGCCCGCAGTCAGAATTTTCCGCTTCGCCGGCGGCAGCGCGACCAGAAGATCGTAGCCGCGGCCGATGATGATATTGATCGGCAGGCCGACCGATTTGATCGTCGCCGTGACATCGCGGTCGCCGAGGAACGCCCTTTGCTCGACGGACACCGGAACGGCATGTCCGTCCTGCCTCACCTGGAAGCCCACGAAATTCACCGGATCGTTCGTCACCGTTCCGATCGGCGAATTGGAAAATTCCGCCGTGTTGATGTCGGGAAGCGGGAACGCGACGACCGTGTCGATATCCCTCGCGCTTTCGTTCTTGAAGACGAAGCGAATGTGCACATCCTTCGGACTGATCCGCAGATCTTCGTCCGTCATGCGGATCTCGGCCGACTGGGTGAACTCGATGCCGCCCATGCCGAGTGCGGCCGAACTGTCGTCAGCCGCGACTTCACTGGCAAAAAGCAGCGCCGCGCAGGCAACGCCCGCACAAAAAAAGGCTCGCATTGCTCCCCCGTGCCCCGCGCTCCTTGCGGGCCTAAAGCCTCACGAATATTGCCGCGGCGTCCACCATGGAAAATAGGGCGGCATGTCTCTCGACACTTTCTGCGGAAATCTCGCAGGCCGCTTCTCCAGAAAAGCAACCACCCCCTCCTTCACGTCGTCGGAACTGCCGCGGGAATATATGCCGCGGCTGTCGATCTTATGCGCCTCCATCGGATGGTCGAGTGCGGACAACCGCCATAGCATCTGGCGGATGAGTGCGACCGAAACGGGCGAAGTGTTGTCGCGGATTTCGGCCGCCAGCGCGTAGGCTCGCGGCAGGAGTTCTTCCGGCTTCACCACCTCCTTGACGAGATTTCCCCTGAGCGCCTCCTGCGCGTCGAACACGCGGCCCGAGAAGCACCAGTCGAGCGCCTGGGCGATGCCGACGATCTTGGGCAGGAACCAGCTGGAGCAGGCTTCGGGTACGATGCCGCGCCGGGAGAAGACGAAGCCGAAGCGCGCCTGCTCGCTGGCGATGCGGATGTCCATGGCGAGCTGCATCGTGGCGCCGACGCCGACCGCCGGACCGTTCACCGCGGCTATCACAGGCTTGAGGCATTCGAAGATGGCCAGTGTCAGCCGCCCCCCGCCATCGCGCACGCGCTCATCACTCCAGTCGATCTCGGGGCCTGCCCCGGCGTTGCGGTCCGGTCGGGTGCCGGGATCGAATGTTGCAGCGCCGGCCGATAGATCGGCGCCCGCGCAGAAAGCTCGCCCGGCGCCGGTCACGACCACGACGCGGACGCCATCATCGGCACTCGCTTTTTCGAAGGCGTCGATCAGCTCGCTCATCATCGTGCCCGTGAAGGCATTGAGCTTGTCGGGACGGTTGAGGGTGATGGTGAGGATCTGGTCCGTCACCGCGGTCAGGATCTGTTCATAGGCCATGGTCGTCTCGGGATGAGTTTCGCCCACACTCTAATGCAGTTTTTTGCCCTCACGGGAGGCCACCGAGCGGGAGAGTTTCAGGGAAAATTAGCCATTGCGGCCGATACTCCCAGCCAATTGCTCACGAAGGAGCACAAAAAAGCAGCGGCGCGCCACGAAGGCGATGCCCGGGCCAATAGGGTGACGGCGGGGATAACTCTTCCGGAGTTGGCCCATGACCATTGCGAACATCGCTTCCATCGCGTCCTCTTTGATGGCGCAGCAGTTGCAGAGCTCGTCCGGCACGCATCACCGCGGCGGGCATCATAGCGCCTCGACGCAGTCGCAGAACTCGTCGGCGCAGATCAACTCGCTCTCGTCGCTTCTCAACGTGATCCCGAAATCGGTGATGTCGCCGGTGTCGGCCACGATCGCCCGCATGCCGGGTTTCTCGACCAACCCCAACCAGTCGCCAACCAACGTCACCGCCTGAAGGACAGCTCGTGGCAGCTCTTCGTTCCGATTTCGAAAATCAGGCGCCGCGGCCGATGCCGCCGCTCAACGCCGTGTCGATCCGGAACGAGTCCGTCACGATCGGTCCGCTGCTGCCCGAAGACATGGGCCCGATGTTCGTCTGGATGAACGATGTCGATGCGGCGCGCCTCGATCTCGCCTTTCGGCCGACGGACTGGCTCGCCTTCAAGGCCTGGATCGACGAGTTGCCGCGCACCAGCGCGCAGCTCCTCTTTTCCATCCGCAAGACCTTCGAGCCGCAGATCATTGGCTTTGTCGTACTCAAAAACATCCAGATCGTGCATCGCTCGGCCGATATCGGCGTGCGCATCGGCGCCGAGGCCGAGCGCGGCAAGGGTTATGGCACGCGTGCGCTCGAGCTCGCCGTCAACTACGCCTTCAACCATCTCAATCTTCACCGTCTGACCCTGACGGTGTTTGCGCATAACGCGCGCGCCATCGCGTCCTATCGCAAGGTCGGTTTCCGCGAGGAAGGCCATTTCAAGGACGGCGCCTTCATCGACGGCGAATGGGTGGACGTGATCCCGATGGCGCTGGTGAAGCCAAGACGCTAAAGCTCGCGCGCCAATAACGCCACGGTCTTCTCGCCCGCTTTATGGCGGCCGATCTCGTGAAAGCCGTGCTGCGCGTGAAACCGCATCGACGCGGGATTCGGCGGTACGACATTGACTTCGCAGGTCAAGGTCTCGGCCTCCGACTCGCGCGCGAAACCGGCGACGTCGTCATAGAGCCGGCTGGCGATGTGCCGGCCGCGAAAATCCGACCCGACAACGATGCGGTCGATGTAAACAAAATCGGTGGCCCGCTCGTTGAACAGCCGGAAGATCTGGCCGTCATAAGCGGCGCCCTTGCGAAAGGCCATGAGGAAGCCGGCGATGGCCCCGTTCATATCCACAACGCGAAAATAGCAGGCAGCCGCAGCGAGATCGCCGAGGCGCGCCTCGTCCATCGGGCTCAGATGCTGGACCGATTCCGCATTCAACACGAGGACGGCTGGCCAATCGGCCCGCGTCGCGTCACGGATCTGTCCGAATTCCTGTTTCATGACGGCATCGACGCAAATTTCATGCGCCTTCGTCAACCGCTTTGCGATCGTTCGCCGACTCTGCGAGGAAAGACCGCACATCAGCGATCGCCTCGGCCAAACCGCACCGCGTGACGGGCGCTTCCGGCGGGAAAGCGGTGAGCAAACGCGACGGCGTCGCGGACTCGAGGATTACGAAGCAGCCTTTGTCATTCTGGCTTCGGATCAATCGGCCGAACGCCTGCTTGAGACGCAGCCGCGTCAGAAGATCGTCGTAGGTCTTGCCGAAGCGGGCGCGGCGGGCCTTATGCAGGATCGTGGGCTTCGGCCACGGCACCTTGTCGAACACCACGAGCCTGAGCGACCGGCCCGGCACGTCGACGCCGTCGCGCAGCGCATCCGTGCCCAGAAGGCACGCGTTCTCTTCCGCCCGGAACAAGTCGATCAGCGCGCCGGTATCCAGCCGGTCGACATGCTGTGCGTAGAGCGGAATACCTCGGTCCGCCAGCGGCGCATGGATGCGCTCTTCCACGGCGCGAAGCGTGCGCACGGCGGTGAAGAGCCCGATCGCGCCGCCACCCGCCGCCAGAAAAAGCTCGCGCATGGCGGAAGCGAGTGCCTCGATGCTGCGCCGCTCCACGTCCTTGACGATGAAGACGCGCGCCTGCTCCAAATAGCGGAAGGGCGAACCGAAACTGGCGCGCCGCGGCGGCTCGAGAAGATGATGCGCGCCGGTGCGCACTTCCGCCGCCTGCCAGTCCTCGTCACCCATGCCGGCATCGCGCAACGTCGCCGAGGTGATCAGCGCGCCGTGCGCCGGCGCGAGCACTTCGGTCGCCAGCGGAATGGTCGGATCGACCCAGTGGCGGCGCAAGCCGACATCGGCGTCGCGGCCGTCCTCGCGTGCGATCTCGAACCAGTCGACGAATTCCTCGCCTGTCGTTTTGCCGTCGAGCGCATCGAGCATCGCAATCCAGGCCGGGACGATCAGCTTGGCGCGGCGTTCGAGCCCGCGCGCTGCCGCTTCGACGCGCGCCCGCGAATAGGTTTCGAGCTTGTCGGCCTTGTCGTCGAGGCTCTTGCGCAGGTCGTTGGCGAGGCGGATCAGCGGTACCGCCAGCCTGCGCAGATCGCGGGCGAGCTCCCGCGCCGCTTCGAGAAGATCATCGCTCATCGCTTCCGTGCCCGCCTCGCGCGAATAGAAGCTTTCCCCATCGTCGCTGCGCGCCGACACATGCGCATAGGCTGCGGCAAGAAACGCTTCGCCCGCACCGCGCACCACGCCCGCATGGACGCGCGTCATCCAGCCGTCGCTGGCGAGCGTGCCGGCTGCCGCGACGGCTTCTTCGAGAGAGGATTGCGCCGCCTCGTCATCAGCCACGAGGTCCTTCAGACGCTCTTCCAGCCCGCGCGCGCGGCTTCTGGCGCGCCCCTCGGGACCTCTGATCCAGCGCCTGAGCTCCGCCATCTCGGCGCCCGAGACAAACGCGGAAAATCCCGAGTCGGCCGCATCGAACAGATGATGGCCTTCGTCGAAGACATAGCGCACGCGCCGCTCCGGCTGCGTATCGCCGGTTTCGTCTTCGCCGATGAAGTCGCGCGCGGATTGCGCGATGACGAGCGCGTGGTTGGCGACGACGATCTGCGCGTGGCGCGAACGGCGGATGGCGCGCTCGATGAAGCATTGCCGATAGTGCGGACAGGCGGCGTAGACGCATTCGCCGCGCCGATCGGTCAGTTCGCTGAGCGGAAGCGACGCCGCCAGAAACGACGGAAACCCTGCGCCGGAAAGATCGCCGTCCGATGTCGCCTGCACCCAGCGGGCGATCAGTCCCAATGCAACGAGACGCTGGCCCGGCGCCAGAGCCGTCCGTTTCGCGGCTTCCTCAAAATTCAACAGGCAAAGATAGTTCTCGCGGCCCTTACGCACGACCGCCTTTTCCTCGCGCTCGGCCGGATCGGGATAAAGCCGAGCCATTTCCTGCACGATCTGCCGCTGCAGGTTGCGCGTGTAAGTCGAAAGCCACAGGCCGGCGCCGTTCTTCTCGGCCCACAGACTCGCCGGCGCCAGATAACCGAGCGTCTTGCCGATGCCGGTACCGGCTTCGATCAGCGCCACTCTCGGCGCACCCGCGCGCTCACGCGGACTGAAGGCGTAGGCGGCCGCTTCCGCATACGCCGCCTGCTCGTCGCGCGTTTCGCCGGCGATGCCGACGAGCTGCTGCAGGCGGGCCCTTGTTTCCGCCGCTTCGACGGGAATGGAGGAGGGCTTTCCAGGCGGCGCTTCGTCTTCCCATTTGGACAGGCCGTGCCAGACGTCGAGACCGGTGATTGGCGACGGCAGCTTTTCGATGGGATCGATGATGTCGACGATGGTCCTGCCCCATCGCCAGCCGGCGCGCGCGAGCTGGTTGGCTAGCGGACGCGCCTTTGAACGTTTCGGCTCGGGCCAGCCACGCACTTCCTCGACCAGAGCGTCCGCCGCCGCGCGCAAGGCCCGCGCCTGCTCGGCGGCATTGCCCGGCGGGTCAAGTCCCAGTGCGCGTGCGAGCCCCACTGCGCTCGGTACGCATGGCGCACCGGGACGAACAAAGGCGAAAAGCTCCAGCACGTCGAAGAGCGGATCTTTTGCCGCAGTTTTCAACCGTCCGGCGACGAAGGCGGCATGCGCGACCAGCACCTGGCCGGCGCGAAACAGCGAGCGTGCCTCGTCTAGGTTCGCAACACGGCACGCGCCATCCGGCAAGGCCAGGCAAGCGCCGCCCGGCGCAGGAACCAAAGCGGCCAACTCAGAGTAATCGGGCATGCGCTCGTTTCAGCGGAATCCGCGCCAGTATAGACGACTTCCGCGGCACGCAAGATTTGGTGGCTCTACGCCGCCAGTTCCGGATAGAG
>DATKON010000015.1:0-8425 GCA_035524575.1 Rhizomicrobium sp.
TGGCTTCCGAGACATCCTGCTGTGCGGTGGAGATGTCACCCTGAACCTGGGAAACGCCCTGCTGGATCTGGGTCAGGCTGATATGCGCCTTGCGAAGGCGGTAGAGCGTGTAAAGGATCAGCACGATCGCAACGATCCGTATACGGAACATCCACTCGTTGGGTATGGACGCCGATACCGTCTGGACGTAAGCGTAGAGCTGCACAAGAAAGCCCGGCACGTCCGCGGACGACTGCGGCATATTCGGAAATGGCGGAATCTTCACCTGCGAAAGGTCGACCCTGGACAGTCCGGCCGAAACCCAGGCGAGACCGTCACGGATCTCGGTGAACAGGAAAAGAAGCGTGCTGCCGATCGCCGCCATGGCGCCGCGGCTCGTGAAGCTGACGGTCTGCAGTGCGGTCTCGACTGCCTGCGCTTTCACCGGCTGCGATTTTTTTTGCGCCGGCGCCGCGGCCTGAACCGGCTTGGTGCCTGGCGCGATCAGCGAGACCACCTGTTTATGAGTGTCGTTGATCGTTTTCTGGACGGCGGCGACGCCCGTCTGCACCTGAGCCGTGACGTGCTGCTTGATGTCGGTGGCTGCATCTTTGCTGATCGCCGATGGGCCGGCTCCCGCCGGCGGCGCGGTCTGTGTCGAAGGCGCGGTTGGGGCAGTCGTCGCCGGCTTGGGTGCAACGACCGCCGGCATCGGTTCCGACTCCGCAGGCGTGAGTGTCTTTTGCGGCGCGACGAGCGGAACATCCTCGAGCGCGGAGCGCGTCGCGGGCCCCACGATGCCGTCGGGCGTCAGGTCATGCGCGGCCTGGAATGCCTTCACGGCCGTATCGGTAGCGGCATCGAAGATTCCAGTGCTCGCGACATGAATGCCGGCGAGCGTGAGGCGCTGCTGCAGCCATGTCACGTCCGGTCCCGTCAGAGGCGGCGTCGACAGTTTCAACAGGCGCCTCGGCGCCCCTTCTGCCGCAACGTTCACCGGCTTCGTGTCTGTGAGAGAATCCGACGTGATCGTCAGGCCGCGCACCACGATCGGCAGGCCGAGCTTCCAGTTTCCCGCATTGATGATCTGCCGGAAAGCGTCCATGCGATAGACGGTCTTGTGCAGCAGCGGATTGGGATAGGTGGCGAGCCATTGCCGCCGCGTCTCGACATAGTCGGACATCCATTGCACTTCGCCGACCTGCTTCAGCTCGCCGAATTGCTTGCGCGTCATGTCGCGCACGAGGGCCCACGAACCGTGCACTGTGCTGTCATAGACGATGGCGGCGCCGAGAGCGGATTGCGCGCCGAGCGCATCGGCCGAGCGCATCGCGGGATCCCAATAGACCTGATCGAAGAACGCGTCCTGCACGTCCTGCATGACGGGATCGTTGCCGGCGTCCTTCAAGAGGCCGCGAAACGTCGTGTCGGTGTTGAGCGCACTGTCGCGGCTCTCGAGCTGCGGAAGGTAGGGCTTGAGCGCGGCGCCCAGGGAGCCGTCGCTGCGCGCGCAATAATCCTGGATCAGGAGATAGAGATTGCCGCTCGCGAGCGTTGTCTGCGACCGTCCGTAGGTCAGCTGACCGGAATCGCCCGGCAGCAGCGTCACGTCGGCGTAATTGCCGCGGATCGAGCCCGTTTCGAATATGTTCACAATGGCTTGCGCAGTCGACTTCTGCAGCGTTGTGAGTTGCATCCGGGCCCCCGCCACCGCTCAAAAAACAATTAAAAAAGAGTTTACGCGCAAAAGTGGCAAATGCAAAATAACAAGCTGTGACAGAGGGATGTGTGGCTTTTTCGCCTAACAATTGCGCAGCCGAAAAATTCGCTGCAGGGACTGCATAAGTCCTTCTGCCGCCTTTTCTATCTTGGCAAAGACCGGCGCTGCCCGAACCGGCGTACGGCGTTCAGGCGAAACACAGTCTCATTTATTCTTGGGGAACGGCACGATCTGGCCGGTCGCGATCCCGGTCATAAATCTCTCGGCCATCATGCGGGCGACGACTTCGCGCTTGCTCGCCAGCACGCAGGGAAAGCCGCTGACATAGCCGACAAAGATCGGGCCTTCCTGGCGGATTTCGTAGCGCGGTTTCGGCCGCGGGAGTTTGACGACGCGCTTTTCGCGTTCTTTGGGCGAGCGCCGCGCCAGGCGACGGATCTGGACTTCGACCGTGTCGCCTTCGCGAAAGTTCTCCTTGTCTACATCCCAAAGACTGATTTCGATACCGACATGCGAGTTGCCCTTCCCCGCCGGCAGCCGCTTGATGATCGCCTGCTTCTTCACCTCTTGCATCCTGAGAGCGCCTCCAGCCCGCCCGATGAATGCCACTCAAATACCGCTCTCGGCGAAGGACTCGCGCGCACGTTCTCCTGTTCGCATCGCCGCAATCGCGCCTGCGTTCGAAAATTAGATGTCAGGAGATTTGCGCCGTAATGCCGTCCGCCTGACGACGGAAGCCCCGCTTCCGTCCCAGGTGCAACGTCCCCCGTGATTAGTCCGGCTCTTCGCTCTCCAGAATGGAACAGGAAAGGGCGAAGCTTGCGAATGTTCGGACAAGCATTCCTTAAACCCCAGCGAATACACTTTACAAAATTCATTTGCACGGAAGATGAGTCGGGTCAACGAAAAGGCATCATCTAGCGTGCACTTCCAATGAAGACGGTTAAGTACGAGTAAATCTTAAGCGGGCGTAAAATTTTCAGGGGGCGGTTGCATGCCGAAGACTTTGGGGATCGACAGCGTGCTTGCGCGCGAAGCAAGGCAATGGGCGACCCGTATCCTTCAGATGTCGATGATGTATCGCGAGCTCAGCTATCGGGAGCTTGCCGACCGCCTGAATGCCATGCGCGTGCAGGAGAACGAGCGCAATCTCAGAAACAAGATCGGCCGCGGCGAATTCTCGGCGAGCTTCTTTCTTATCTGCCTGAAGGCGATGGAGATGGACCATCTGCGCGTCGCCGACTGGGCGTGGCTGGCGAGCCTGCGCAAATCACGGCCGCTGGAATCCGAGAACGAGCAGATCGTCGGGGATTGAGATCCCAGCTTCGTCGCTTGCAGGGTCGTCGCGACTGCGCTTCGAAGACTGGTGCCCCTGGCCGGACTTGAACCAGCACGCTGTCGCCAGCAACAGATTTTGAGTCTGCCGCGTCTACCATTCCGCCACAGGGGCACGGAGGGAATGCGAATGGAGGCGGGATCATAGTCAGGAGCCTTCGGCGGTCAACCGACGCCAACAAGGCATCCGGTGAGGGAATTGCATCCCGTTCGTCGGAGCCGATTGGCGCTCAGGCCAGTCGGAGAGGCGGTCTCCCGCCTCTCCGTGCCCTTTGCCAGCCAAGCCGGCAATGTTGCGCTCCAACAAGGGCGACTCAAGATTAGTCAGACTGGCATAGAGCTGTCGATCAGGCGTCGCCGCATAACACCCGCCACAACCGCCGGAACTGCTCTTCATTGGCCGAACGCCCGAGGCTTGCGATCGGCACCGCGCCCGCGAAGCGATGCAGCGCGGCGATGGTCTCGCCCAGCGGCACCGTGCTCCCGCTCGATTCATTGACGACCAGCGCTCCGACGCGCAGGCGGGCGCGCGCGAGTACGTCGAGCGCCGTTAGCGTGTGGCTGATGGTGCCAAGATAGGAGCCGACAACGAGTACGATCGGCAGGCCCAGGGCGGCCATCCAGTCCCTGACCGTACGGCGCGCATCGAGCGGAACCATGACGCCGCCGACGCCCTCCACGAAAAAAGGTCCACGCGCCCGCCCCATACCGGCGCGGCAGAATTCGATGAGGGCGTCGTAATCGATGATGCGACCTTCGCGCGCGGCCGCCATATCGGGCGACAGCGGCTCGGCAAAGCGCCAGGGCGAAATCCGCGCGAGCGCCTCCGGCGTCATGACTTCGCCCATGGCCTCAAGCAGCACGACGGGGTCGCTCGTCGCGGCAGTTTCCGTCGTAAATCCGCTCGCCACCGGCTTGATCGCCGATGCACCGCCCCCTCTCAGGACCCTTAAAAGTCCCGCCGTGACATACGTCTTGCCGATATCGGTGCCGGTCGAGGTGACAAAAAAGGCGGCCATAACAGGTTCCGTGTCGAGCCTTGCGCAGGTGAGAAGGCGGCGCTAATGCCATGGCACAACCACCAAAAAAGGGCCAGCCGCGTATGAACGCTCCCGTCAGTCCCGAGAAATTCGACGATGTCCGCAACGACTGGACCCGCGAGGAGCTGCGCGCGCTTTTTGCCCTTCCCTTTTCCGATCTCATCTACAGCGCACAGTCGGTGCATCGGCGGCATTTCGATGCGAACGCCGTGCAGATCTCGACGCTGTTGTCGATCAAGACCGGCGGCTGTCCCGAGGACTGCGCATATTGTCCGCAGAGCGCGAAATACGATACCGGGGTCGAAGCGACGAAGCTTATGGACGTGCAGAAAGTCGTGGCCGACGCCAGGGCGGCCAAGGATCGCGGCGCCACGCGCTTCTGCATGGGAGCCGCGTGGCGCTCGCCGAAGGATCGCGATCTCGACGCGGTCTGCACGATGGTGTCCGAGGTCAAAGCGCTCGGCATGGAAACCTGCGTCACGCTCGGCATGCTGACGGGTGCGCAGGCCGATCGCCTGAAGGATGCCGGCCTCGACTACTACAACCACAATCTCGACACCTCGCCGGAATATTACGGCGAGATCATCAGTACACGGACATATCAGGATCGTCTCGAGACGCTCGAGGAAGTGCGCCGCGCCGGCATCCATGTCTGCTGCGGCGGCATCGTCGGCATGGGAGAAGCGCGCGAAGATCGCGTCGGCATGCTCCACGCGCTGGCGACGCTGCCCGTCCATCCCGAAAGCGTGCCGATCAACATGCTGGTGCAGGTGGAAGGAACGCCCGTCAGCCACGGTCAGGCGCCCGATCACATCGAATTCGTGCGTACCATTGCGGTCGCGCGAATCTCCATGCCGAAATCGATGGTGCGCCTGTCCGCGGGGCGCGAAACGATGAGCCCCGAAACGCAGGCGCTGTGTTTCCTCGCGGGCGCCAATTCGATCTTCGGCGGACCGAAGTTATTGACGACGCCCAACCCGAGCGCGGATCGCGATCATCGCCTGTTCGAGCAGTTGGGTCTTTCGCCCATGGCGCTTTCGTGACCGATTGGTACGACCGCGGCCTTCCGCATATCTGGTTGCCTTACACGCAGATGAAAACGGTGGCGCCGCCGCTGGCGGTCGCTTCGACCAAAGGCTCGCGCATTCGTCTCGCCGACGGCCGCGAACTGATCGACGGCAACGCGTCGTGGTGGACGGCCTGCCACGGCTACAATCATCCCCACATCGCCGATGCGCTCGAGCGGCAGATCAAGCGCATGCCGCATGTCATGCTGGGCGGCCTCGTGCATGAGCAGGCGCTGACGCTGGCCGCGCGTCTCGCGGCGATCCTGCCAGGCGAGCTTGAGCGCGTGTTCTATTCGGATTCGGGCTCCGTCGCCGTTGAAGTCGCGATGAAGATGGCGGCGCAATACTGGATTAATCGCGGCGTCCGCGGGCGCAGCAAATTCGTCGCCTTCAAGGGCGGCTATCACGGCGACACCTTCGCGACGATGGCGGTGTGCGATCCCGAGGAAGGCATGCATGCGCTGTTCGCCGGCGTGCTTCCTGAACACTATGTTGTCGATCTGCCGCGCGACGAGGAAAGCTCGGCGGCGTTGGAGACTTTGCTCGCGCGACATGCCGACACGATCGCCGGCATCGTGGTCGAGCCGCTCGTGCAGGGCGCAGGCGGCATGCTGTTCCACGATCCGGAATGCCTGAAGCGCCTGCGGCGTCTCGCCGACAAATACGAGCTGCTTCTCATCTTCGATGAGATCTTCACGGGTTTCGGCCGCACGGGGCCGATGTTCGCAAGCGAAGCGGCCGCGATCGCGCCTGACATTATCACGCTCGGCAAGGGGCTCTCCGGCGGCACTCTTCCGTTGGCGGCGACCGTCGCGAGCCGGAAAGTGTTCGATGCATTCTGGTCGGACGATGCTTCGCGCGCGCTGATGCACGGGCCGACATTCATGGGCAATGCGCTCGCCTGCGCCGCCGCCAATGCCTCGCTCGATCTCTTCGAAAGCGAGCCGCGGCTTCTGCAGGCTGCCGAAATCGGGAAGTTCCTGGGCCCAAGGCTCGGTCGCTGTCTCGAGTTGCCGGGCGTCAAGGACGTCCGCGTGAAAGGCGCCATCGGCATCGTCGAGCTCGAGACCATCGGCGATCTCAACACGCTCAAGCGGCGTTTCGTGGAAAAAGGCGTCTTCATCCGCCCGTTCCGCAACATCGTCTATCTGACGCCCGCCTTGACCATCGATCACGCGGACCTAGATATCCTTGCAACATCCATCTTTGAGGTGTTGCGTACGCACTGACAGCGCACAACGTTTCCGCCGGAATTCCACCTAATTGCTCGAGGAGAATTCGCGATGCTCGACCTCTATTTCTGGCCCACGCCGAACGGAAAGAAAGTGACGATCCTGCTCGAGAGCTGACCGTTCCGTACACGATCAAGCCGGTCAATATCGGTCGCGGCGATCAATTCGAATCCGAATTCCTCAAGATATCTCCGAACAACCGCATGCCGGCGCTTGTCGATACCGAGCCGAAGGGCGGCGGCAAGCCGCTTCCGGTTTTTGAGTCCGGCGCGATCATGATGTACCTCGCAGAGAAGTTCGGACGCTTCTGGCCGCAGGACATGGCGAAGAAATACGACGTCGTGCAGTGGGTGATGTGGCAGATGAGCAATCAGGGTCCGAAATTCGGCGAGCAGGGACATTTCTTCCGCGCCGCGCAAGACCCCAAAAACGGCGATCTCGCTTACGCCAACACGCGCTTCGCCAATGAAGTCCATCGTCTTTACGGTGTGATGGAGCTGGGTCTCCACAAGAAGCCCTATCTTGCCGCCGGTGAATACACGATCGCGGACATGATCTGTTATCCGTGGGCCGCGGGCTGGAAGCTGCGCAAGATCGATCTCGGCGAATTCCCGAATGTGAAACGGTGGATCGAAGAGCTTGAAGCACGGCCCGCCGTGCAGAAGGGCATGGCCGCCGGCGCCGACCTGTCGGAAGACATGTCGAAACTCCCGGACGACGAAAAGGCCCGCCGCGCGAAGCTCCTCTACAACCAGCGGGCAACGCCGGTCCCCAAAAGCTGGGCCTGAGGCCTTGCATTTCGTTTATTTCGAATACTAGTATTCGAAAGAGACGAAAAACAGGTAGGCCATGACTCCGCGGGACGCGGCGCTGGCGAGCGCCGCCGCCAAAGCCCTCGGGCAGCACCGCAACGGGCGGGCCGCTCATGTTGCGGTCAGCGACGGCGCACCGGCTCCCCTCCCCGCGCCGGCCTTCGACCTTCTCCTTGAGATGCTCGAGCAGATGGCGCGCGGCCGCCTCGTCGCCATCACGCCGCTCGAGGCCGAGCTCACGACGCAGGAAGCGGCGGATATCCTCGGCGTCTCCCGCCCTCATCTCGTCAAGCTGCTCGATACCGGCGTCCTTCCCTTCCGGATGGTGGGCAAGCATCGCCGTGTGCGGCTCGACGACATCACCCGGTTTCGAAACGGCGTACGTCCGGAGAGCATCATGAAACTCGACACCATTGATGCGGCGATCAAGGCGATCGCCGACGGCGAGATGATCATCGTCGTCGATGACGACGATCGCGAAAATGAAGGCGATCTCATCGTCGCGGCGTCGAAGGTCACGGCGCAGCAGGTGGCGTTCATGGTGCGTCATACGAGCGGCATTCTCTGCGCGCCCGTGACCGCGGAGCGCGCGCGCGCCTTGCAGCTCGACCCGATGGTCCGCGACAACAACGCGCCGCTGCAGACCGCATTCACGATCTCCGTCGATTACCGCGAAGGACTGACGACTGGCATTGCGGCGGAGGAACGCGCCAATACCGCTCGTGCGCTCGCCAACGGCAATGTCCAGGCGCAGGATTTCGTGCGCCCCGGCCATGTCTTTCCGCTTATCTCGAAAGAAGGCGGCGTGCTGATGCGTTCGGGCCATACGGAAGCCGCGACCGATCTGACCCACCTTGCCGGCCTTCCCGCCGTCGGACTTCTCGGCGAACTCGTCAATGATGACGGCACGGTCAAGCGGTTTGCGCAACTGGTGGCATTTGCACGCGAGCACCGCCTCAAGATGATATCGATCGCCGACCTCATCGCGTATCGTCGGGCGCGCGAGAAACTGGTAACGCGCGTCTCCGAATTCGAAGTGGCGACGGAAATCGGGCCGGCCCGCGCCATCGCCTACTCAACGATGTTCGATGCGGTTCAGCATATGGCGCTTGTCTTCGGCGATATCGCGCGCGCAGATCCCGTCCTCGTCCGCATGCACCGGCAGGAAGTTCTCGCCGATGTGTTCGGCCGCGGGCGCGATACCAATCTGATCTCGGCCGCTCTTCAGCGCATCAAAGAG
>DATKON010000016.1:0-3708 GCA_035524575.1 Rhizomicrobium sp.
ACGCCGATAGGCGTGCGCATCCATGCTGGGATGCGCGGCCGTGCCCAGCAGCACGGCAGGTTCGGATTTGCGTCTGTCGGCGTTCCATTTCCTTTCGTTTGTTTCGGCGAATGGCGAATAGCGAATAGCGAATAGCGAATAAGGAAAAGGGCCAACACGACGAGGACGGCAGCAGCGAACGACGAAGACGGGATTCCTTTCCCCACTCGCCACTCGCTCTCTCCGCGGCCCAACCACCGTAGCGTTCCAACAAAAAACTCGCAGCGCGAGAACGGCAGCGCGCGTCTTCATCCTCCACCGCGATAGCGGGGGAGGTAGCCGCGCGCAGCGCGGAGGTAGGGGCGACGATGGTGCAGAACAATAATGGAGACTCATGCCGCCGCGCGGCGCACCCGCTGAGAATGCCTCCACCTTCGCGCGTCACGTCATCACCAAGGCTATCTCGCTGCGAGGCTCGCTGGCACCGTCGCCTTCCGTGCCACGGGGAGGAGCGAGCTTAGAATGGAACCAGCAAAGGCACATCCCGTCCGAATTCCATTGCAAACGCGCGGCCGAACCCGCAAACTTCGCTTGACTTGGTCATTGGCCCCCTGTTTGCCTCTGACGTCGGGGGTGGTGGTGCCCTGGTGGGGAGGGAATACCTTGGACGCTGAGGCCAAGCGCGTTTTTCGCGTCATACTCATAAAGCCGTCGCACTACGATCCGGATGGCTATGTCATCCAATGGCTGCGCTCGACACTGCCTTCGAACAGTCTCGCCAGCGTCCATGGCCTGATCGAGCAATGCGCGCGCGAGCGCGTGCTCGGACCCGATGTCGATATCGAGGTCGAAGCCTGTGACGAGTGCAATACCGTCGTCGATGTCGAAGGCATAGCGGAGCGCATCGCAAATGCCGGCGCCGGCATGGTCGGCCTCGTCGGCGTGCAGTCGAACCAGTTCCCGCGCGCGCTCGATCTCGGCCGGCAGTTCCGCGCCAAGGGCCTCACCGTGATGATGGGGGGCTTTCACGTCTCGGGCTGCATCTCGATGCTGCCGAAGCTGCCCGATGGTTTGCAGGAAGCGCTCGATCTCGGCATTCATCTCTATGCCGGGGAGGCCGAAGGCCGCATGGCCGAAGTGCTGTGCGATGTGGCGGCAGGGCAGGCCAAGCCGATCTACAATTATCTCAACGACCTTCCGGAAATGGCGGCCGCGGTGTTTCCGATCCTGCCGCGCTCGGTGGTCACCCGCGTCGCCGGGCATTATTCGAGCTTCGATGCCGGACGCGGCTGTCCGTTCCAATGCTCGTTCTGCACCATCATCAATGTGCAGGGCCGCAAGTCGCGCTACCGCACGCCGGACGATATCGAGGGCATCGTGCGCGCCAACGCCGCGCAGGGCATCACCCGGTTTTTCATCACCGACGACAATTTCGCCCGCAATCGCAACTGGGAGCCGATCCTCGACCGGCTCATCGAATTGCGCGAGCGCGAGAAGTTCAACATCAAGCTCTTGATCCAGGTCGACACGCTGTGCCACCGCATTCCGAACTTCATCGAGAAATGCGCGCGCGCCGGCTGCACGGCGATTTTCCTAGGGCTGGAGAACATCAATCCGGAATCGCTGATGGGCGCCAAGAAGCGCCAGAACAAGATCTGGGAATATCGCGAAATGCTGCTCGCCTGGCGCAAGCAGCATGTGCTGACCTATGCCGGCTATATCCTGGGCTTCCCGACCGACACGCCGGAATCGATCGCCCGCGATATCGAGATCATCAAAAAAGAGCTGCCGATCGATATTCTCGAATTCTTCTACCTGACGCCGCTGCCGGGTTCGGAAGATCACAAGAATCTCTATCTGCGCGGGGTGCCGATGGACCCCGACTTGAACAAATACGATCTCGAGCATGCCTGCACCGCGCATCCCTTGATGTCGAAGGAAGCCTGGACGCAGGTCTATGCCGACGCCTGGAAGCGCTATTACACCGACGCGCATGTCGAGACGATCATGCGGCGCGCCATCGCGTCGGGCATCAACCGCACCAAAGTGCTCGACTCGCTGACGATCTTCTCGGGCGCGGCGCGCATCGAAGGCGTCCACCCGCTGCAATTCGGCTTCTTCCGGCGCAAGCTGCGCAAGCAGCGCCGCTCCGGCATGAAAGTGCTCAACCCGCTGATCTTCTATCCGTGGCGGCTCTACGATTTCCTCAAAGTCTGCACGCAATGGGGCCGCCTGATCTGGCGCTATCGCCGCATCATGGCGAAGGTCGTGAAAGACCCGGCCGCGAAAACTCATTTCGACGAAGCCATGCGGCCGCACACATCCGCCGGCGAAACCGATCATTTCGTCGAAGTCTTCGCCGACAAGATCCCGCACACCCACGGCGCCCCGGTCGCGCATGGCGCTCCGGCTGCACGGGCGCCGGTGACCGTGGAAGCCGCGGAGTAATTCTCCGCGCCCGCGACAGCGCGGTAGGATCAGTGCGAGTGCGCTTCCGTCTTCCGTCCGATCTTGCTTTCCGTGCCGTTGAGCAATCTCGCGATATTGCCGCGGTGCATGAACCACAGCAGCGCCGCGAGCACCAGAAAGAGCGCGGCGAGTTGGGTTTCGCCCCGTGCCCAGAGAACGACAGGCGTCGCTGCGCTGGCGATCAGCGCGGCGAGCGAGGAGTAGCGTGACGCGAAGGCGACCACGAGCCAGATGACGCAGAACGAAACGACGGCAATCCAGGCGGCAAAACCGAGCAAGAGCCCGATGAACGTCGCGACTCCTTTGCCGCCCTTGAAGCGGAGCCAGATCGGAAAGAGATGGCCGAGAAACGCGCCGATGGCGGCGGCAATCGCCGGCTCGCGGCCGAGCACGGAATTGCTCAGCGCCACCGCCGCGGTGCCTTTGAGCATGTCGCCCAACAGCGTCGCTGCGGCGAGCTTCTTGTTGCCGGTGCGCAGCACATTGGTGGCGCCGATATTGCCGGACCCGATGGTGCGCAGGTCCTGGGTGCCCGCGAGCCGCGTCAGGATGATGCCGAATGGAATGGAGCCGCACAGATAGCCGAAGATCGATGCGGAGACGTAAGCGAGAACAGGAGGCCAATTGAGCGGCAGGGACATGATCGTTCTCTCGTCATTCCGGGGCGCGCGGAGCGCGAACCCGGAATCCATATTCGCTGAGTTTGCAGAACCTGCACTGCAATTCAACGTTCCGCGGCGTCGGGGCTATGGATTCCGGGCTCCTCGCTTCGCTCGGCCCCGGAATGACCGCGGTTTACCCCGCGCGCGCCTTGCTGCCGCCTGGCGCCTCGCGTGGTGCAAAGCCTGCCGCCCGGGCATCGGCATCGGCCGCATAAATGATGAGATGCCGGATCCGGTCCGGCGCCGCGCGCGCGATGGCCGCAAGGCCCGGCGAAAATGTCTTGCGCGTCGTGTCGGCCGTGACGAAGGCCGCCGTGACGTCTTCCTCGATGTCGGCCTCGCAATAGGCGCAGCGCAGCCGAAAGCCGCTCAGCTGTCCCGCTTTTCCCTCGATCACGTAGAACTTGTTGGCTGCGTACTGGCTTTCCGACGGATCGCAGGTGATGCAGTTCTTGTTGTGGCAGCCGACGCCGGTGCCGATCGGCTGCACATAGACCGGGTGCTCGGGTTTGGCGAAGCCGCCGGCGAATTTGTGCAGCGACTTGTTCTTGTGCAGATGCAGCATCAGCGAGATCAGCGCCATGCGCACCGGCACGCC
>DATKON010000017.1:0-27930 GCA_035524575.1 Rhizomicrobium sp.
CCGAGCGCGAATAGACGTTGACCACGGCGGGAGCCACGCGCTTGACGATCGGCGCGAAGGTCAACTGCACCTGCGCCGCCGATTGTGGCACTTGAGCGGCAGAGGCCGGCAGCGCCAGCACGGCGATGACGAAAGCGGCGAAAATCTGTCTCATGGCAGTGTCCCCGACATGCAAAAGGGCGGCACGGAGGCCGCCCTGTTTAGCACCTAAATTCGAACGAGCCGTTACGCATCGCTCTCGGCGTCTTCCATCTCGGCGACCGGGCCGGAATCGAGGCCCTTCGCGTCGACGTCGCGATCGACGAACTCGATGAACGCCATTTCGGCGTTGTCGCCGTAACGGAAGCCGGCCTTCAGGATGCGAAGATAGCCGCCAGGACGGTCGGCATAGCGCGGGCCGATCACATCGAAGAGCTTCCTGACCTGCGCCGCATCGCGGATCTGCGCCAGCGCCTGACGGCGGGCATGCAGATCGGAGCCGCCGCGGCGCGACAGCGTCACGAGCTTCTCCATCACGGGACGAAGCTCTTTCGCCTTGGGCAGCGTCGTCTTGATCTGCTCATGCTTGATGAGCGCCGCCGTCATGTTGGCGAACATGGCGGTACGGTGGGCGCTGGTGCGACCGAGTTTGCGGCCGGAATTGCGATGACGCATGCTTTAGTTCCTGTCATCCCGGCCAAGCGGCAAAGCTGCGTAGAGCCGGGACCTATTTGTTGCACTCTGGGTCCCCGCTTGCGCGGGGATGACACACTTAAATCAATACTGGTCTTCGTATCTCTTCGCGAGATCTTCGATGTTCTCCGGCGGCCAGCCCGGCACTTCCATGCCGAGATGTAGGCCCATTTCCGCCAGCACCGCCTTGATCTCGTTCAGCGACTTGCGGCCGAAGTTCGGCGTGCGGAGCATCTCCGCTTCCGTCTTCTGGATCAGGTCGCCGATGTAGACGATGTTGTCGTTCTTCAGGCAGTTCGCCGAACGCACCGACAGCTCGAGCTCGTCGACTTTCTTCAGAAGCACCGGATTGAATGCGAGATCGGGCTTGGCCTCCTCGGCGACGCGTTCGCGCGGCTCTTCGAAGTTGATGAAGACCTGGAGCTGATCCTGAAGGATACGCGCGGCATAAGCGACCGCGTTATCGGGCGTGACCGCGCCGTTGGTCTCGACCGTCAGCGTCAGCTTATCGTAGTCGAGGATCTGGCCCTCGCGGGTGTTCTCGACCTTGTAGCTGACCTTCTTCACGGGGCTGAAGAGCGAGTCGACCGGGATAAGACCGATCGGCGCATCCTCGGGGCGATTGCGGTCGGCGGGGACGTAGCCCTTGCCGGTCGCGACTGTCAGCTCCATGCGGAAATCGACTTTCTCGTCGAGCGTGCAGAGGACGAGATCCGGATTGAGGATCTCGACGTCGGCGACCGCCGTGATCTGTCCCGCCGTCACTTCGCCCGGGCCCTGCATGCGCAGCGAAAGGCGCTTCGGGCCTTCCGAATGCATGCGCAACGCGATCTGCTTCACGTTGAGCACGATATCGGTGACGTCTTCGCGCACGCCGGGGATGGAGGAGAATTCGTGCAGCACGCCTTCGATGTGGATCGAGGTCACGGCCGCGCCCTGCAACGAGGACAACAGCACGCGGCGCAGCGCATTGCCGAGCGTCAGGCCGAAGCCACGCTCGAGCGGCTCGGCGACGAGCGTCGCCGTGCGGCCTGCATCATGCCCCGCTTCGACGCGGAGCTTCTGGGGTTTAATCAGTTCTTGCCAATTCTTCTGGAACACTTTGGGGCCTCATCGTTTCCCGGACGCCACGAAGGCGACCTATCCGTTCGACGGGTTAAAGAAATCAAAATATCTTACACGCGGCGGCGCTTCGGCGGACGACATCCATTGTGCGGGATCGGCGTCACGTCGCGGATCGACGTCACAACCAGACCGACCGTTTGCAGCGCGCGCAGCGCCGATTCGCGGCCCGAACCCGGGCCGCTCACTTCCACTTCGAGCGTGCGCATGCCGTGCTCGACGGCCTTGCGGCCCGCATCTTCGGCGGCGACTTGGGCGGCATAAGGCGTCGATTTCCGCGAGCCCTTGAAACCCATCATGCCGGCCGACGACCAGGACACAGCGTTGCCCTGCGTGTCGGTGATCGTGATGATCGTGTTGTTGAAGGTCGCGGCGACATGCGCCACGCCGACCACAACGTTCTTCTTTTCCTTCTTGCGCGCACGCGCCGCAGGCTTCGCCATCGATCTTTTCCGTTACTTCGTGACTTTTTTCTTGCCCGCGATGGCCTTTGCAGGACCCTTGCGCGTGCGAGCATTGGTGTGCGTGCGCTGACCTCTGACCGGCAGACCTTTGCGATGACGAAGGCCGCGATAGCAGCCGAGATCCATCAACCGCTTGATGTTCATCGCGACTTCGCGACGAAGATCGCCCTCGACCACATAGTCGCGGTCGATGACTTCGCGGATCTGAATGATCTCGGAATCCGTTAGATCATGAACGCGACGGTCTGCAGCGATGCCGACTTTTTCGCAGATCTCTTTGGCCTTGGCGGGCCCGATTCCATGAATGTAGCGCAGTGCGATCAGCACTCGCTTTTGGGTCGGAATATTGACGCCGGCAATGCGCGCCACTGGGCTCTCCTTTGCCTCTAACTATCGGAAATTCTTCGTCATTTCCCAACGGACAACACCCCAGCCCGCCTAAGACGGCTGCTGAAGCCGCCGGTCATGGCAGGATGGGTCGCCGCAAGGGCGCGGATTATATGAATTGAAGTCCGCCAGTCAACACAAGTTAATCCGTTATTTTTCAGGGACTTACATTTCTCAGGCGCCGCCGGTCTTGGCGAAAATCGCCGTCGCGATGGCCCGGGTGACCGCCTCGACCGGAGCCATGCCGTCGACCGTCTCGAGTTTGCCCTGCTTTCGGTAGTAGTCGAGGAGCGGGGCCGTGTTCTTGTAGTAGACGGCCAGGCGCGCCTTCAGCGTCTCCGGCGTGTCGTCGGAACGGGTCACGCCGCCCGACTCCTTGATCCGCTGCTCGACGCGCTTCAGGAGCACGGCGTCATCGACCTTGAGTTCGATCACCACATCAATCTTCTTGCGGCGTGCGGCGAGCATCTCATCGAGCGCCACGGCCTGCGCGATGGTGCGCGGAAACCCGTCGAACACCGCGCCGCCGGCGCAATCGGGCTGATCGTAGCGCTCTGCGATGATCTTGATGACGATGTCATCGGAGACCAGATCGCCTTTCGCCAGGATGCCTTCAACCTGTTTGCCAAGCGGCGTCTTCGCCGCGATGGCCGCCCGCAACATATCGCCCGTCGAGAGCTGCGGAAGGCCACGCTTTTCCTGCAGGATCTTTGCTTGCGTGCCTTTTCCAGCCCCCGGCGGTCCAAACAGGACCAAATTCAACGTCTCGCCCCCCTGAGCTTCGCTTTCTTTATCAGCCCCTCATATTGCTGCGCGATGAGGTGGCTTTGGATTTGCGCGATCGTGTCCATCATCACGCTGACGATGATGAGGATCGAGGTGCCGCCGAGCGTCAGGATGCTGGTGACGTCGCGACGCAGGAATTCCGGGATAAGACAGACGACTGCGAGATAGACGGCGCCGACGCAGGTCGTGCGCGTGAGCACATAATCGATATATTCGGCGGTCTTCTTGCCGGGACGGATGCCCGGGATGAAGCCGCCGTATTTCTTGAGGTTCTCCGCCGTCTCTTCCGGATTGAAGACGATCGAGGTGTAGAAGAACGCGAAGAAGATGATCATCCCGCCATAGAGGATGAAATAGAGCGGCTGCGTCGGGCCGATATAGGAGACCATGGTCTGCATCCATTCCGGCGTGTTGGCGCCGGCGAAGGCGGCATAGGTCAGCGGCACGGTCAGGATCGAGGATGCAAAGATCGGCGGGATAACGCCCGAGACGTTCAGCTTGAGCGGCAGGTGCGAGGATTCACCGCCGAACATACGATTGCCCATCTGTCGCTTGGGATATTGCACCAGCAGCCGACGCTGCGCGCGCTCCATGAAGACGATGGCGATCACCAGGCCGATCGCACCGAAGAAGATGGCGCCGATCGTGAAGGGGCTTAAGGCGCCGGTGCGGCCGGCTTCGAAGAGCTGCTGGATCGAGGTCGGAAAGCGCGCGACGATCCCGACGAAGATGATCAGCGAGATGCCGTTGCCGACGCCGCGGCTGGTGATCTGCTCGCCCATCCACATCAGAAGGATGGTGCCGCCTGTCAGCGTGATGACGGTCGTGAAGACGAAGAAGATACCCGGATCGATGACGATGCCCGGCATCTGCTCGAGACCGAAGGCGATGCCGACAGATTGCATCGCGGCGAGAAACACCGTGCCGTAGCGGGTGTACTGATTGATCTGCTTGCGGCCGACCTCGCCTTCCTTCTTGAGCTGTTCGAGCTCGGGGATCACCGTCTGCATCAGCTGCACGATGATCGAGGACGAGATGTAGGGCATGATGCCGAGGGCGAAGATCGCCATGCGCTGCACCGCGCCGCCCGACAGCATGTTGAACATGTCGAGCAGGCCGCCCTGCTGCTGCGATAGGAGCCGCGCCATGCCGTTGGGGTCGATGCCGGGCATCGGGATATAGGTGCCGAGGCGGCAGATGATGAGCATGCCCAGCGTGAAGAGGATGCGGTCGCGCAGCTCCTTCGCCTTGCCGAGATTGCTGAAATTGAAATTTGCTGCCAGTTGCTCGGCTGCCGAGGCCATTCTCTACTCCCGAACCACAGACACCCTCAGTGTCGCGGAAATCCTATCACCCTCCCCTTGAGGGATGAAAACCTCATGTTGGGGTCGTCAAACCTCGACGCCAGTTTGTCACGGCCGGACCTCGCCCGACCGCCATCGCGCCAGCGCCGGCTCGCGGATGAGTCGGACTGTCAGCGGTCCCTCAGCCGCCCGTGCGCGCGGCCCGCTTTTCGGCCGACTTCGCCCGGCGCTCCGCCTTTTTGCCCGGCGTGCCCTTCTTGTTCATGTAGACCGGCTTCTTGAAGGTGACGACGAGCGTGCCACCGGCCCGCTCGACCGCCTCGCGGGCGCTCTTGCTCGCACCGGCCACTTCGATGTCCAGTTTCGCCTTCAGAGTGCCGGTGCCGAGAAGACGGATGCCGTCTTTCCGGGCCCGCGCAATGCCGGCCTTCTCGAGGACGTCCTGCGTGATCTTCGCGGCCGCATCGATCTTCTTCTCGTCGATCGCCTTCTGGATGCGACCAACATTCACTTCCCCGAACTCGTTGGCAAAGATGTTGCGGAAGCCGCGCTTCGGCAGACGCATGTAAAGCGGCATCTGGCCGCCCTCGAAGCCGTACACCTTCGTGCCGGTACGGGCCTTGGCGCCCTTCACACCGCGTCCCGACGTCTTGCCAAGACCGGAGCTCGAGCCGCGGCCGACCTTGAGCTTGCGCTTGTGGGCGCCTGGATTGTTGCGGATTTCGTTGAGCTTCATTGGCCTTTTTCCTCGACGATCTCGACGAGATGCTGAACGGCGCGGATCATGCCGCGAACCGACGGCGTGTCCTCGAGCGTGCGCATGCGATGAAGTTTGCCGAGCCCGAGGCCGCGCAACGTCTGCGCCTGAATCTCAGGCTTGCGGTTAGCGCTTCTGATCTGGCGCACGGTAACGGTCGGCCCTTTTGGCCTTGCCGTCTTCACTTTTGCGGGTCTCTTCTTCGGCGGTGCCATGACTTAGTTTCCTGCGGAGGCTTGTTCGCCCTTGGTGCCTTCACGCCGCGAGATGATCTCGCTGACGCTGCGGCCGCGGCGCTGCGCCACCATGCGGGGGGACTGTTGGAGCTTCAGCGCGTCGAAGGTGGCGCGCACCATGTTGTACGGATTTGACGTGCCGAGCGATTTGGCGACGACGTCACCTACACCGAGCGACTCGAACACTGCACGCATCGGGCCGCCGGCGATGATGCCGGTACCGGCGGGCGCGGGGCGGACGATGACCTTGCCGGCGCCGTGATGGCCGCGGGTTTCATGATGGAGCGTGCGGCCGTCCTTCAGTGGCACGCGGATCATCGCGCGCTTTGCGGCATCGGTCGCCTTCCGGATCGCTTCCGGCACTTCACGCGCCTTGCCGTGACCGAAGCCGACGCGTCCGCGCTGATCGCCGACGACGACGAGGGCCGCAAAGCCGAAACGCCGGCCGCCCTTCACCACCTTCGCCACACGGTTGATGTGGACGAGCTTGTCGACGAATTCGTTGTCGCGCTCTTCGCGGTCGCCGCCACGTTCGCGTTGCCTGGGTTCACGCGCCATATGCCGATCCTTTGCCTTAGAACTCGAGGCCGCCTTCGCGCGCGGCCTCCGCCAGCGCCTTGACGCGCCCGTGATAGATGTACCCGCCGCGATCGAACACGACCGCTTTCAGACCTTTCGCGAGCGCGCGTTCGGCGATCTTCTTGCCGACAGCGGCCGCCGCTTCGACGTTGTACGTCTTGGCGGGCTTGCCTTCCTTCTCGTTCGTGGAAGCGACGACGATCGTCTTCGCCGCGCGATCGTCAATGATTTGCGCGTAGATGTGCTTGCCCGAACGGAAGACCGACAGGCGCGGACGACCGGCCGCGGTCTGAGTGATCTTGTAGCGCGTGCGCTTCTTGCGCCGTTCGAAGAGCTTCGACTGGTTTCCCATGGCCTTACTTCTTCTTGCCTTCCTTGCGGAGGATGAATTCTTCGGCGTATTTCACGCCCTTGCCCTTGTACGGCTCCGGCGGACGATAGCCGCGGATCTCGGCAGCCACCTGGCCGACGAGCTGCTTGTCGATGCCCGACACCGAGATTGAGGTCGGCTTCTCGCAGACGATGTTGATGCCGGTCGGGATCGGATAGAGCACGTCGTGGCTGAACCCTAGCTGCAGCTGCAGGTTCTTGCCCTGCACCGCCGCGCGATAGCCCACGCCGTTGATCTCGAGCTTCTGCGTGAAGCCCTGGGTCACGCCGACGACGAGATTGTTCACCAGCGTGCGGGACAGGCCCCACATCTGCCGGCCGCGCTCAGCGCCTTCCTTCGGCGTAACGTGAACCCCATGCTCGTCGACCATGGCATCGACTTCGTCGACGAGGGCCACCTTGAGCTCGCCTTTCGGGCCCTTCACCTTCACGGTCTTGCCTTCGACCGTGGCGGTCACGCCCTTCGGGAGAGCGACAGGCTTCTTGCCGATACGGGACATTCCTTGGCTCCCTTAGAACACCTGGCAGAGGACTTCGCCGCCGACGTTCTTCTCGCGGGCTGCGATGTCCGTCATCACGCCCTGGGGCGTAGAGACGATCGACAGACCGAGACCGTTCCTGTGCGGCTTCAGATCCTTCACCGAGGCATAAACTCTGCGGCCGGGCGTCGACACGCGCTTCAGATCGCGGATCACCGGGCGGCCTTCGTGATATTTGAGCTCGATCTCGAGCTCGCGCTTGCCCTGGAACTCGACTTCCATATAGCCGCGGATGAATCCCTCGGCCTGCAGAACATCGAGCACGCGGGTGCGCTGCCGCGAGTTGGGCGACTTGATCTTCGACATGCCGCGCATCTGTCCGTTGCGGATGCGTGCGAGAAGATCGCCAATGGGATCTGTGATCGCCATTTCTTTTTCCTTCCTTACCAGCTCGCCTTGGTCATGCCTGGGACCTGGCCGAAATTTGCCAACTGGCGAAGTGCGATACGCGAGAGCTTGAGCTTCCGGTAATAGCCCTTGGCGCGGCCGGTCATCTCGCAGCGATGATGGATGCGCGTCTTCGACGAATTGCGCGGCAGCTTCGCCAGCTTCAGATGCGCCGCAAAGCGCTCTTCCGGCGGAACAGACATGTCTTCTGTCTTGGCCTTGAGCGCGGCCCTTTTGGCGGCGTATTGCGCCACCAGCTTCTCGCGCTTCTTGTTTCGGTTGATCTGGCTCGTCTTCGCCATGCTTGTTTCGCCTTTAGTTCATGAACGGGAACTGGAAGCCCTTCAGAAGCGCCTTCGCTTCCGCATCGGTCTTCGCAGAGGTGTTGATGATGATGTCCATGCCCCACACCGTTTCCGTCTTGTCGTAGTCGATTTCGACGAAGACGATGTGCTCCTTGAGGCCCATGGCAAAGTTGCCGCGGCCGTCGAAGCTCTTGCCGTTGAGGCCACGGAAGTCCCGCACGCGCGGCAGGGCCATGGTCACGAGGCGGTCAAGGAACTCGTACATGCGGTCCTTGCGCAGCGTGACTTTCACGCCGATGGCCCGGCCTGCCGCGATCTTGAAGCTCGCGATCGACTTCTTCGCCTTCGTCACGACGGGCTTCTGGCCCGCGATCGCCGTCAGGTCCGTCAAGGCCTGTTGCACCTTCTTCGAATCCGAAGCGCCTTCGCCCGCGCCGATGTTCAGAACGATCTTCTCGATCTTCGGAACCTGCAGCGCGTTCTTGTAACCGAACTCCTTCATCAGGGCCGGACGCACGACCTCGTTGTACCGCTTCTTGAAGCGCGGCACGTAGTCCGGATCGCGCACTTCGACGTAGTCCGTCTTGGGCGCTTCGGGCTTCTTGCCGCCTTCCTTGCCCTTCTTCGGAGCCGCATCCTTCGCGGCACCTTGGGGCGCGGCCTTCTCGGCCTTCGGCTGTTTCTTGCCCTTCTCAGACATCGATGACCTCACCCGACTTCTTGGCAAAGCGGACCTTGCGACCGTCGCCAAGAATCTTGAATCCGATGCGCGTCGCCTCGCCCGACTTGGGGTCGACATGCGCAAGGTTGGACAGATGCACGGGCGCTTCCTTGTTGACGATGCCGCCCTGCACTTTCGCCGTCTGGCGCTGATGGCGCTTGACGACATTGACGCCGGAGACCAGCGCGCGGTCTTCCTTCGGATAGACCCGCAGCACTTCGCCCTTCTTGCCCTTGTCGCGGCCCGTGGTGACGACGACCCGGTCGCCCTTTTTGATCTTGGCAGTCATCTAGAGCACCTCCGGCGCCAGCGAGATGATCTTCATATGGTTCTTCGAACGGAGCTCGCGCGTCACGGGTCCGAAGATGCGCGTGCCGATCGGCTCGCCCTGGTTGTTCACGAGCACCGCCGCGTTGGTGTCGAAGCGGATGAGGCTGCCGTCGGGCCGGCGGACGCCATGTGCGGTGCGCACGACCACGGCCTTCACGACTTCGCCCTTCTTCACGCGGCCGCGCGGAATGGCTTCCTTGACGCTGACGACGATGGTGTCGCCGACATCGGCATAGCGGCGGCGCGAGCCACCCAAAACCTTGATGCACATCACGCGCCGCGCGCCGGAATTGTCGGCCACGTCAAGCTCGGTCGTCATCTGGATCATAATTCAAACTCCCGAAGCGCTGAGCGCCCTATTCCTTGCCTGCACGGCCGACGACTTCCCACGACTTCAGCTTGGAAAGCGGACGGCATTCCTGAATGCGGACGACGTCGCCCACCTTGAACTCACTCGTTTCCGTGTGAGCGTGATACTTCTTCGAACGGCGGACCGTCTTGCCCATCACCGGATGCGTGAAGCGGCGTTCCACCTTCACCACCACGGTCTTGGGATTTTTGTCGCTGACGACGACGCCCTGCAGCACGCGCTTCGGCATGGTCTTCTTCCTTCTCCTTAGCCGGCCTTGCGGCGCTGTTCGGTCAGCACGGTTTCGATCCGCGCGATGTCGCGGCGCACCTGTCGGACCCGGCTGGTGTTCTCGAGCTGGCCGTTCGCGCGCTGGAAGCGGAGGTTGAACTGCTCCTTCTTCAGCTTTGTGAGCTGGTCGGCGAGTTCGTCCGCGGTCTTGCCGCGGAAATCGTCGGGCGTGGTCTTTTTCTTTGCCATCGTCTTCGTCCGTTCAGAGTCCCAACCGCGCCACAAACTTGGTCGCGATCGAGAGTTTGGCGGCGCCCAGGCGCATCGCTTCCTTCGCGGTCTCGGCGTCGACGCCGTCGATCTCGAAAAGAATGCGGCCCGGCTTGATCTTTGCCACCCAATATTCCGGCGCGCCCTTGCCCGAGCCCATGCGCACTTCGGCGGGCTTCTTTGATACCGGCACGTCCGGGAACACGCGGATCCAGACGCGGCCCGCGCGCTTCATCTGGCGCGTGATGGCACGGCGCGCGGCTTCGATCTCACGCGCGGTGATCCGCTCGGGCTCGAGCGCCTTGAGGCCGTAGGCGCCGAAGTTCAGGGCGGTGCCGCCCTTCGCGGCGCCGTGAATGCGGCCCTTATGCTGCTTGCGGAACTTGGTCCGTTTGGGTTGCTGCATGATACGTGTCCGTTATTCCGCTGCCGGTTGCGGCTGACGCTGCCGGTCGCCGCCACGATTGGGATCGGAAGCCTCCGCCTGGCGCTTTTCCGTCGCCATCGGATCGTGCTCCATGATCTCGCCCTTGAAGATCCAGACCTTCACGCCGCAGGTGCCGTAGGTCGTCTTGGCCGTCGCTACGCCATAGTCGATGTCGGCGCGTAGCGTATGAAGCGGCACGCGGCCTTCGCGGTACCATTCCACGCGCGCAATTTCCGCGCCGCCCAGACGACCCGCGCAGGTGATACGGATGCCGAGGGCGCCGAGACGCATCGCCGACTGCACGGCGCGCTTCATGACGCGGCGGAAGGCCACGCGGCGCTCGAGCTGCTGCGAAATGTTTTCGGCCACCAGCTTCGCGTCGATTTCCGGCTTGCGGATCTCGACGATGTTCAGATGAACCTCGTCGGCCGTGTAGCGCTGCACCTCGTTCTTCAGCTTCTCGATGTCGGCGCCCTTCTTGCCGATGACGACGCCAGGACGAGCCGAGTGGATCGTGATGCGGCACTTCTTGTGCGGACGTTCGATGACGATGCGCGACACGCCCGCCTGCTTCAGCCGGTCGCTTAAGTGCTCGCGGATCTTCACGTCTTCCTGGAGCAGCCGACCGTACTCCTTCTTGCCGGCGAACCACCTAGAATCCCAGGTACGGTTCACGCCGAGGCGCAGGCCGATCGGATTGACTTTCTGACCCATCAGGCGGTCTCCTTGGCCTTACCGGCCGACTTCTTTGCGGCGGGCTTTTTGCCCGCGGGTTTCTTAGGCGCAGTCTTCTTGGCGGCAGGTTTCTTGGAAGACGCCTTGCCTCCTGCTGCTTTCTCAGCTTTCGGCGCGGGCTTCTCGACCGGCTTCGCTTCGCGCTTTTCCTCGACGACGATCGTCACCTGGGCGAATGGCCTCTCGACACGGGCGCCTCTGCCGCGGGCGCGCGCATGGAAGCGCTTCATCACAAGGTTCTTGCCGACGCTTGCTTCCTTGACGACGAGATCGTCGACGTCGAGGTCGTGATTGTTTTCCGCGTTGGCGATCGCCGATTGCAGAACCTTTTTCACAGCCTTTGCGATGCGCTTGGGCGAGAAGGTCAGCTCATTCAGCGCCGCTTCCGCCGACTTGCCGCGGATCGACTGCGCGACGAGGTTCAGCTTGCGCGGGCTCGTCCTGAGCATACGGCCGACGGCCTTGGCTTCGGTATCCGCGAGAACGCGGGCGCGTGCGTCTTTGCCCATTTTAAGCTCTCTTCGCCTTCTTGTCCGCGGAGTGGCCGTAGAAGGTGCGCGTCGGCGCGAACTCGCCGAGCTTGTGGCCCACCATGTCTTCCGTGACGAGCACGGGAATGTGCTTGCGGCCGTTGTAGACGCCGAAGGTCAAGCCCACGAATTGCGGAAGGATCGTCGAGCGCCGCGACCAAGTCTTGATCACTTCCTTGCGTCCGCTCGAGCGCGTGGCTTCTGCCTTCTTGAGCAGATAACCATCGACAAACGGGCCTTTCCATACCGAGCGAGCCATATCCGTTACCCTTGCGTCTTCTTGGCGTGGCGCGAACGGACGATGAATTTCGTCGTGCGCTTGTTGGAGCGAGTCTTGTTGCCCTTTGTGCCCTTGCCCCACGGCGTCACCGGATGACGTCCGCCCTTGGTGCGGCCTTCGCCGCCGCCGTGCGGGTGGTCGATCGGGTTCATCGCGGTGCCGCGCACGGAAGGACGCTTGCCCTTCCACACATTGCGGCCGGCCTTGCCGATGATCTCGTTCATGTGGTCGGGGTTCGAGACCGCACCGACGGTGGCGCGGCAGGACAGTGGCACGCGGCGCACTTCGCCCGAGTTCAGACGCAGGATCGCGTAGCCGGCATCGCGGCCGAGATACTGCGCGAAGGTGCCGGCGGAGCGGGCGATCTGGCCACCCTTGCCCGGCTTCATCTCGATATTGTGCACGATGGTGCCGACCGGCATGCCGGCGAGCGGCATCGCGTTGCCCGGCTTCACGTCGACCTTGTCGCCCGAGATCACGCTGTCGCCGACCGCGAGGCGCTGCGGCGCCAGGATGTAGGCGAGCTCGCCGTCCTTGTATTTCAGGAGCGCGATGAATGCGGTGCGATTGGGATCATATTCGATGCGCTCGACGCGGGCCGGCACTTCGAGCTTCTTCCGTTTGAAATCGACGAGGCGATAACGCTGCTTGTGACCGCCGCCCTGCCATCGCACCGTCACGCGGCCGGTATTGTTGCGGCCGCCATTGCGGGTCTGGCCCTCGGTCAGCGCTTTCACCGGCGCGCCCTTGTGGAGCTGCGAACGGTCGACGAGCACCAACTGGCGTTGGCCCGGCGTCGTCGGCTTGTATTGTTTGAGCGCCATGGATCAAAGTCCCGTCGTGATGTCGATCTGGTAACCCTCTTCGAGGGTCACGACCGCTTTCTTGAAATCGCTGCGTTCGAAGGCGCGGCCACGGAAGAGCTTCTTCTTGCCCTTGATGCGGACCGTGTTGACCGCTTTCACCTTGACCTTGAAGAGGCCCTCGACTGCCTTGGCGATCGCGGGCTTCGTCGCATCGAGCGTCACGCGGAAGACGACCTGGTTCGCTTCCGTGAGCTTCGTCGCCTTTTCGGTGATGACCGGCGACAGAATAATGTCGTAGCTCGTGGTCATGCCAGCCGCTCCTCGATCAGTTTGACCGCCGCGGTCGTCAGCACGAGCTTGTCGCGCTTCAGGATGTCGTAGACGTTGAGGCCCGACGCCGGAAGCAGCGCCACATGCGCCAGATTGCGCGCGCTGAGTGCGAAGTTCTTGTCGAACTCGCCGTCGACCACGAGCACGCTCTCGACGCCGAGCTTGCCGAAGCGCTTTGCGAGCGCCTTGGTCTTCACCGCGTCGACCTTCGCCTCGTCGAGCACGACGATCGCGCCGTCCTTGGCCTTCGTGGAGAGCGCGTGCCTCAGCCCCAGCGCCTTGACCTTTTTCGGCAAGTCGAATTCGTGGCTGTGCTGCACCGGCCCCATGGCCTTGGCGCCGCCGACGAAGAGCGGCGCGGACCGCGCGCCGTGACGGGCCTGGCCCGTGCCCTTCTGCTTGTAGAGCTTTTTCTTGGTGCGGTTGATCTCGCCGCGGGTGAGGACCTTGTGCGTGCCTGCGCGGCGCTTCGCGAGCTGCCAAACGACGACGCGCTGTAGAAGATCTTGGCGCGGCTCGAGGCCGAAGATCGAGTCGTTAAGCTCGATCTCGCCTGTCGCTTTCGCATCGAGATTGAGGACCTTGGTTTTCACGACGCGTCCCCTTCAGCCGGCGCTGCGGGAGCTGCACCGACTTTTTCCATCTTCTTCACGGAACCTGGCATCGGGGCTTCCTTGGGACGGGGATGCTTCGCGGCATCGCGAACCATCACCCAGCCGCCCTTCGATCCCGGCACCGCGCCCTTGATCATGATAAGGCCGCGCTCGACGTCGACTTTCGCCACTTCGAGATTCTGCGTCGTCACGTTGTCGACGCCGTAGTGACCATGCATCTTCTTGTTCTTGAAGGTCTTGCCCGGGTCCTGGCGACCGCCCGTACCGCCGAGTGAGCGGTGCGAGATCGAAACGCCGTGGCTCGCCTCGAGTCCGCGGAAATTCCAGCGCTTCATGGCGCCGGTAAAACCGCGGCCGATGGTGACGCCGGTGACATCGACCTTCTGGCCGGCGACGAAGTGGTCCGCGAGGATCACGTCGCCCACATCGAGCAGGTTCGCCGCATCGACGCGGAATTCCGCGAGCTTCTTCTTCGGCTCCACCTCGGCTTTCGCGAAGCGGCCGCGATCGGCCTTCGTAAGACGCTTGGTTTTCGCAAAACCCGAACCCAGCTGCACGGCGGTGTAGCCGTCAACTTCGTCGGTGCGCTTCGCCACGACCTGACAGCCATCGAGCTTCAGGACCGTAACGGGCACATGTCGGCCGTCCTCCAGAAAGAGGCGCGTCATGCCGATCTTTTGCGTGATGACGCCAGTGCGCATCGCGCGGTCACTCCTTTAGAGCTTGATCTCGACGTCGACGCCCGCCGCAAGGTCGAGCTTCATCAGCGCATCGACGGTCTGCGGGGTGGGATCGATGATGTCGAGAAGCCGTTTATGCGTACGGATTTCGAACTGCTCGCGGCTTTTCTTGTCGACATGCGGCGAGCGGTTCACGGTGAAACGCTCGAAGCCCGTCGGCAGCGGAATGGGCCCGCGCACCTGCGCGCCCGTCCGCTTCGCCGTGTTGACGATCTCCCGCGTCGAATGATCGAGGATGCGGTGATCGAAGGCCTTTAGCCGAATTCGAATGTTCTGACCTTGCATGTTCTTTCTCCGGCTAAAGGCCGCTCGCTGTCCGACTTATTTCAGGATCTTTGCAACGACGCCCGAACCGACGGTGCGGCCGCCTTCACGGATCGCGAAGCGAAGCTTCACTTCCATTGCGATCGGAACGATCAGCTCGACTTCGATCGACACGTTGTCGCCCGGCATCACCATTTCGGTGCCTTCCGGAAGCTTCACGATGCCAGTCACGTCCGTCGTGCGGAAATAGAACTGCGGACGATAGTTGGCGAAGAAGGGCGTATGACGGCCGCCTTCTTCCTTCGTCAGGATGTACACTTCCGCCTTGAAGGTCGTGTGCGGCGTCACCGAACCCGGCTTCGCCAGCACCTGCCCGCGCTCGATGCCTTCGCGCTCGATGCCGCGGAGCAGACAGCCGACATTGTCGCCCGCCTCACCCTGATCGAGAAGCTTGCGGAACATCTCGACGCCGGTGACCGTCGTCTTGGATGTCGGCTTGATGCCGACGATCTCGACTTCCTCGCCGACCTTCACGATGCCACGCTCGATACGGCCCGTGACCACCGTGCCGCGGCCTGAGATCGAGAACACGTCTTCGATAGGCATCAGGAACGGCTGGTCCTTCGGACGGTCCGGCTGCGGGATGTTCGCGTCGACTTCCTGCATCAGCTTCAGGATCGCGTCATGGCCGAGCTCGGGCTGCTTGTTCTCGAGCGCGCAGAGGGCGGAGCCACGCACGATCGGAATCGTGTCGCCGGGGAAATCGTAGGACGACAGAAGTTCGCGGACTTCCATCTCGACGAGGTCAAGAAGCTCCGGATCGTCGACCATGTCGACCTTGTTCATGAACACGACGAGCGCCGGCACGCCGACCTGGCGCGCGAGCAGGATGTGCTCGCGCGTCTGCGGCATCGGGCCGTCGGCGGCGGACACGACGAGGATCGCGCCGTCCATCTGAGCGGCACCCGTGATCATGTTCTTCACGTAGTCGGCGTGGCCCGGGCAGTCGACATGCGCGTAGTGACGGTTCTTCGTCTCGTATTCGACGTGCGCCGTCGAGATCGTGATGCCGCGCGCCTTCTCTTCCGGCGCCTTGTCGATCTGGTCATAGGCCGTGAACGTCGCACCGCCCGTTTCAGCCAGAACCTTCGTGATCGCGGCCGTCAGGCTGGTTTTGCCATGGTCGACGTGACCGATCGTCCCGATATTGCAGTGCGGCTTATTCCGCTCAAATTTGGCCTTACCCATCGTGGTTCTCCGTAGTCTGACGGTTGATTACGCGTACTTCGCTTTGACTTCGTCCGCGATTGCTTGCGGAACCTGCTCGTAGTGATCGAATTGCATGGTGTATTGCGCCCGGCCCTGCGTCATCGAACGCAGGTTGTTGATGTAGCCGAACATGTTCGCGAGCGGGACCATTGCGGTCACGACCTGTGCGTTGCCGCGGCTGTCCGTGCCCTGCACCTGGCCTCTGCGGGAGTTCAAATCGCCAATGACCCCGCCCAGGAAGTCGTCAGGCGTGACCACCTCAACCTTCATGATCGGCTCGAGCAACTTGACGACGCCCTTCGACGCCAGCTCCCGGAACGCCGCGCGCGCCGCGATGTCGAAGGTGAGCGCGTTCGAGTCCACTTCGTGATACTTGCCGTCGACCAGCTTCGCCTTGAAGTCGATCACCGGAAAGCCCGCGAGAAGACCGCTTTCCTTCTGCGCCTTGAGGCCCTTTTCGACCGACGGAATGAATTCCTTCGGAATGGAGCCGCCAACAACGTCGTTCTCGAACACGAAGCCTTCGCCCGGCGAAAGCGGTTCGAACTCGATCTTCACTTCGGCGAACTGGCCAGAGCCGCCCGTCTGCTTCTTGTGCGTATACTGGATCGTGACGGGCTTCGAGAGCGTCTCGCGATAGGCGACCTGCGGCGCGCCGACATTGGCGTCGACCTTATAGGTGCGCTTCAGGATGTCGACCTTGATCTCGAGATGGAGCTCACCCATGCCCTTGAGGATGGTCTGGCCCGACTCGGTGTCGGTCGAAACGCGGAACGACGGATCTTCCTGCGCAAGACGCGCGAGCGCCATGCCCATCTTTTCCTGGTCGCCCTTGGTCTTCGGCTCGATCGCGACTTCGATGACCGGATCGGGGAATTCCATGCGCTCGAGGATCACGGGATTGTTCGGATCGCAGAGCGTCTCGCCGGTGGTCGTGAGCTTGAGGCCCGCAAACGCGACGATGTCGCCGGCGTTGGCCTCCTTGATGTCTTCGCGGCTGTTGGCATGCATCAAAAGCATGCGGCCGACGCGCTCGTTCTTGTCCTTGACCGAGTTGAGCACGCCCGTGCCCGAAGTCACCGTACCGGAATAGATGCGTACGAAGGTGATCGAACCCACGAACGGGTCGTCCATGATTTTGAACGCGAGGCCCGCGAACGGCGCCTTGTCGTCAGCGGGACGTGTAACTTCCTGGTCCTTGCCCGGGATCGTGCCCTTCACCGGCGGAATGTCGAGCGGCGACGGCAGATAGTCGACGACCGCGTCAAGCAGCGGCTGCACGCCTTTGTTCTTGAACGCCGAGCCGCACATCACGGGAACAAAGTGGAACAACGTCGTGCCTTTGCGGATGCAGCGCTTCAGATCGTCGACGGACGGCATATTGCCCTCGAGATAGGCTTCGAGAAGCTTCTCGTCTTCCTCGACGGCCATCTCCACGAGCTGCGTGTAGAGCTCCTGCGCCTTGTCTTTGTATTCGGCCGGAATCTCGATGACGTCGAACTTCGCGCCGAGCTGCTCGTCGTGCCAGATGAGCGCCTTCTGGGCGACCACGTCGACGAGACCCTTGAATTCGGATTCCGTGCCGATCGGCCAAGTGATGACCATTGGACGCGTGCCCAAGCGATCGATCATCATGGAGATGCAGCGCGGAAAGTCCGCGCCGGTGCGGTCCATCTTGTTGACGAAACAGATGCGCGGCACGCGGTACTTGTCGGCCTGGCGCCACACCGTTTCGGACTGCGGCTCAACGCCGGCGACCGCGTCGAACACCGCGACCGCACCGTCGAGAACGCGCATGGAGCGCTCCACTTCGATGGTGAAGTCCACATGGCCGGGCGTGTCGATGATGTTGATGCGGTGGTCTTTCCAAAAGCACGTCGTGGCGGCGGACGTAATCGTTATGCCGCGCTCCTGCTCCTGCTCCATGAAGTCCATGGTCGCGGCGCCGTCGTGCACTTCGCCGATCTTATGGCTCTTGCCCGTGTAATAGAGGATGCGCTCGGTCGTCGTCGTCTTGCCGGCATCGATATGCGCAGCAATGCCGATGTTGCGGTAGCGGTCGAGCGGGGTGGTGCGGGCCATGACGACTTCCTTGGTTACGCTTTACCAGCGGTAGTGCGAGAACGCGCGATTGGCTTCTGCCATCTTGTGCGTGTCTTCGCGCTTCTTGACGGCGGAGCCGCGATTATTCGCGGCATCCAGAAGCTCCCCCGAAAGACGACCGGTCATTGTCGGCTCGTTCCGCGAACGAGCCGCGTTGATAAGCCAGCGGATCGCCAGCGCACGTGCACGGTCCTGACGGACCTCGACAGGCACCTGGTAGGTCGCGCCGCCGACGCGCCGCGATTTCACTTCGATTGCCGGACTGACATTGCGGAGCGCCTCGTGGAACACCACAAGCGGATCCTGCTTGGTCTTCTGCTGGATGGTGTCGAAAGCGCCGTAGATGATGCCTTCGGCGGCGGACTTCTTGCCGGCATACATCAGGCTGTTCATGAACTTCGCAAGAACCGTATCGCCATATTTGGCGTCGGGGATAACTTCGCGGCGTTCGGCGCGGCGGCGGCGGGACATATGTTCCTTCTCCCCTTACTTCGGACGCTTGGCGCCGTAGAGCGAGCGGCGCTGCTTGCGGTCTTTCACGCCCTGCGTATCGAGGACGCCGCGAATGATGTGATAACGAACGCCGGGAAGGTCCTTCACGCGGCCGCCGCGGATCAGCACCACGGAGTGCTCCTGCAGGTTATGGCCTTCGCCCGGGATGTAGCTCACGACCTCGTAGCCGTTCGTCAGGCGCACCTTGGCGACCTTGCGGAGCGCGGAGTTCGGCTTCTTCGGCGTCGTCGTGTAGACGCGCGTGCACACGCCGCGCTTCTGCGGGCAGTTCGTGAGAGCCGGCACCTTGTTGCGCTTCGACTTTTCGCCGCGTGGCTTGCGGATCAGCTGATTGATCGTCGGCATTCGCTCTTTCCAAGTCCTCGTCTTCAATTCGCGAACCAAACGACGATCCGGGCCAAGGCCTGATTCGGCCTGCCCCGCGATGCAGAGGATTTGGAGAAGTCCAAATCGTGCTGATCGACGCTCGATTTACTGGCTTCCCGACAGCGTATCGGCACGAAACGCACCGACGGCCTGTCCGCGAAGGTGCGGCTATATATCGGCGAGGTTTCTTTGGGTCAAGGCCCGGTTTATTGGGCTTTTTGACCAGTTCTGGGGCTCCGGCGCTTCCGCTGACCGCGACAGCCTTCGGAGATCGAGGTTCCACCCCTCACCCACGACGGAACAGACGGAAAAAACCCGGCTCTGCATCCCACTCCCTCAGGCGGAGAGGAGAAATCCCAAGCCGCGCACCAGCACGCCTTTATATGAGCAGCTCCGACTGCGGGGGAACCTCGTGCTTTCCGGCCAATTCCCGCCTTCCACCCCGCGACATAGTTGCGACTCGTTCTCATTGACAGAAATCAAGGCGCGCGCTTAGTTGCAAGTCATTCTCAGTTGCGTTTCAGGTAGAGGGGTCAAGCGTGCGCATAGAGTATACGGGCGGCGAGCGCCGCCGCGCCTTCGAAGCAGCCACTGTGAGCCTTGGGGCCGCGGTTCTTTCATCGACAGCCCTTGCCCAGACGCCCGCGGCGACGGACGCCGTCGAGACCGTCAACGTCACGGCCGAGCGTACGCATCTCGCAAAGCTTCCAGACGAGATCAAGAACACGCCGCAATCGATCGACCTCGTGCCGCTGGAAGTCCTGCAGCAACAGGGCGTGGCGAGCCTCCAGGAGGCGCTGAAGAACGTCCCCGGCATCACGCTCAACGCCGGCGAAGGCGGCGCCCACGGCGATACGGTAAACCTGCGCGGCTTTTCGGCCAGCGACGATTTCTTCCTCGACGGCCAGCGCGACACCGGCACCTATTTCCGCGACACGTTCAATACTGAGGCGATCGAAGTCTACGAAGGCCCCGCCTCGACATTGTTCGGCCGCGGCTCGACGGGCGGCGTGATCAATCAGGTGTCGAAAACGCCGCAGCTGCAGCCGCTCGACGAATTGCGGGTGAGCGCAAGCGATGCGCCCGGCTATCGCGCCACCGCCGACATAAACATGGTCCTGTCCGACGATGCCGCCTTGCGCGTCAATCTGATGGGCAACGATTCTCATGTGACGGATCGCGACTATGTGCGCGTCCGCCGCTGGGGCATCGCACCCTCGCTCGCTTACGGAATCGATACCGACACGACCTTTACGCTGAGCTTCTTCAACATGGAAGAAGACGACATTCCGGACTATGGCATTCCATTCGTGTTCGGATCGCCGGCGCCCGTGCCGCGCAAAACCTATTACGGCCTGCCGCAGAACGACGTGACGCGCACAGCGACGAATATCGTGACGGGCAAGCTGGAGCACGATTTCGGCGGTGGCCTCACGCTTGCCGACACGATCCGTTACGGCAATTACTGGTTCGATTATCGCGTGACTGGGCCGCAATTCGGGCCGCCCTGCGTGGCGCCGGCCGAGCCGCTCTCCGCCGTCAAGGTTTGCCGCGACCGGCCGAGCGGCAGCGGCACCATCACCACGCTGATGAACGAAACCGATCTCACCTACAAATTCGCGACTGGCCCCTTCGCGCATACGATGATCGGCGGCTTCGAGCTCGATCGCGAGACCGACGATCTCGTCCACTACGCGAACCAGATTTCGCTGATCCCGCCGACATCGGTCCTTCATCCCGATCCGTTCGACACGGGCGGCGTCAATCTCGTCCAGACGCCGACGACGCGTCCCGACACCACGGCAAAAACCGCGAGCGCCTATTTGATCGACACGATCGATCTGACGAAGGAATGGAGCGTCGAAGGCGCCGTGCGCTTCGACAGCTTCAATGCCGACTATGTGCAGCCCGTCGGCACGCCTTCGACGTTCCATCATACGGACAACATCGCCAGCCCGCGCGCGGCGCTCATCTACAAGCCCGACGACGACAAGACGTTCTACTTCTCCTACGGCACGTCTTACGACCCGTCGGCCGAGAACCTTTCGCTGTCGTCCAAGAACGCCGATCTTCCGCCGGAGAAGGACCACACCTTCGAAGTCGGCGCGAAGATGCTGTGGCTCGACGGACAGCTGAGCACAACGGCCGCGCTCTTCGATACGAAGATGGAAAACGCGCGCATTTCCGATCCGTTCATTCCGGCGCTACAGCAGCTGGCCGGCACGCTCGAATCGAAAGGCGTGCAGCTGGGTGCGACGGGCTACATCACGCAGAACCTCGAATTGACCGCGGGCTATATCCATCTGTCGTCGACGGCGTACGGACTTGCCGGACCGGGCATCAGCGGGCCGAACCCCAACACGGCGCATAATCAGGCCAATCTTTGGGCAACCTATGAATTCAAAGAAGATGTTCAAATCGGAACCGGCATCAACTATCTCGGCCGCCGCCCCGCCGATCCTTCCGGCGTCGATATCGTTCCGTCCTACGTCACGTGGGATGCGATGGCGTCATACCGGTTCGACGATCACATCGCGCTGCAGCTGAACGCGACGAACCTTACGAACGTCTATTACTACACCAACTCCTACTTTGCTTCGAACGTCGAAAATCACGTGCTGCCGGGCCCCGGACGCACGCTGATGCTGACGGCGATTCTGGATCTCTGATCATGATCGTGCGCGTGCCTGCGGTATTGTCTGCCGAACAGCTTGGCGCCATGCGCGCCGTTCTCGCCGATGCGCCATGGGGCGACGGCCGCGTGACCGCGGGCTATCAGTCCGCGCGCGTGAAAGAGAACCTGCAATTGCCGGAGGATTGCGAGGCATCGCGCAAGCTCCGCGATCTGGTGATGACGGCGCTGGAACGCAGTCCGCTATTCATGGCGGCGGCGCTTCCCGCCCGCGTTTTCCCGCCGCTGTTCAATCGCTACGACGCAGGCCAGACGTTCGGCGCGCACGTCGACAACGCCATCCGCGCGGTGACCGGCACGGCGCATCGCATTCGCACGGACGTTTCCGCGACGCTCTTTCTCAGTGCGCCGGACGATTACGACGGCGGCGAACTGATCGTCGAAGATACCTATGGCGCACATAGCGTGAAACTCCCGGCGGGCGACATGATCGTCTATCCCGCGACGAGCCTTCATTGCGTGACGCCGGTGACGCGCGGCAGCCGCGTGGCTGCGTTTTTCTGGGTGCAAAGCATGATCAAGGACGACGGCCAGCGCAGCATCCTGTTCGATCTCGACCGCTCCATCGCCGAATTGAACCAGACCATACCGGACAGCCCGGCGCTGGTGCGGCTCACGGCCTGCTACCACAACCTCATCCGCCGCTGGGCCGAGATATGAACGCACCGCGGAACGCCGACGCCTGGCGTGTCGCAGCCCTCACCATGATGGAGCCGCAAGCGCTTGCGGACCTCCTGTGCGGCGACCCGGTCACGGCTGCGCCCTGGATCGCGGCGGCGGCGCGTCTCGATATTGCGGAAGCGCAGGTGCGTCTCGGCCGCATGCTGCTCGCGGGCGAAGGCGTAGAGGAAAACAAGGCTGCCGCTTTTGCCTGGTTTGCACGCGCCGCCGATGCCGGCAACATCGAAGCGCAGAATATGCTCGGCCGATGCTGCGAACATGGCTGGGGCGTGCCGTGCAGCGCTGAACGCGCCGCCAGTTGGTACACCCGCGCGGCGGAAGCCGGTGACGCCTGGGCGCAATACAATCTGGGCCATCTCCATCTCGATGGGATCGGCGTGCCGCGCGATGCCGATGCGGCGTTCCGCTGGTACAGCTGCGCGGCTGCGCAAGGCCACGCGCGCGCGATGAGCCTTGTTGGACGCTGCTACGAAGAAGGCTGGGGCACCGCGCGCAACATCGCCGAAGCCTGCGACTGGTATCGCCGTTCTGCGGAAGCGGGATATTTCCGCGGCGCGTTCAATTATGCATCGCTTCTGGCGGCGGACGGCTTCGAAGCGGAAGCCGTGCAGTGGTTTGCGCGCGCCGTGTCGCTGGCGCCGGACGACAAGCGCGAGACGCTCATCGTCGCGTGGCGAGCCGCAACACGTTCATCGAAAACGTTCAGCCGGGAATCACGCTCTCGGATCCCGAGAGAAACATCTTCGCCAGAAGGGTGCGTCCGCCGGGCAGTGCTCCCAAACGCATGACGGCATTGCGCAGAAAGATGTGAAAGCTCGTCGGCGGCACGATCCAGTTGGCCGTCTGGCGACCGGCGCGCTGCTTTGCCTTGATGGGCGCCTTCAGCATGCGCTCGTACTTTTGCAAGGCCTTGTCCACACTCTTTTCCGCGCGCAGCGCTTCGGCCAGGCAATAGGCGCTGGCCATGCCCATGGACGCTCCCTGTCCCGCCAGAAGCGAGACTGCCATCGCCGCATCACCGATCAGGACGACATGCCGGCGGCTCCACTGGGGCATTTCCACCTGTGCGACCACGTCGTAATAGATGCCCGGCAAGCGCTCTGCCGCTTTGAGCGATTGCGGCACCAGCCACCCGAGATCGCGGTAGACGCGCCACAACTCCTCAAGCGGATTTGCCGGCAATTGCGCACTGCGCGTCTTGTGGACGAAAAACGAAGCGATGCGTCCGCCGCGCAGGGCATAGAAGCCCACTTCCCGGCCCGGAACCGTCATCAGCTTGAATTCGTCGCCCAGCTGCTCTGCGAGACGGGGATCATCGAAGACAAAAGCCGCCGTCTGGTATCCAAGAAACCGCAGGTATTTTTTCTCAGCTCCGAACATCTTTTCGCGGACGATCGAGTGAATTCCGTCCGCTCCTACAAGAAGGTCGGCGCGCTCGATCGCACCGCTCGTCAGCCGCAACGCCACCGCGTCCTTGTCGGTCTCGATGGTCGCGATCGACGTATCGAAACGCAGATCGATGCCGGGCGGCTGCGCGTCAAAAAGGATTCTCTCCAAATCGCCGCGCAGGACATTCGCGTATCTTCCCTGGAGCAAGTCCGCGATAAGTCTGACATCGAGAATCGCCTGCGTCCGGACCTGCCCGTCAATCCAGCAGACTTCCTTGACGGGATATCGCAGCGCCCGCAGCGCAGGCACGAGGCCCATGCGTTCGGCCACGTCCCATCCGGAGCCGAAGAAGTCGAGCATGTAGCCGCCGCCGCGAAGGGATTGGGTTTTTTCCAGCAGCATGACGTCCCAGCCGTCCCGCGCGAGCCACCAGGCACAGCTCAACCCGGCAATGCCCGCACCGCAGATGATCGCTTTCATCCTATTCCTCCGACTACGGATCAATGAGCCTTGCAAATTGGCGCCATGCTTCCCGTGTAACCGGCGTTTCGCCTGCAATCATCAGATGGAGCGCGTAACCGTCGATCATCATGGCAAGCAGGCGCGCCATCGCCTCGGCATTCGCTTTGCTGCGCCCTTCGGAAAAACCTGCGATCATGGGCGCGAGCATGGCTTCGGCGCCGGTCCTGAGCCTCTCGCGCAATTCGCCGTCGAACAGCGCCTTTGTAAAAAAGGCGAAGTACGCGTTCAGAAAGCCGCGATGCTCGCGCACAATGGTCGCGACGCTTTCGCCCAGCGCATCAATCCATCGGCCGGATGAATCGACGCGCAATGCGGCGAGCTCGATCATGCGCGCGCCGAGGAGTTCGAACGCGGCCAGCGGTATTTCTTCGACGCTGGCGAAGTGATGAAAGACGTTGGCCTTGCTGACGCCGGCCTCGCGCGCAAGTGCGGCAGCGCTGAAGCCGCCGGGTCCGTCTCGCCCCAGAATGGCTATGGCCGCCTCAAGCAGCACTTGCCTTGTGCGGGTGCCGTCTCTCATCTGAGGAATCTTAACCGACCGACCGGTCGGTCAGCAATAGCATCCTCAAGCGGAACGGAGGGAAAAGAGGTCTTTCCCGGCGTGCTCGGCTTCAAATGCGAGAAGCGCGCGCTTGAGCGGCAGGCCGCCGCCGTAGCCGGTGAGACTTCCATTCGAACCAATCACGCGATGGCAGGGAATGATCAGCGCGATGGGATTGCTGCCATTGGCGTAGCCGACAGCGCGCGCACCGTTCGGAAGTCCGAGCTGGTTCGCGATCGCACCATAGGTTGTCGTCGTGCCGTAGGGAATCTTCAGCAGCGCGCCCCAGACGCTCCGTTGGAACGGTGTGCCTTCCGGCGCCAGGTCGATTGTGAAATCCTTGCGCTTGCCTTCCGCATACTCCGCGATCTCACGCACCACGTGAGAGACGGCTTTATCGTCGCGCGGCAGTGCCAATTCGTTTTTCAGTGCACGTTTCAGGTTGAGCCAAAGTTTCGTGAGCCGCCCCCGGGCATCGACCCACGCACCCATGAGGCCGAAGCGCGTTTCAACAGGTCCCCAACGCAGATCCGCGTCCGTCATGCCGCGTCCTTCAGGCTGGCCCAGAGATGGCACGTGGCGATGCTCCGATAGGGCGCGTAATCCTGCATCAATTCGTGCACGGCGTCATGATCGGGACGTTCCTCCATGCCATGCAGACGCTGCAGGGCCGTCGCCAGAGCCGAGTCGCCGACTGGCGCGCAGTCGGCAAAGCCCGCGCCGCGCAGCAGCATGTAGCGCGCCGTCCAGGTGCCGATGCCGCGGACATTCTTCAGCGCTTTCTCGGCCGCGACCGCAGAGCCCTCGCCCATCCGTTCGGCATCGAGATCTCCCTTCGCCACCTGGCGCGCCGCATGGATCAGGTATTCCGCCTTCGAGCCGGAAAAACGGCGCCTGGTGAGCGCGGCGGTATCGAGATTTGCGACTTCGTCCGGCCCGGGATGTGCGAGCATGCCTTCGACCTTGTGGCCGGTGATATCCAGCAGCTCACGCCGCAACGCCGCCGCGAATTTCACGTTGATCTGCTGCCCGATAACCGCCCAGCAGAGCGCATCGAACGGCGTCGCCGTCATCGGTACACGCATGCCGCGGCGGCGGTTCAAAAGGCGCGAGAGGCGCGGATCGTGCGCCGCACGGGTCTCGAATTGCGCCACCTCGCCGGTGAGCCCGAGCATGCGCAGCGCCGCGGCCTGCGCGAGTTTCATCGTTTCGGCGCTCAGGCGTCTTGCCGCATGCACCTTGCACAGTGCGCTTTCGCGCTCGAGCGCGATTTCGAGAATGACGGGGCCATCGGCGCCCGACAGCGCCTTGAAGACGCGGCGATCCTCCACGCGCTCGCAGAGGCTCTCGGGGTCGCGGCCGTGATAGGCGAGAATTTCCTCCGCGCGCCAGCCCGCCGGCAGATGCAGCACAAAGACCGACGAATCCTTCAGCGCGCGCCATGCGCCCGGCGTCATGCGTGTGATCGCGAGGAACTGGCGATGAAAGACCGACTCGCTTTCGAAGCCGACGGCAAAGCCGATATCGGCGATGCGATTCTCGCCCGCAAACAACAATCCGCAGGCGGCCTTCACCCGCTCGCGCCTCAACCATGCCGCCGGCGCCATATGGGCGTGATCGCGCATCAACTCGCCGAGCTTGGTCTGGCTGACACCCGCGGCCGCCGCCAGCGCGGCCGTATCGGCGAAATTCTCCGGATTCTTGCGCACGCGTGCGAGCAGTCCTTCGAACAGCGACAGATCGGAGTCCTCGCCGCGATAGTAGAGATCGGGGCGGCAGCGCTTGCAGGCCCTGAGACCCTCTTTCTTGGCTTGGTCCTCGGTTTTGAAAAGCCGCACATTTTCTGGCTTCGGTGGTCGCGCGCGGCAGGATGGCAAGCAGTAAATTCCGGTCGATAAAACACCGACGATAAATTTGCCGTCATAGCGGCCCGCCCGTGCCTGCTCGCGATCGAATGGATATTTGGCGTCCTCGTTCATGGGATCACGTTAACCCGTCCCGCCGCCGCGCGCCTCCCAATTCGCCCGTTTGATGTATCTGGCCCGGACGACTTGCGGCCATCGCTGGATTTGGTCGGGAACGAAGAAACACGCGCTGCTGTTTTCAGGTCGATCCTCTTTCGCAAGGAGAGATCCGATGCGAATTTATTCAATTGCAAGACAATATCTCCTTCGTCATCTTTTCGCGCTTGGCGCCTTCATCCTGATAGTCCCGAACACGACCCAAGCCCAGGACGAGGCGCTCACCGTCTTTTCGCCGCGCCAAATCACGCACGAACGGCTCGGCCGGGACAGCGTCAGCGGCGCACCGATCGAAAAGACCACGGTCTCCGAACAGGTCGCATACAGAGACCTCGACCTCAGCAAAAGTTCGGACGTCGACAGGCTGGACGAGCGCCTCAAGGAGGCTGCGGAAAGTGTCTGCTCCGAACTCGATCGGCTCTCGTTCTCGTATTCGGGCGAGGTTCACCGCAATTGCGTCAGGAACGCGTTGAGGTCTGCGGGCAAGGAAGTCGACGCGGCCGTTGCGAGTGCCAACAGAGGATATGGAAACGCGGATAAGCCGTAGATCAGCCGCTTGCCCCATTGCATTTCCTGGCTTCAAGGATGCGCGCAAGCAGCAATGATGCTTTCTCGCATTAACTCCGCACTCGATACGGCGCCTGCGGCAGTACGGCTTGCGCGCGACTGGAACGAGCAAACACAGCCGAAGGTTTTCATGACGATGCCTTTTCGCACGAGCGAGGAGTCCCATGAATATTTACTCAAATGCCAGACAACACGTGGCGTACGCCGCGCTTGCCGCATTCGGCGTGATCGCGCTGAGCAACATCGCAATCGCCCAGACCACACCGGAGTCGAGCGCGCCGACCGCTGCGCCGACGAATCAAGCAACCGAAGTGACGGTGACGGCGCCGCGCGAAGTCACGCGCACGCGGGTCGGCCGAAGCAATATCGGTGCCCCGATCGAGGACGTTGCGGTCACCGAGCGGGTCAATATCCAGGATCTCGATCTCAAGAAGACCGCCGACGTCGACGAGTTGAACAGGCGTGTGAGAGAGGCCGCGGCAGACAGCTGCTCCGAGCTTGACCGTCTGTTTCCCCTCGTGCCTTCGAGCCAGACCCGACGCGATTGCATCCGCAGAGCGATGCGGGGCGCCAACGCACAGATCGAAGCCGCCGTCGCGGCCAGCGGCGGCCGATATGGCGGCAACGCGGAGCAGCCCTAGAAGCCACGGGCCGTCACAATAACCGAAGACATCCAGCAACATGGGAGCCTCCATGGAGGCCCCCTACCCC
>DATKON010000018.1:0-17931 GCA_035524575.1 Rhizomicrobium sp.
ACCTCGCCAGACGCGCGGCGGCGGGAAGGCTCGCCATCTATCATCTGGGGCCGGAACGCGACAGCGGCGTGTTCGAAGGCTTGCCGGTCGACTGCGTCTCGCCGGACGAGGCGAGCGTCATACTGTGCACCGGCCTCTTCGAGGACGAAATCGAAACGCCGGACGATTATCGCGATCGGCTGGCGGCGCTGAAGGCTCGCGCGCTCGTCATGCTTTGCGCCAATCCCGACATCGTGGTGCAGCGCGGCGGCAAGCTCGTCTACTGCGCCGGCGCGCTAGCGCGCGCCTATGAAGCGATCGGCGGCGCCGTCGTCTATTACGGCAAGCCGCATACCCCCATCTATGCGCCGGTGCTGGCCGAGGCGCGGAAGGCCGCCGGCCGCGAGATCAGAAAACCCCTCGCTATCGGCGACGGGCTGGAAACCGATATCAAGGGCGCCGCGAATGTCGGCATCGACGCGCTCTTCATCGCTAACGGAATCCACGGCGAAGAGATCGGGCAATTGACAGAGGCCTCGCTGGCGCAACTGCTCCACAGGGCGGGACTTTCGGTCCGCGCGGCGATGCCTATGTTGATATGGTGAGGCAAACGAGGAGCGAGAGATGGCCTATACGATCGATCAGCTGAAGCCCGGCATGTCGGAGAGCTTCACCAAACAGGTGACGGAGCGAGACGTCCAGCTTTTCGGCGAAGTGAGCGGCGACACCAATCCGGTCCATTTCGACGAGGCCTTCGCCAAAGGCACGATCTTCAAGGGCCGCATCGCGCACGGCGTACTGAGTTCCAGCTATATCTCGACCGTGTTCGGCATGAAGATGCCGGGGCCGGGAACGATCTTCATGAGTCTCAACACGCGCTTCAAGGCGCCGGTCAGGATTGGCGACACGGTGACCGCGACCTGCACGGTTCGCGAAGTGAACGCCGAGAAGCGCCGCGTGATCTTCGACTGCGTGTGCAAGGTGGGCGATACGGTTGTCGTCGAAGGCGACGCCATGGTCATGCCGCCGTCCAGGGCCTGATCCGGTCGATGCGCATCTTTCGCCACTACACGGGCATACCGGCCGAGTATCGCGGCGCCGTGGTGGCGATCGGCAATTTCGACGGCGTGCATAAGGGTCATCAGGCTCTGATTGCAGCCGCCAAGCGCCACGCCGACGCGCAAGGCGTGCCTCTTGGCGTCCTCGCCTTCGAGCCGCATCCGCAGGAGTTCTTCCGGCCCACCCCGGAATCCTTCCGCCTGACGCCGTTCCGCGCCAAGGCGCATCTGATCGCCGAGCAGGGCGCCGACGTGATGTTCGCGCTCGCCTTCGATGCCGAGATGGCGAAGAAGAGCGCGCAGGAATTCGTTCTCGATGTTCTCGTCAACGGGCTTGGCGTCAGCTGTGTGGTGGTGGGCTCGGACTTCCAGTTCGGCAAGGGCCGCGCCGGCAATGTCGCCGTGCTTTCGTATATGGGGGAGATGGAAGGCTTCGGCGTCGATGTCTTCGAGCCGGTGACGGCCGACGGCCACGACAAGATCTCCTCGACGCGCATCCGCGACATGCTGAAGACCGGTCATCCCGGCGAAGCCGCGAAGCTGCTCGGTCACTGGTGGACAGCGGAAGGCCGCGTCGAGCACGGCGACAAGCGCGGCCGCACCATCGGCTTTCCGACCGCGAACATGCGGATCGACGACACGCTCAAACCGGCTTACGGAATCTACGCCGTGAAAGTAACTGTGTTCGAGGACGACAAGCCGGTCAGCCAGCACGAAGGTGTCGCCAATTTCGGCGTTCGCCCGATGTTCAAGACAGAGACGCCGCTGCTCGAAACCTACCTGTTCGATTTCGACGGCGATCTTTACGGCAAGCATTTGGCCGTGGCGCTTGTCGCCTATCTGAGGCCTGAAGCAAAGCTCGAGGGACTCGAGGCGCTGAAAGCCCGGATCGCCGCCGACAGCGCGGCGGCGCACGAGGCGCTGAAACGTCCCGAACCCTGGAAGTAGGGCCATGGACCGCCTGACGGCTTTCGGTCTGTTCGCCGTGACCGCGATGCTCGTCAGTTATTGGCTCGAGGCGCGCAGTCCCAGGTTCGTCCTTGCCTTCGCCGTCGCCTGCTGGTTGGGTTCGGCCTATGGCTTCCTGCAGGGCGCGTGGCCCTTCGGGATCGTCGAGCTCATCTGGGGCTTTGTCGCGCTCAGGCGCTGGGCCAAAATTGGACGGGCCTCGCCGCTGGACGCCCCCAAAGCGCACTGATAGAAGCGTTGCTTCCGTCGCAGGGCTTCGGCCATGGATTTGCTGGCTTTTGAAGGATTTTCGCGAATTCGTCGCCCGGTCGCGCAACTGGCGGGTTAGGTATCCCGAAGGTCGCGTGAGCCGGGACTCGCCGTTTCGCCAATTCCTTTCCAAGAGCCTCTAGACGATGAACGACAAACCGACCAATCCCGACAAGCCGTCGCGCGACTATCGTGCCACGCTTTTCCTGCCCGAGACCGACTTTCCGATGAAGGCGGGCCTGCCCGAAGCGGAGCCGAAATGGCTCGCGCGCTGGGCCGACATGGATCTCTACGGCCTCATGCGCAAAGCCGCGAAAGGCCGGCCGCTTTTCATCCTGCATGACGGTCCGCCTTACGCGAACGGCGAGATCCATTCCGGCACGGGCCTCAACAAGATCCTCAAGGACTTCGTGGTCCGCAGCCAGGGCATGCTCGGCAAGGACGCGCCTTACGTTCCGGGCTGGGACTGCCACGGCTTGCCGATCGAATGGAAGATCGAGGAGAAATATCGCGCCGAAGGAAAGTCGAAGGACGACGTTCCGATCGATCAGCTGCGCCGCGATTGTCGCGAATTCGCGACCGAATGGATCGACATCCAGCGCAACCAGTTCAAGCGGCTGGGCTGCATCGGCGAATGGGACCGTCCCTACACGACGATGGATTTCCGCGCCGAAGCGGTGATCGCGAGCGAGCTGCACAAATTCGCCTCGAACAAACTGCTCTATCGCGGATTCCGTCCGGTGATGTGGTCGCCGGTCGAGAAGACGGCGCTCGCGGAAGCCGAAGTCGAGTATCACGAGAAGACCTCGCCGACGATCTATGTAAAGTTTCCGATCATCAAAGGCGCTGACCAGCTCCGCGATGCGAGCGTCGTCATCTGGACGACAACTCCCTGGACGATTCCGGGCAACCGCGCGATCGCCTATTCGCCGATGATGTCCTATGGCCTCTATGAGGTGGTCGAAGAGCGCGACGGGGCGATTCCGCACACGGCAGGCCGGTTCATATTGGGCGATGAGCTCGCGCAGCAGGTCGCCCAGCATGCAAAGATGGTGATGCGTCGCCTCGGCGACGTCGATCCCGCAGGACTGGTCTGTGCGCATCCGTTCCGCGGCCAGGGCTATGATTTCGACGTGCCGCTGCTGCCGGGCGATCACGTCACCGCCGACGCCGGTACAGGCTTCGTGCATACCGCACCCGGCCACGGCGAAGAAGACTTCGAGCTCGTCACCTCGCGCTTCCCGAACTACACGGTCACCAATGCCGATGCCTTCAAGATCGTGCAGGAAGATGGTTCCTACGCGGCAACCGTCCCGCTTTTTTCGGGCAAGCGCATCCTGACGCCGGAAGGCAAGGACGGCGATGCCAACGGCGCAGTGATCAGGGAGCTGATCGCGGCGAACCGGCTGCTCGCCAAGGGCACGCTGCGCCACCAATATCCGCACAGCTGGCGTTCGAAGGCACCGGTCATCTTCCGCGCCACGCCGCAATGGTTCATTGCGATGGACAAGCCGATCCCGCAGCTGGGCGGCGACACGCTCAGGCAGCGTGCGATGGCGGCCATTGGTGCCACGCGCTTCTTCCCCGAGCAGGGCCGCAACCGTATCGGCTCGATGGTCGAAACCCGTCCCGACTGGGTGATGTCGCGCCAGCGCGCCTGGGGCGTGCCGATCGCGATCTTCGTGCACAAACAGTCTGAAGAAGTGCTCGACGATCCGGCCGTCAACGCGCGCATCCGCGAGGCGTTCGAGAAAGAAGGCGCCGACGCCTGGTTCAACTCGCCGCCGGCGCGCTTCCTCGGCAACGAGCGCAATCCCAACGACTACGAACAGGTCAAGGATATCCTCGATGTCTGGTTCGATTCCGGTTCGACGCATGTCTTCACCGTCGAGGAGCCGATCGAACCCTCCTGGCCCAAGGCCGATCATGCCGACCTCTATCTCGAAGGCTCAGACCAGCATCGCGGCTGGTTCCAGTCCTCGCTGCTGGAAGGCTGCGGTACGCGCGGTCGCGCGCCATACGATCAGGTTCTGACGCACGGCTTCGTGCTAGATGAGCAGGGCCGGAAGATGTCGAAGTCGCTCGGCAACACGCTTCTGCCGCAGACCATCGCCGACAAGAACGGCGCCGACATCCTGCGCCTGTGGGCGGCGAGCTCGGATTTCACCGAGGACCTGCGCATCGGTCAGGACATCATCAAGTCGAACGTCGATGCCTATCGGCGCCTGCGCAACACGATCCGTTTCATGCTCGCCAATCTCGACGGCTTCGAGGACGGCGAGCGCATCGCACCGAAGGAGATGCCGGAGCTCGAGCGCTACATACTGGCAAGGCTCGCGGAGCTCGACGGAATGGTGCGTGCCGGCTACAACGAATATGATTTCAATCGCGTGTTCGCAGCGCTGTTCAATTTCTGCACCAACGATCTGTCGGCGTTCTATTTCGACATCCGCAAGGACTCTCTCTATTGCGATGCGAAGTCGACATCGCGCCGTCGCGCCACGCGGACAGTGATCGACGAAATCTTCCGCCGTGTCGTGACATGGTTCGCGCCGATTCTCTGCTTCACGATGGAAGAGGCTTGGCTCCTCCGTTTCCCGAGCGAGAAGGACAGCGTGCATCTGAAAACCTTCTTCGACACGCCCGTGGGCTGGGACGATCCCTTGCTGATCGAGAAGTGGACCCGCATCCGCGCGCTCCGCCGCGTCGTCACCGGCGCGCTCGAGATCGCCCGGCGGGACAAGGTCATCGGCGCCAGCCTCGAGGCGGCGCCGGTCCTCTATGTCGGCGATGCGAAGGACGCCAAACTGTTCGACGCGGTCGATCTGGCCGAGATCGCCATCACCTCGGGCGCGGAGGTCCGCACCGGGGAGGCGCCTGCGGACGTCTTCCGGCTTGCGGACGTCCCGGGCGCGGCCGCCCTCTTTTTGCCCGCTCCAGGCGCCAAATGTGCCCGCTGCTGGATGGTGCTGCCGGAAGTCGGAACCGTGCCCCGCCATGATGACCTCTGCCGGCGCTGCAGCGCTGCAATCGACGCTTTGGAGGGGAAATGACGCCGAGAGACTGGGGCCTGGCGAGCGCGGCCATTGCGCTAGCCCTCGATCAGGGCTCCAAACTGCTTTTGCTTTATGTCTTTCACTTCATCGAAATGCCCAGCGGCGCGGCGATCCCCGTCCTGCCGTTCTTCAATCTGGTCATGGTGTGGAACCCGGGCGTCTCCTACGGCCTGTTTCCGGCCCATGGACCGCTAGGGACAGCGCTTCTGGCCGTCTTTTCGCTAGGCGCTGTGGCAGCTCTGTCCTGGTGGTTGTGGGGGGCGCGGCGCAAGGTACTCGCTGTAGGACTTGGCCTTGTGATCGGCGGCGCGCTCGGGAATCTCATCGATCGGCTGATTTACCAAAAGGTCGCTGACTTTTTTCACTTTTACGTCCGGGGTTACGATTGGTATGTGTTCAACGTGGCGGACTGCGCGATTACCATCGGCGTGGTGGCGCTCTTGTATGATGCCCTGTTGCGGCCCGAACCGGAGGCCGCCGGCTCGAATGGAAAAAGCGGGAGAATGCGATGACGAGTAAGTACGTGGCCCTTGCCGTTCGCCTTGCGCTCCTGGGGGGCGCTGCGGTGGCTGTCGTCGGTTGCCAGGACATCCGTGAGGCAGCGGGTGTGACCAAAACGCCGCCGGACGAATTCGCGGTCGTGACCAAGGCGCCGCTCGTCATCCCGCCGGACTTCAACCTGCGCCCGCCGAAGCCGGGTGCGCCGCCGACCAACCAGTCCTCGCCGACGGATTCGGCGGAAGCCGCGCTGACCGGCGACGATCCCGCGGCGATCGCGCAGGGTCTTCCCAACACCTACAGCCCGGCCGAGAAGATGCTGCTCGCGAACACCGGCGCCGCCGACGCCGATCACAGCGTGCGCGCGCAGATCGCGGCCGATACCAAGGCGATGTCCACGGCGAGCAACAGCTTCACCGACACGCTGCTGTTCCGGTCGCCGCCAGATCCGAACGCCGGCCATCCGCTGAACGCCGACAGCGAGCACGACAAGCTGGTCGCCGAAAAATCGGAACAGACGCCGATCGAAGGGCAAACAGCGCCGAAGAAGGATCCGCAAGAAGGTGCCAGCATCGACAAGAACGGCAACAAAGGCGGCGACCAGAAGGCCCATGCCGACGACGGTTGGTTCAGCGGCGGATGGTTCGATGGCATTTTATAGGGCGTGCATTGTCGCCGCGACGCTGATCGCGAGCGCGGCGCCTTTTGCTGCACACGCCCAGGACGCCAAGATTTTCCAATTCGCGCTGCAAAACGGGATGCAGGTGGTCGTGGTACCCGACCACCGCGCGCCCGTCGTCACGCAGATGCTCTGGTATCGCGTCGGCGCGGTGGACGATCCGCCAGGGCTCGGCGGCATGGCCCATTTCTTCGAGCACATGATGTTCCGCGGCACGCCCAGCGTGCCCGGGGATGGCTTCGCACAGACCGTCGCCCGCAACGGCGGCCAGGACAACGCCTTCACCACGCACGATTACACGGCCTTCTACGAGCAGATCGCCAAGGACCGCCTCAGGCTCGTCATGTCGCTCGACGCCGACCGCATGGCGAATCTCGATCTCTCCGACGCCAATGTGCACACCGAGCGCGATGTCGTGCTGGAAGAGCGCCGCATGCGCATCGACAACGATCCGCAGGCGCTGCTTCGCGAGCAGATGGAAGCCGCGCTTCATCTGTCGCACCCTTACGGACGGCCGGTGATCGGCTGGTCGGAGGAAATCCATCACATCGGCCGAGTCGAGGCGCAGGATTTCTATCAGCATCACTACGCGCCGAATAACTGCATCCTCGTCGTCGCAGGCGATGTGACGCCGCAGGACGTGCGCACGGCGGCCGAAGCCGAGTACGGCAAGGTCGCGGCCCGGCCAACCGCGCTGCGGGCCGAATTCGCGCAGCCGCCGCGGCTCGGGGAAACGCGCATGACCATCGCGCGTCAAGACGTGAAGGTACCGCTGATGCTGCGCATCTATCGCGTGGCGAGCTACACCGAAGCAAAGCCCGGCGAAGGCGAGGCGCTCGAGACGCTGGCGCAGCTGATGGGCGGCGACGCGACTTCGGCGCTTTATCGCGAACTCGTCGTCAGGCGGAAGCTCGCTTCCGATGCCGGCGCCAGCTACAGCGGCTACGCACGCGATGCCGGCGAATTCGATGTCTATGCGGTGCCGCGTCCGGGCGTGCGTCTCGACGTCCTCGAGAGGAATGTCGACCAGATCATGCAGACCTTCACCCAGGGCCATCCGAAGACGGCCGATCTCGAGCGCGCCAAGACGCAGCTCGTGGCGGATTCGATCTACCGCCGCGACAGCCAGTATTCGATGGCTTCGGCCTACGGCCAGGCGCTGGCGATCGGCCTGACGACCGACGACGTGACGGAATGGCCGGACCGCATCCGCGCGGTGTCGGGCGAGGCGGTGCAGAAGGTGGCGACGCAGGATCTGATCAAGCGCGAGGCAGTGACGGGTTATCTCGTGCCTGCGGGAGGACAGTGATGATCGGTCGCGTTCTTCTGGCAGTTGTCTGTGCGGCGCTCTTCGCAGGCGCGGCTGAGGCCGCCGACGTCAAGACTCTCAAGATGCCGAAAGGCGAAGAAGTCTGGTACGTTTCCGATCACACGCTGCCGATGATCGCCATGAGCGCCTCGCTGCCGGCGGGCTCCGCATTCGATCCGCAAGGCAAGTTCGGTCTTGCCGCATTCGCTGCCAGCCTCCTAGACGAAGGCGCGGGCAATCTGAACGCGACGGCGTTCCAGACGGCGTTGAGCAACCGCGCCATCCGTCTCTCGATCAGTCCGGGCCGCGACTATCTGACCATCACGCTGGTGACGCTGACGGACAACGCGAAGGACGCCTTCCACCTTCTCGGCCTTGCGCTCGCCCATCCGCGCTTCGACCAGGATGCGATCCAGCGCGTGCGCGCGCAGATCCTGTCATCGCTCGAGCAGGAAGACACCGATCCGCCGACGGTCGCCGCGAAAGGCTTTTACCGCGCCTTCTTCCACGACCATCCCTACGGCCATCCCGTCAACGGCGATGCCGCGTCGATCAATGCAATCAATCAGAACGATCTTCGAAATTTCGCCGCGGAGCATTGGGTCAAAGGCGATCTGCGCATCGCCGTGTCCGGCGATGTCGATGCCGCGACGCTCACGCAGCTGATCAACAGTGCCTTCGGGAAACTGCCCGCCAGAGCGCCGGCGCCGACCCCGTGGCCCGGCCGCGTTGGAACGCCGGGAGAGCAGGTGATCCCGCTGCCGGTGCCGCAGCCGACCGTCGTGTTCGGGCTGCCGGGGCTCATGCGAAGCGACAGGGATTTCATTCCGGCTTTCGTCGCCAACTACATCATCGGCGGCGGCGGCTTCGCCTCGCGCCTCACCGACGAAGTGCGCGTCAAGCGCGGCCTCACCTACGACATCTCGACTTCGCTCGAATCGTTCCGCCGCGCCGGCATCATGGCAGGGGAATTCGCGACCAAGCAGGGCAGCGTGCAGAATGCGATCGGCGTCGTGCGCAACACACTCCAGACCTTTGCCGACAACGGGCCGACCGACAAGGAGCTCGAGGACGCCAAGACCTATCTCACCGGGTCATTCCCGATGTCGTTCAGCTCCAATGTCGGCATCGTCGGCGAGCTGAACGGCTTTCAGCAGGTGGGCCTGCCGGTCGACTATATCCGCAAGCGCAATGCCCTCATCGACGCGGTGACCGTTGCGGACGTGAAGCGGGCCGCTGCCCGCATCTACAATCCGCGCAACATGACCATCGTCATCGGCGGCACCCCGGGCCCAGAGCGCGCCTCGAAATCGCCCACCCCCGCCAAAGCCCGCCACTGAGTTTCGCGCGTTCCCTGTCTTATGCTGCAATCTGCTAAGGTGGACCCATGACGAATCCGCTGCCCTTCACCGTGTCTCTCGCGCTGGCCTCGGGCGCCGTGACTGCGGCCGATTTCGAGAATGCGCTGGCCGAATCGGAAGCCGCGCTCACCTGGCTGCGCGAGTCGTACGCCGCGAAATCGCTCGAGCTCCTGCGTGTGCCGGAACGGCGCGACGACATCGAGGCCGCGCGCAAGACGGCGGAAGCCTGGCGCGGCAACACGACGGACGTGGCCGTGCTCGGCATCGGCGGTTCGAGCCTCGGAGGGCAGGCGCTGAAGGAGCTCATTCCGTTCGGCGCCGAGCAACGCCCGCGCCTGACCTTCTTCGACAATGCCGATCCCTTCACCTTCGCGGCGGCGCTCAAGAGCTATGATCTGCGCTCCACGCGATTCATCGCCATCTCGAAATCGGGCGGCACCGCGGAGACGCTGTCGCAGGCGCTGGCGGCGGCGGGCGCGATCGATGCCGCCGGCGGCGGGAAATATCTGGCGCAGCATTTCATCGCAGTGACGGAGCCGAAGCCCAGCGCGCTCAAATCCTTTGCCGAAGGCATCGGCTGTCCGGTGCTCGATCATCCCCTGGGAGTCGGCGGACGTTACGCGGTGCTGACCATGGTCGGCATCCTGCCGGCGATCCTGATGGGGCTCGATGTCAACGCGTTGCGCGCGGGGGCCGGCGATGTCGTGCAGAACATGCTGACCGCGAAGAACGCCTCGGACGTGCCGGCGCTGTCCGGAGCCGCACTGCATCATTCGTTCGGCCGCGGACTGCGCGAGACCGTGCTGTGGTCCTATTCCGACGCGCTGAAGACCTTCGGCCCGTGGTGGCGGCAATTGTGGGCGGAGAGCCTCGGCAAGGAAGGGCAGGGGACGACACCCGTCGCCGCGCTGGGTCCTGTCGACCAGCACAGCCAGCTGCAATTGTTCCTCGATGGACCGGGCGGCGCGCTCTACACGATCGTGACGACGGATACGAACGGCGCGGGGCCGCTCATTCCAGCCGCGCGCGCGGATGCGCTGAAGCTGTCCTATCTCAGCGGCAAACATCTCGGCGACCTGGTGGCGGCGGAAGCGCGCGCGACGGCGGAGACGCTGGCCCGGCGCGGGCGGCCCGTGCGCCAGATCCATGTGCCGAAGATCGACGCGCGGGCGATGGGCGCGCTGATGATGCATTTCATGCTCGAGACGATCGCGATGGGACGCCTGATGGGCGTCGATCCGTTCGATCAGCCCGCCGTCGAAGAGGGCAAGGTGTTGGCGCGGCAATATCTGAGTACGCCTCCATGAGGATCCGCCGGCTCGCCGAAGGCACGATCAACCGCATCGCCGCCGGCGAAGTGGTGGAGCGGCCGGCGAGCGCGGTGAAGGAGCTGGTCGAGAATGCCCTCGATGCGGGCGCGCGGCGCATCGACATCGCCGTGTCGAATGGCGGCGCCGATCTCATTCTCGTCGAGGACGACGGCTTCGGCATGGAGCCGGACGAGCTTCGGCTCGCGGTCGAGCGCCACGCCACGTCGAAGCTGCCGAAGGGCACCGACGGCGAAGACGATCTCACCCGCATCGAAACGCTCGGCTTTCGCGGCGAAGCGCTGCCGTCAATCGGCGCGGTGGCGCGTCTGTCCATCGCCAGCCGCACAGCAAACGGCGAGGCACACGAGATCCATGTCGAAGGCGGCACGATGTCCGGCCCGCGCCCCGTCGGCTTTCGCGCCAAGGGTCAGTCAGGCACGCGAGTCGAAGTGCGCGAGCTGTTCTTCGCCACGCCGGCGCGGCTGAAATTCCTGAAATCCGCACGCTCGGAAGATCTCGCGACCGGCGACATCGTCAAGCGGCTCGCCATGGCGCGGCCCGACGTGGGGTTCCAGCTGACGCTGGACGGACGCCGCTTCCTCGAGCTCGAAAGCGAAGGCGATCTGTTCGGCGGGCGGCTGAAGCGGCTGGCACGCATCATGGGCCGCGATTTCGGCGACAATGCCGTCCCGGTCGATATCGTCCGCGAAGGCGTGCGCGTCTCGGGCTTTGCGGGCCTGCCGACCTATCATCGCGCCAATGCCCAGATGCAGTTCCTGGTCGTCAACGGCCGCCCCGTGCGCGACAAACTGCTGATCGGCGCAGTGCGCGGCGCCTATGCCGATTTCCTCGCGCGCGATCGTCATCCGGCGCTGGCGCTGTTTCTCGACTGCGATCCGGACTTCGTCGACGTGAATGTGCATCCCGCAAAGACGGAAGTGCGCTTTCGCGATGCAGGCCTCGTACGCGGGCTGATCGTCTCCTCGCTCAAGAGCGCGCTCTCGGGTGCAGGCCATCGCGCCTCGACCACCGTTGCGGGTGCGACGCTCGCCGCCTTCCGCGCCGAGGCCGCCACGGTGACGCAGCTTTATCCGCAGCCGCGTGGCTTCGCCGAACCCGCCGCCGACTATCGTGCGCCGCTTTTTGCCGGCTCCGCCGCCCAGGCCGTGTCGGTGAAGATGGAAGAGGCCGTTCCCGCGCCGGAGGCCGAAGCGCTGCCGCTCGGCATCGCGCGCGCGCAATTGCACGAGACCTACATCATCGCGCAGACGGAAGACGGCATCGTCATCGTCGATCAGCATGCCGCGCATGAGCGTCTTGTCTATGAGCGCATGAAGCGGGCCCTCGAAACCGGCGGCATCGCGCGCCAGCCGCTCCTGATCCCGGAGATCGCCTCGCTCGATCCGGCCGATGTCGTGCGCATCGCCGCGCGTGCCGACCAGCTCGCCGAGCTCGGCCTTGTCGTCGAAGCCTTCGGTCCGGACGCGATCATGGTGCGCGAAGTCCCCGCCATGCTGGGCGATATGGACGTGCAGGGTCTCCTGCGCGATCTCGCCGACGACATCGCCGAGACGGGCTCGGCGCTGTCGCTCAAGGAGCGCCTCGAGGAGGTCGCCGGCACGCTCGCCTGCCACATGAGTGTGCGCTCGGGACGCCGGCTCAACGCCGAAGAGATGAACGCGCTCCTGCGCGAGATGGAGGCGACGCCGCATTCCGGCCAGTGCAACCATGGCCGTCCGACCTACGTTGAATTGAAACTGGCTGACATCGAGCGGTTGTTCGGTAGAAGATGAGAGCTGCATGACAGACGCTGCCGAGGCCGTTAAACCGCCCACGGAAGAGGTCGAACGGCACAGCACATGGCGTCATCTGCTGCGCGCGCTCGGGCCGGGTCTTGTCACGGGCGCCGCCGACGACGACCCCAGCGGCATTGCGACCTACAGCCAGGTCGGCGCGCAATTCGGCTACCGGATGGGCTGGACGATGACGCTCGCCTTTCCGCTCATGGCGGCTATCCAGGAGGTGAGCGCGCGCATCGGTTGCACCACGGGCCACGGCATTGCGACCAATCTCAGGCGGCACTATCCGCGCTGGATGCTCGACGTCCTCGTGCTGTCGCTTCTCATCGCGAACACGATCAATCTCGGCGCTGACATTGCCGCGATGGGCGATGCGGCGAAGCTTCTCGTCGGCGGCAACATGCAGGCATGGATGGTGGGGATCGCGGCGGCGTCGCTCCTGGCCGAGATCTATCTCAGCTACGCCCGCTACGCGGCCATCCTCAAATGGCTGACGCTCTCGCTCTTCGCTTATGTCGCGGCGGTGTTTCTTGCGAACGCGGACTGGCGCGCGGGCCTCACCGGCGCTTTCGTGCCGCATGTCGCGTGGACACGGGACGGCATGACCGCGCTCGTCGCGGTCCTCGGCACCACCATCAGCCCCTATCTCTTCTTCTGGCAGTCGTCGCAGGAAGTGGAGGAGCTCGAGCGGCGCCACAAGAAAGCGCTCTGCATCGCGCCGAAGACGGCCGGCGCGGAGCTCAAGCGCATCCGTATCGACACGCTGGTCGGGATGTTCTTCTCCGATCTGGTGGCGCTTTGCATCATCTATGCGACGGCCGCCACGCTTTATGCACACGGCATCCGCAATATCGACACGAGCGTGCAGGCGGCACAGGCGCTGGCGCCCATCGCGGGCAAGTTCGCAAGCGTCGTCTTCGCGATCGGCATCATCGGCACGGGTCTGCTGGCGCTCCCGGTCCTTGCGGGTTCTGCGTCCTATGCGGTGTGCGAGACGTTCCGCTGGAATATGGGCCTGAACAGAAAGCCGCGGCAGGCGCGCGCATTCTACGGCGTGATCGTAGCGTCGACGCTGATCGGCGTGGGTATCGCCTTCTCGCCCATCGATCCGATGAAGGCGCTCTATTACAGCGCCGTCGTCAACGGCGTGCTGGCGGCACCCCTGATGGCGATCATGCTCGTTATCGGCTCCAATCCCAAGATCATGAATCGCTTCACGCTGCCGCCGATCCTCAAGACGATCGGCTGGATCGCGACGGCGGTGATGGCGGCTGCGGCGGTGGGACTGTTCGTTACGTGATGCGATCGCACTTCCGCCTTTGGCGGCTTTGCACAAATGTCGGCTGGCGCCCGAATTTCATGAAGCCGGACCCCAGATCTGGATATTTCGGATGCCCAGACGAAAGTTGTTGGTGGGATGCGTGTTGTTGGGCCCGCCGAAATCGGCGGGGTCGATCCGACCGGCGTCTTCGCTGCTTAAGGCGAGATCGATCACCAACTGCAAGGCCACCGGCACACCGGCATCACTGCAATACTGCGTGGCCGCGAAGTGGCCGATTTTCAGGTCATCTATCCAGATTGAGATGGTGTGGTCCGGTTCGATGAGGCATCCATAGCGATGGTAGCCGTCGGCAGAATTGATTACGCCGTCGACATTAAAACTGCCCAGATTCCAATTGGCGGCACCGGACGCGTCATATGAAACCGTCCCTTGCGAATTCGTGTAGTCCACCATGCCGGCCGGAACATGCGGACCGCTGCCGCTCAAGAAGCACCGATTGTTGGCGTTATCGGCGGCGTGAAGCGTGCAGGCAAAATTCGAAATCTGTCGTGAGCCGAATATCTCCATGATATCGATTTCCGGGCCCCAGGTCGTCTCATCGTAGGCTTGCCCGATGCGATGCCCGATGGTCCACCATGCCGGCCAGGCGCCCGACACATTCGGACATCTGAACGTACCTTCGATGTAGGCGATACTCGTCAAGCCGCCGCAATGAAGATCGACGGGAAACATGGTCTGTATCGACGTGACGTTGCCATTCGAACCGGGGGCGATCTCCCGGCCATTCCAGATTGCCACAATGTCCACATGATCGGGGTGCACGACGAAGTTAGGACAATCGGCCGGAAGCACAGAGCCAGTGTAAAATGTCTGAATCTCCGACGGTCTGTTGTACTTGCTATTGGACGCTCCCCAGCCGGCGTTGGTGAAATCGGAGAGGTTGCGGATGTCGTTGCCTGTATTGCTGCCGAAGTCCCAGTTCCGATATCGTCGCCAGGTCGCATAGTTGGCGAGGGCGGCTGGCCTCGAAGGCGCCATGCCTTTGGCAAACCGCCGCGAGATCCCGGAATCCGTTGCTGCCAGCGTGCCGCCGACTGCGGCCGCCAATGCAAGAAAGCTTCGTCGCGACCTCTTCACAGCGAGACCATCAGGGGCACCCACCGCCATGCACGCAGCTAACGCTCCCAAGGATTGAAATGTTCCTCCGAAGGATGCGGCCCGCTCGCCTTTCAGGCCGGCAGGGCCCGCTGCTTCAGAGGCTCTCCCACCCTTGCACCGCTGCTCTGGGCGACAGCGGGCTTCACTTGCTTCGCAGGAAGATCACGCGCGTTTCGCCATAGCTGCGCGCGTCGAGCGTTTCGAAATTCTCCGCCGCGACCGCTTCGTCCTCCGCGCATTCCGCTACGATCAACGCGTTCTTCGCCAGCCACCCGCCGGCGCGCAGGGATGCGAGCGCAGGCGCGATCAGGTCCTTGCGATAGGGCGGGTCGAGGAAGACGAGATCGAACGGGCCGCCGGAGGCCGGCGCTATGATGCCGAGCTTGGTCGCATCGCGGCGGAAGATCTTGGTGACGCCGGTCAAGCCGAGGGCTTCGACATTGCGCTGGATCAGCGCACGGCTTTCCGCGGCGTCTTCCACGAACAGGCAGAAGGATGCACCCTGAGAGATCGCTTCGATGCCGAGCGCGCCGGTGCCGGCGAAAAGATCGATCGCGCGGGCACCCTCGAGCGTGAAATCCCAGTTCTGATGGCGCAGGATGTTGAAGATCGCCTGCCGCACCTTGTCGGAGGTCGGCCGGACGCGGTCGTCCAGAGGGGCCACCAGCCGCCTCCCGCCTAAAGTCCCGCCGGTAATCCTCATGATTGCCTTCACGTTCGGGTGATTCTTAAGCTGTACGCTGTTTGTAGCCGGAATTCGCAGCCCCGCGCCAAGTGCCGCTCTGGCCGGGCCGGGCGCATGTCTCTATATGGGCCTCCATGGTGTCGGTCCGCAGTCTCGTTCTCGCATGCATTGCGTCGCTGTCGCTTGCCGGAGCGGCGGCCGCCGAGGTCGACTCCGCGCCGAAAGTGCACGCGCGGCTCGTGGCCGAGCAAAGCGAGATCGCACCCGGCGGCACGGTGACCATCGCGCTCGAGCAGGACATCCGCCCTGGCTGGCACACCTATTGGCGGAATTCCGGCGAAGCCGGCGCGCCGACGACGATCGACTGGACAACACCGCAAGGCTGGAAGATCGGCGCCGTCGAGTGGCCCTATCCGAAACGCCTGCCGGCCGGGCCGCTGATGCAATACGGCTATGACGGCAAGCCGTGGCTCTTGATGCGCGCTACCGCGCCGAAGGATGCAAAGCCCGGCGATCTCGTCACGCTGAAAGGCCATGCGAACTGGCTCGTCTGCAGCGCGACGCTGTGCGTGCCGGAAGATCAGTGGGTCAGCATCGATCTCGGCGTGGTGCAGAATCCGGCGCCGCCATACGCGACCGTGGAGGACGATTTCCGGGCCGCGCGTGCGCTCATTCCGGTGGCGTCGCCCTGGCCCGCGCATTTCGCGAAAAAGGGCGATGCGCTCGATCTGTTTCTCGCCGCGCCGAAGATCGCACCGAAGGATGCGGTGTTCTTTCCGTTCGAGCAGGGCGTCATCAAGGGCGCCGCCGCGCAGGACTTTGCGCCGGCCGATGGCGGCGTGGTTCTGCGGCTCACACCTGACGGTAAAACACCGCGCGCACTCGCCGGCGTTCTTGTGCTCACCTCGGCCGACGGCTCCGTGCAGGCGCTATCCGTCGATGCCACGCCCGGAGCCGTGCCGCTGGCACAATTCGGCGGCGGCGCGAATATGGGCATCGTGCTGGCGTTTGTCTTCGCATTCGCCGGCGGCCTGATCCTCAACCTGATGCCGTGTGTGCTGCCGATCCTCGCGATGAAAGCGCTGGCGGTTGCGCGGGCGGGACACGGCGAGGCAGAGCGCGAAGGTTTTGCCTACAGCGCCGGCGCGATCCTGAGCTTCATGGCACTGGGTGCTGCAGTCTTGATCCTGCGCGCGGGCGGCGAAGCGGTCGGCTGGGGATTTCAGCTGCAGGAGCCGCGCGTCGTGGCGGGCTTCGCGCTGTTGATGTTCGCGGTCGGTCTCAATCTTTCGGGTCTGTTCGAGCTGCCGGGGATCACCGCAGGGAACGCGCTGACTCAGCGCGGGGGTGCGGTCGGCGCCTTCTTCACGGGAATTCTCGCGGTCGCGGTCGCAGCCCCCTGCACGGCGCCTTTCATGGCCACGGCGATCGGTTATGCCTTGACGCAGGGCTCCGCCGTCGCTCTGGGCGTGTTCTTCTTTCTGGGACTGGGTTTCGCCGCACCCTTCCTCGCCATCGGACTGTCACCCGCGCTGTTGCGGCTGATCCCGAAGCCCGGCGCGTGGATGCTCGCGCTCAAACAATTGCTTGCCTTTCCGATGTATGGCGCGGCGGCGTGGCTCGTCTGGGTGCTGGCGCAGCAGGCGGGCACGGTGGGCCTTGCGGCGGTGCTCGCGGCAATGGTCGCCTTTGCGTTCGGTGCCTGGGCGTGGAGCGCCAGCCGCAATGCGAGCGCGCGCTGGCGCGGCGTCGGCGCAATCGTCGGATTTGCCGGGCTTGTTCTCGCGATCACCGGCGTAGTGCTGGCCGAGGGCGAGGGCACGTCCGCGGCGGCGACCGTTCCGAGCGGCGGCTTGCTGCACGCGGAAGCCTATACGCCTGCGCGGCTCGCCGAGCTGCGCAGCGAAAACCGCCCGGTTTTCGTCGATGCGACGGCGGCGTGGTGCATCACCTGCCTCGTCAACGAGAAGGTCGCGCTGTCGCGCAGCGATGTCGCCGAAGCCTTCGCGCGGACCCATACGGCCTATCTGGTCGCCGACTGGACGAAGCGCGATGCGGATATCACGGCGCTCCTCTCTGCCTATGATCGTCCGGGCGTGCCGCTTTATCTCTATTTCAAGCCCGGCGCGTCGGACCCCGATGTGCTGCCGCAGATCCTGACGCCGGATGCGGTGCTTTCAGAAGTTGGCGCGCGCTAGCCGTCCGGATCAATTGACCGAAACATAAGCGAGAAAAGACCGGAGGCTTCTGAAGGCACGACCGGCGTTCGCCGAACTTGCGCGTCGCCGAATGCTGCGGCTGCGAATAGTCTGTCATCCGTTGTCGCGATTTTTGCGACCGGCGAAGGTCGCTGCCGCAACGACCCTGGCGCAACCGCGTTACATGTCTGCTCCAACGCACCGTCCAGTTCGTGGGCGTAGAACTCCTCCGGTCATGGCGCGTGGCAGTGACTGAGAGGGAGGACGCGCAATGGCCGTCGAAGCGACCATCCAGGGCAAGAACGTCATCGTCTGGCAAAGCGACGGTTCGCTGAATTTCG
>DATKON010000019.1:0-2480 GCA_035524575.1 Rhizomicrobium sp.
ACCTTGGTCCCTCGGTCGGGCGGGTGATCAACGACGTTTCGATCAACGTGGCCGCCGGCGAAATGACGCCTCAGGCCGGAGCGGCGGCGATCCAGGACGCATTCGAACAACAGTAGCCCCGCCCCGAAAGATCGGGTCGCCGAGTCCCGCCGTCAGCCGCGGCGGGACTCTCTCATAAAGACGGCCATCGGGAGGTTGACGCCTTGACGACGACGACGCTGACGGCGCCAACGCGCTATGTCGAGCCGGCTCGGCGAATGTCCGCGAACAGCTGGACGACGCTTGTCGTCTTTCTCCCGCCCGCGCTCCTGCTCTTCACCGTGTTCGTCGCGCTGCCGATGGCCGAGGCCGCCTGGTACGGCTTTTACAACTGGAACGGCTACGGCAGGCCGGAGAAATTCATCGGACTGAAAAACTACAGCTACCTGATCGGCAACGCGATGTTTATGCGCTCGCTGGTCAACAACGCTCTCATCATCGCCGTCTCGCTCTTCGTCCAGCTGCCGCTCGCGCTCGGAATCGCGTTGATGGTCGCAGGCCGTGTCCCCGGCGCGGCGTGGTTCCGAATGATCTTCTTTCTTCCTTACGTCCTCGCCGACGTGGCGGCGGGCCTCATCTGGCATTTCATGTTTGACGGCGACTACGGGCTGGTCGGCGCGATCACGCACGGCCTCGGCCTGCAGCCATTCTATCTTCTGGCGAGCAAGGACTGGGCGTTCAGCGCCGTGCTGATCGTCGTTTTGTGGAAATACTTCGGCTTCCACATGATGCTTTATGTGGCCGGCTTGCAGGGCATAGACAAATCACTGCTGGAGGCGGCCGAGATGGACGGCGCGAGTCCCTTCCAGCGATTTTGGCACATCACCCTGCCCCAGCTCGGGCCGATGATCCGGCTGTCGATCTTCTTTTCCGTTATCGGCGCGCTGCAGCTCTTCGACATCATCGTGCCGCTGACCGGCGGCGGTCCGTTCGAGACCACCAACACGATGGTCTCCTTCCTCTACTATTTCGGCGTCACGCGGATGCGCGCCGGTTTTGGCTCTGCGGTCGGCGTGGTGCTGTTCCTCATCTGCGTGACCTTCGCCTTCGGCTACAGGCGGGTCTTCATGCGGGAAGACTGAGGCCTGCGATGACCGAGACCATGTCGACTGCGTTCTCCCCGCCCGTCGCGGCGACCCATGAACCGGCGGGCCGCGCCCCACGTGGCTTCGGCGCCATTGCGCTGTTCGCAACCCTCGTCGTTCTCGCGGGGATCGTGCTCGTTCCGATCCTATTCACCGCGCTCAACGGCTTCAAGGAGCTGGGCGAACTGCAGTCGAATCCGTTTGGCCTGCCGCAGGTCTGGGTGTGGCGCAACTATTGGGACATCCTCACCGGCTATCGCTACTGGCAGGTGCTCGGCAATTCGATGATCATTGCCGTGCTGACGGTGGCGCTGACGCTCGCGGTCTCCTCGATGGCGGCTTTCTCCTTCGCGCATCTGCATTTCTTCGGCGATCGTTTTCTCATGAGCTACCTCCAGCTCGGGCTCCTGTTTCCCCTTGCGACGGCGATCCTGCCGCTGTTCATAAGGATCCGCGATTTCGGACTCCTCAATTCCTATTGGGGCGTGATCCTCCCGCAGGTCGCATTCTCGCTGGCGATGGGCGTTCTTTTGATGCGCAACGCATTCAAGCAGCTGCCGAGCGAGCTCCTGGACGCCGCATTCATGGACGGGTGCGGATATTTCCGCTTCTTCTTCTTTGTCACGCTGCCGCTCGTGGGGCCGATCCTGTCCACCGTCGCCGTGATCTCGTTCGTCGCCAGCTGGAACGGCTATCTTCTGCCGCTTGTCGTCATCAACAGTGAATCAAAATACCCGTGGACGCTCGGCATGATGGCTTATCAGGGCGAATATTCGACCGCGTGGCAATTGGTGCTCGCCTTCATCACGCTCACAATCCTGCCGGCGATCCTCATGTTTCTCATGGCGCAAAAGTACATCGTCTCCGGGCTCACCGCGGGCGCGGTCAAAGGTTGAGCGTCCCTGAGCCCCCTTATGGCGTCGGCTTCGTGAAGGCTTCTATCATCGCCGAAACGCCGGGTTTGGGCCGGTAGTTCGCGTCGAAAGGCAGCGCCGCGCCATAGCCGGAAAAGAACGAGGGAACCCAGGAATGGGCGTCCGTAATCCCCCAGGTCGTGACGCCGACACAGCGCGCCGTCGAGCGGCAAGCGCGCACGACCGCCGCATAGTCGTCGGCCTGCCCCGCGAGCGACGTCTCGTCCGCCGGCGCATGGACGCGCAGGTCGAGCTCGGTGACGGCGACGTCGATGCCGAGGGAGGCAAATTTCTGCAGGACGGCCGGCAAATCGCCAGGGACCGCGCCCGCGACGAAATGCGATTGCAGCCCGACGCCGTCGATCGGCGCGCCCTGCCGCTTCAGCTCGGCGACGAGATCGAAGAGCGCCTGCATCTTCGGCCCTTCGGTTTCGACGTTGTA
>DATKON010000020.1:0-2686 GCA_035524575.1 Rhizomicrobium sp.
AACACGCGAAAATTGTCGTTTCCGGCGGCATCCTCCTTAAGCTTTCCACGGCCGGACTTCATCGCGTCAGCAGTCTGTATCGTGCGTAGCCAGCACTCGCCGATGCGTCCCATCGCTTGTGAATCGCTTGAGAACATCGAAATGACGCCGAGATCGTGCAGCACATTCTCCGCCGCGATTGTCTCCGCGCGTATGCGGCTTTCCGCGAACGCCACATCCGAGGGAATGTCAGGGCTGAGATGGTGGCACACCATGATCATGTCGTAGAGTTCGGCCTGCGAATTGACTCCGTAGGGAAGGGTCGGGTTCGTCGAAGACGGCAGCACATTGGGCATGGCCGCAAGCTTAATAATGTCTGGTGCGTGCCCACCGCCGGCGCCTTCGGTATGGAAGGAGTGGATCGTGCGGCCTTCGAAAGCCGCGATCGAATCTTCAACGAAACCTGACTCATTTAGCGTGTCGGTGTGGATGCACACCTGTACGTCCATTTCCTCGGCGACGCTGAGCGCCGCACGCAGCGCGGCGGGAGTGGCGCCCCAGTCCTCGTGGCACTTGAAGCCGACTGCCCCGGCCTCGATTTGCTCAACGAGCGCGGCCTTGCCGTGCCCGTGACCCTTGGCGAGAACGCCGACATTGATCGGCCAGCCTTCGAACGCGCGCAACATATTCGCTATGTTGCCCGGTCCGGGCGTCACCGTCGTCGCATTCGAGCCGTCAGATGGGCCGGTGCCTCCGCCAATTAGCGTCGTCGTGCCGTTGGAAAGCGCCGCGCTCGCCTGCTGCGGCGAAATGAAATGGATGTGTGTGTCGATGCCGCCGGCAGTAAGAATGAGGTGCGCGCCAGAAATCGCGTCGGTGGCTAGTCCGCACTCGAGGCCGGGCGTGATGTTGTCCATAACATTTGGATTGCCGGCCTTTCCGATCGCGCGGATGCGGCCGTCCTTGATGCCGAGGTCGGCCTTTACGACGCCCGAAACCGCATCGAGGACAGTTACGTTGGTGATCACGAGATCGGGCGCTCCGCCGGATCTCGTAATCTGGTTGTCCATGCCCATGCCTTCGCGGAGGCTCTTGCCTCCGCCGAACACAACCTCGTCGCCCGCTGGGCCGCGAAGATCGCGCTCGATCTCGATGAACAATCCGGTGTCGCCGAGCCTTATGCGATCGCCCTTGGCCGGCCCGTATAAGCCAACGTATTCATTGCGCGAGATTTCCGCCATCACACGCTCCCTTTTGGGAAATCGTTATCGCGTGAGGTCGCTGCACTTGTGTCACTCTTGCTCGGGCGACGACCGGAATCCCCGCTGCGCTGCGAGTCTCACAGCGTTTGCCTTTTGGGACGCCGCGAATTCGCCTCCGGTGGCGCCGTCGACCAGATTGTTGAATCCGAAGACGCTGCGCTTGCCCTGGTAGGGAACTAAGTTGACCTCGCGCTCGTCTCCCGGCTCGAAACGCAGCGCGGTCGCCGCCGGAATGTTGAGATGCTGCCCGAATGCAGCCGACCGGTCGAACTCCAGCGCGCGATTGACCTCGAAAAAGTGGAAATGTGAGCCGACCTGCACCGGACGGTCGCCGGTGTTGCGCACCTTGAGGGTAGTCACTTTCAAATGCCGGTGAAACTCGATGGGCTCGGGACGACAAACGTATCCGCCGAGCGCTACTTTGGACTTTGCGGGATCGGCGTCCTCAGAAACCTGAGGACCCGCTTTTATTCCAGCCACAGTCCCTCTCCCCCAACAAGGTTTACTGTATCGGCGTGTGCACAGTCACCAAGCGACTGCCATCGGTGAAAACCGCTTCGACCTGCACCATTGGAATGAGGTCGGCGACGCCCTCCATCACGTCTTCCTTGGTGAGAACCCTACGAGCATCCTTCGCCGCTTCCTCGATCGTCTTGCCAGCGCGCGCGCCTTCAAGCGCCGTCGCCGAAATGATCGCGACGGCTTCTGGATAGTTGAGCTTCAGTCCCTTGGCCTTCCGCTTCAACGCCACCTCGGCCATCATGTAGATGACAAGCTTGTCGAACTCCCTTGGCGTGAGCTGCATTGCTCCCCACAGTGGGTTCCCAATTTGCATGACGACGATAGCTGAAATCCATATCGTCTGCAATGTATTTGGGATCTCGTCGCGGGCACTCCAAAGTCATAGCACGATGAGTTTTGCCTTTCCCGATCCATCCGATCTCGACTCTCGCAGCGAATTTTTCATCCGCGCTGACACCGCCGCTGCTCCGCATCAGTTGCGCCAGCATTGTGAAGGCGTTATCCACTTCGTCTCGCATCGCGGCTCACTTTCCCGCGCACTGGGTAGGCGGCATGAACTGCTGAGGGTGAACGTAGTGCCGAGGGGCTCTCGCGCCTATCCGCTTATGGACTGCCGGCGCCTGCCAATCGCTCGCGCGCTCGGTGGGTCATCTTGACGTCAGTCGCGAACGCGACCGCTTTCGGCGTACGGCGGTGTTATCGTTGCCGGCCGCCTCACAATGTCATCCTTCCCTTGACCTCCGCCTCGTTCATTTCGGCCCGCGTTCCTGCGAGCACAATCGCGCCACGGTCCATCACCGCATAATCGTCGGCGATGTCGCGCGCCCACTCGAAATATTGCTCGACGACCAGGATCGCCATGCCGCCCTTCTGGCGCAGATGGGTGAGCGCACGGCCGATGTCCTTGATGATCGACGGCTGGA
>DATKON010000021.1:0-11677 GCA_035524575.1 Rhizomicrobium sp.
CTCCATTTCCCACTTTCATTCAGTAAAGTCGAAGCACTCGCTCGGAACCCATGCGATGTCATTTCATCTTGGCCGAATCCCATCCTTCGAAGCGCAACATTCAATGTATTCTCTGATATTGGCTTTTCCCTCGATATAAGGCCCGGAAATAAAATTGGCCTATGGCCCGTCACTTTCTTTAAATCGATGAGTACGGCGACAGCTTGCTTTGGTAACGGCACATGATGCTCACGGCGCATCTTTGTTCGCTCAGCGGGTATGATCCAGACCGCCTTTTTAAGGTCGAACTCAGACCAGGATGCCAGCCGAAGCTCTCCTGGCCTCGGAAACAGCAAAGCCATTAGCTTCAAAGCCGCAGTGGTCGTTGGCTGCCCATCGAACGAGTAAATTGCTCTGAGCAGTTCGGCAAATTTCTTCGCTGAGGTGATCGCGGCCCTTGAGATGACCTTGGGAGTTGCAATCGCACCTCGAAGCGCGGGTGTCGGGTCGTTATCTGCCCTGTCCGTTATGACTGCATATCTGAAAACAGCACCGATGGTGCCGCGGAGGCGGCGTGCAGTCTCAAAACAATCTCTAGCTTCCAATTCCTGTAACACCCGCAGCACATCGACAGGGCGGATTTCCTTGCATCGTTTGTCGCCCAGGTCGGGAAGTGCCAAATCGATCAGCCATTCCTTTTTGGTCATGGTGACGCCCGCCAAATTTTCCCGGCGACGTTTTTCAAGATACTCGGCGGCTACCTCCCGAAAGGTCTCGCCCGTCCCGATTTCGGGCACTGGCAGCGGGGTCTTCGCGGGCCGCTGCTTAGCCGGATCAACCCCGTCACGGAGAGATTTTCGGGCCTGCTCGCGAAGAGTTCGGGCCTCAGAAAGCGGCACCTCGGGATACGGCCCCAGTGCTATCTGCTTTTGGCTACCTTGGAACTGATAGACCAGTTGCCAGAGTTTCTTGCCGTTGGGCTGCACCCATAATTGGAGGCCCTGGCCATCGGACAATTTCTTTCGAGTCACGCCAGGTTTTTCGGACCTACACCGCGCATCAGTCAGTGACATCGTATAGCTCCTCTATACGAAGGCTTGGTCGGCTTTGCCGGCGGGATGTTGGGTCGTACCCAGACGGCTCGCCGCCTTAGTCATACCCAGACATTCTGGGTTCAAGGAGGGCGAATTTGCCGGAAGGGATTTTTGCCGTTCTGGGTACAGGCTGTACCCAGAGCCCCGTTTATGAACCCAAAATACCCAGAAAATACCCAGAGACCGACCGGTCTGAGCCGGTCTTCACCGATCTCTACCGGTATTAAAATGCCAGTCTTTTCTTGGATTTTTTGGAAATCTGATCTTCAGCGAACCACGCCGATCAGCCAAATGGTGCCCAGAAGAGGACTCGAACCTCCACGCCGTGAAGCGCTAGTACCTGAAACTAGTGCGTCTACCAATTCCGCCATCTGGGCACTTGGGGCGGGGATGATTAGGGGGGCGGCGCGCCCGTGTCAACGCGGCCTCGGAATGGCCCAACTTCATGGCAAGATGGCCCCGGGATTCGCAAAAAAGGGCCAGCCATGATCGTCGCTACGTCCGAACGGGTTGCCGGCTATCGCGTCAAGCAGACTCTGGGTCAGGTGTTCGGCGTCGTCGTGCGCTCGCGGGGGCTCGGCGGCAACATCATCGCCGGTCTGCGCTCGCTGGTGGGAGGCGAGATCCACGAATACACGCAGCTCCTCGAGCAGACGCGCCGGCAGGCCGTCGACCGCCTCGTCAAGAATGCGACGGCGATGGGCGCCAACGGCGTCGTGATGATGCGTTTCGATTCGTCCGAGATCGGACAGACGATGAGCGAGATCGTCGCCTACGGCACGGCGGTGATCCTCGAGCCCGGCGATGCGTAAGGGATTGATCACGATCGGCGTCCTGGTCGTGATCCTCGGGGTGGCGGCGCTGGCCTCCGGCCTCGTGTCCCGAAGCTTCGTCTTCGTCTGCTGGGGCCTCGTCCTCATCCTGGCGGTCGTCTTCGAGCGCTTCCGCTACAAGACGCTGACCTCGAAGCGTCCCGGCCCCGGCTGGCAGCGGACAACCGAGCGCTTCGTCGACGAGGAGACCGGCGAGATGGTGACGGTTTACATCCAGCCCGAAACCGGCGAGCGCACCTACGTCAAGGAATAAAGGCGCGGCAACCCGCGGTCTTTCCCGGAAGGCGCGCCTTCGCTAAAAGGCGGCGGTCGAAATTCGGTGGGTAGCGCGTCATGAAACCTTCTCTGGTCGCGGTCTTCGGCGGCTCGGGCTTTTTGGGACGCTACGCCGTGCGCGCCCTGGCCGAGGCCGGCTATCGCGTCCGTGTCGGCGTGCGCCGCCCCAATCTCGGCAACTACCTCGTTCCCATGGGCCAGGTCGGTCAGATTCAGGTCGTCAAGGCGAACATCGCCAATACCGAGCAGGTCGCCTCGGTGATCCGCGGCGCCGACGCCGTCGTCAATCTCGTGGGCATTCTGAAACAGGGCGGCCGCCAGCGTTTCCAGCGCATCCACCGCGATGCGGCCGAGGCGCTCGCCAAGGCCGCGATGAATGCCGGCGTGCAGACCTTCGTGCATGTGTCGGCGCTGGGGGCCTCGCAGAATTCGGCCTCTCTTTATGCGCGGACCAAGGCCGAAGGCGAATTGCGCGTGCGCGAGGCCTTCCCCGCCGCCACCATCTTCCGCCCGTCGATCCTGTTCGGACCCGAGGACAATTTCTTCAACCGCTTTGCCGGTCTCGCCCGGATGTGGCCGCTGGTACCGTTCGTCCCGCTGATCGGCGGCGGCCAAACGAAGTTCCAGCCGGTCTATGTCGGCGACGTCGCGGCAGCCATCGAGAAGGCGGTCGTCGATCCGGCGGCGGCACGCGGGCGCACTTACGAACTGTGCGGTCCGACGGTCTATACCTTCCGCGAGCTGATGGAGCTGATGCTGCGGGAGACCTATCGCAAGGTCCCGCTCGTCTCGGTGCCGTTCGGCCTCGCGTCTCTGGGCGCATCCATCGCCAATCTGACTCCGTGGGCGCCGCTGACGCCCGATCAGGTGCGACTGCTCAAGTCCGACAACGTGATGACGAAGGGGGCGTTGGGTCCGCACGATCTCGGCATCGAGCCGGATTCCGTCGAGGCAATTCTGCCGACCTATATCTGGCGTTTCCGCCCGCAGGGCCAGTTCCAGATCATTGCGACTGAGCACAAGCCCGCCGGCGTTCCCTGATTCTCCTGCTTTTCCAGTGCAATAGCGCCTCGGCGCGACGCTGATGCTTTGGCTTTCGCAAATAAGTCACTGTTATTGACCTTAACGGGATTCCGGACCTGTCAGCGACACGATAGCGCTCCGGCTCCACGCATTTATAGGACAGTATATCTGTCTAAAAGCCGTTTTTCCGCTGGAAATGCTCGGGAGAATCCCCTACCTGACGCGAACGCCGAATTTTCCTTGCGAGATCAGTCCGTGGCCGAAAGAATGTTGCGCTTTGTCGCGCTCAACCAGGAAACCCCGCCCAAGCGGCCGGCGGAGCTGCGCTCGGGCGACTTCCACGAGATCTACGCGGACTACATCGCTGAGAAGGCGGCGGCGCAGGCCTCCCGCTGCTCGCAATGCGGGGTACCCTTCTGCCAGGTCCACTGCCCGCTCCAGAACAACATCCCGGACTGGCTGAAGCTGACGGCGGAAGGCCGTCTCGAAGAGGCTTATGAGCTGTCGCAGGCCACCAACAACATGCCGGAAGTCTGCGGCCGCATCTGTCCGCAGGACCGCCTGTGCGAAGGAAATTGCGTTATCGAGCAGTCTGGCCACGGCACCGTCACCATCGGTGCCATCGAACGCTATCTGACCGACACGGCGTGGCGCGAAGGCTGGGTGAAACCGCTGAAGGCGCGCTACATCCGCCGCGAACACATCGGTATCGTCGGCGCGGGACCCGCGGGTCTTGCGGCGGCGGAAGAGCTGCGCCGCAAAGGCTATCGCGTCACCATCTATGATCGCCATGATCGCGCCGGCGGCCTCCTCACCTACGGCATTCCCAATTTCAAGCTCGAGAAAGAGGTCGTGGCGCGGCGCGTGCAGCGGCTGATCGACGGCGGCATCGTCTTCAAGCTGGGCTTCGAACTGGGCCGCGATGCGTCGCTCGAAGACCTCCGCGCCGAACATGATGCGGTGCTGATCGCCACCGGCGTCTACCGTCCGCGCGAGATGGAAGCGCCGGGCATCGGCCTCGGCGGCATTGTGCCCGCGCTTGACTATCTCATCGCCTCGAACCGCAAGGGTCTCGGCGACGAGGTGCCGGACTTCGACTCCGGCCTCCTCGATGCCGACGGCAAGGACGTCACCGTCATCGGCGGCGGCGACACGGCGATGGATTGCGTGCGCACGGCGATGCGCCAGGGCGCGAAATCGGTCAGCTGCCTCTATCGCCGCGATCGCGACAATATGCCGGGAAGCTTGCGCGAAGTCGCGAACGCGGAGGAAGAAGGCGTCGTCTTCGAATGGCTGACGCTGCCGAAAGCTTTCCTGGGCCGCAGCGACATCGAAGGGGTGCGCATCGCGCGCATGCGGCTCGGTCTCCCCGATGCCTCGGGGCGCAAGACACCCGAAGAGATCAAGGGCGCCGACGCGACTCTCAAAGCCGATCTCGCCATCATGGCGCTGGGCTTCGATCCCGAAGACGTGCGCGCGCTGTTCCGCACGCCGGCTCTCGCCGTCACGCGCTGGGGCACGATCAAGACCGATCCCAAGACGCTCGCGACCAATCTCGAAGGCGTCTACGCCGCCGGCGATATCGTGCGCGGCGCCTCGCTCGTCGTGTGGGCGATCCGCGACGGGCGCGACGCGGCGGCGCAGATTCATGCCGACCTCTCCGCGCGGGCGCGCGCGGCCGAAGCGGCGGAGTAATCCGATGAGCCAGATCATCATCCGCTCGGCCCGCGACGAGGATTCCGAAGATCTCATCCGGCTGATCGACAACGCCTACCGGGAATATCCGGGCTGCGTTCTCGACGTCGACATCGACATGCCGGAACTGCGCAGGCCCGCGAGCGCCGTCACGGCGGAAAGCGGTCGCTGGTGGGTCGCCGAACTCGACGGCGCGGTCGTAGGGTCTGTCGCTGTAACGCCGCAGCGCGGGAAAGTCGTCGAGCTCAAGAAGCTCTATGTCTCTCCCCTCGCCCGCAAGCGCGGCCTCGGCGAATATCTCGTGAAGCTCGCCGAAAGCGAAGCGCGCAGCCGCGAGGCGCAGATGCTGATCCTGTGGACCGACACGCGCTTCGAGAATGCCCATCGACTGTATGACCGGCTGGGCTTCGTGCGGGCGCCGGAGACACGCGCGCTGAACGACGGCAGCAACACGATCGAATATCACTACTCGAAGGAACTCGGCGCATGAGCCGGAACCAGGGCGAAATCGAAGTCGCACGCTTTCTCGCCAACGCGGCGAAGCTCGAAGCGGCGCACGCCTATTCGCCCGAGCAGGAGCACGATGCCTGCGGCGTGGGCCTCGTCGCCGCGATCGACGGCAAGCCGCGCCGCGAGGTCGTCACCCGCGCCATCGAGGCGCTGAAATCGGTCTGGCACAGAGGCGCAGTCGATGCGGACGGCAAGACCGGCGACGGCGCCGGCATTCATCTGCAGGTGCCGCAGGCTTTCTTCCGCGCCCATATCGAGCGTTCGGGGCGACTCCAGGGCGGCGCCATCGGCGTCGGCCAGATTTTCCTTCCGCGTACGGATTATGGCGCGCAGGAAACCTGCCGCACCATCGTCGAATCGGAGATCCTGAGCTTCGGCTTTTATCTCTACGGCTGGCGCCAGGTGCCGATCGACATCTCGATCATCGGCGAGAAGGCGAATGCGACGCGTCCCGAGATCGAGCAGGTGATGTTCGACGTCGGCACCGCAGCCGACATGGAAGAGCTGGAGCGCCGCCTCTATCTCTGCCGCCGCCGCATCGAGAAGCGCGTGCGCGAGGCCGCGATCCAGGACTTCTACGTCTGCTCGCTGTCGTCGCGGTCGCTGATCTACAAGGGCATGTTCCTCGCCGAACAGCTCTCCAATTTCTATCCCGACCTGAAGGACGACCGCTTCGTCTCGGCTTTCGCGATCTTCCATCAGCGCTATTCGACGAACACCTTCCCCACCTGGCGCCTCGCCCAGCCCTTCCGCATGCTCGCGCACAACGGCGAGATCAACACGCTGAAGGGCAACGTCAACTGGATGAAGAACCACGAGTTCAAGATGGCGTCGCAGCTCTTCGGCCGCCACGGCGACGACATCAAGCCGATCATCCAGCCGGGTGGTTCGGACTCCGCCGCGCTGGATGCGGTGTTCGAGGTTCTGGTGCGCGCCGGCCGCACGGCGCCGCTGGCGAAGACCCTCCTCATTCCTGAGGCATGGTCGAAGAAGGCCTCGACCATGCCGGAGTCGCATCGCGCGATGTACGCCTATGCCAACGCGGTGATGGAGCCGTGGGACGGACCGGCCGCGATCGCGGCGACGGACGGGCGCTGGGTGATCGCCGGCATGGACCGCAACGGGCTTCGTCCGCAGCGCTACGCGGTGACGACCGACGGGCTTCTTTTCGTCGGCTCGGAAACCGGCATGGTCGTGCTCGATGAATCCAAGGTCGTGCGCAAGGGCCGCGTCGGCCCCGGACAGATGATCGCCGTCGATCTGGAAGAGGCGCGCTTCTACGAAGACCGCGAACTCAAGGACCGCCTTGCCGGTGAATATCCCTACGAAGAGTGGACGAAGAACATCATCGAGCTCGAGCCGATCATCGGACCAGGTCCCGAGCCGCGCCTGTTCGAGAGGGACGCGCTGCGCCGCCGCCAGATCGCGGCCGGCTACACAGTCGAGGATCTCGAACTGATCCTTCATCCGATGGTCGAGGACGGCAAGGAAGCCGTAGGCTCGATGGGCGACGACGCACCGCTGGCGGTCTTGTCGGACCGCTATCGCCCGCTCTCGCATTACTTCCGGCAGAATTTCAGCCAGGTCACCAATCCGCCGATCGACTCGCTGCGCGAAGAGCGTGTGATGAGCCTGAAGACGCGCTTCCGCAATCTCGGCAACGTGCTGGAGCAGGACGAAGCGCAGACCGAGGACGTCTTCGTGCTCGAAAGCCCCATCATCTCGACGGGCATGTATGAGCGCATGAAGGATCATCTCGAAGGGCGGTTCTACGAGATCGACTGCGTCTATCCCGTCCGGAACGGGCTGCCGCAGGAGAATGCGCTGCGCGATGCGGTCGAGCGCATCCGTCAGGAAGCCGAAGATGCGGTGCGCGAGGGCTACAGCCATTTGATCCTGACCGACGAGCGCATCTCGAGCGATCTCGCCGCCATGCCGATGATCATCGCGACGGCGGCCGTGCACAGCCATCTGGTCCGTCGGGGCCTGCGCACCTACACGTCCATCAATGTGCGCGCGGCGGAATGTTTCGACACCCATTATTTCGCGGTGCTGATCGGCGTCGTCGCGACCACGGTCAACGCCTATCTGGCGCAGGAATGCCTCGCCGACCGCCAGGCGCGCGGCCTCTTCGGCAAGCTGACGCTCGGACAGGTGGTGAAGCGCTATCTCGACGCCGCCAGCGCCGGGCTGTTCAAGATCATGTCCAAGATGGGCATCTCGGTGATATCGTCCTATCGGGGCGCCTATCTGTTCGAAGCCGTCGGCCTTTCGCGTTCGATGGTCGCGGACATCTTCCCCGGCATGCCGAGCCGCATTTCGGGTATCGGACTTTCGGGCATCGCCAAGAAGACAGCGCGGCTGCATGCGAGGGCCTTCGAAGAGGAATTCGCGGCGCTGCCGATCGGCGGTTTCTACAAGTCGCGCCAGGGCGGCGAGACGCATGCGCATTCTGCGGCGCTGATCCATCTTCTGCAGACCGCCGTCTCGACGGACTCGTTTTCGACCTTCAAGAAATATTCCGAGGGCGTGTGGGCGCTGCCGCCCGTGTCGCTGCGCCATCTGATGGCCATTCGCCCCGCCGGTGCAGCGATCCCGCTGGAGGAAGTGGAATCCATCACCGAGATCAGGAAGCGCTTCGTGACGCCGGGCATGTCGCTGGGCGCTCTCTCGCCGGAAGCGCACGAGACGCTCAACATCGCGATGAACCGGATCGGCGCGAAATCGGACTCCGGCGAAGGCGGCGAGGATCCCGCGCGCTATCACGCGAAATCGAGCGGCGACAATCCGAACTCCGCGATCAAGCAGGTGGCATCGGGCCGTTTCGGCGTGACGGCGGAATATCTCAATCAATGCCGCGAGCTGGAGATCAAGGTCGCGCAAGGCGCCAAGCCCGGCGAAGGCGGCCAGCTTCCAGGTTTCAAGGTCACCGAGATGATCGCGAAGCTGCGCCATGCGACCCCGGGCGTGATGCTGATCTCGCCGCCGCCGCATCACGACATCTATTCGATCGAAGACCTGGCGCAGCTCATCTACGACTTGAAGCAGATCAATCCCGAAGTGCGCGTCTGCGTGAAGCTCGTCGCGGCGACCGGCATCGGCACCATCGCGGCCGGCGTCGCAAAGGCGAAGGCCGATGTGATCCTGATTTCCGGCCACAACGGCGGCACCGGCGCCAGCCCGCAGACCTCGATCAAATATGCCGGCGTGCCGTGGGAGATGGGTCTCACCGAAGCCAATCAAATTCTCACGCTCAACAATCTGCGCCATCGCGTGCTTTTGCGCACCGACGGCGGCATCCGCACCGGCCGCGATGTCGTGATGGCGGCGATGATGGGCGCGGAGGAATTCGGCATCGGCACGGCGGCGCTGGTCGCCATGGGCTGCATCATGGTCCGGCAATGCCATTCCAACACCTGCCCGGTCGGCGTCTGCACGCAGGACGAACGCCTGCGTGCGAAGTTCACCGGCACGGCGGAAAAGGTCGTCAATCTCTTCAGCTTCATCGCGGAGGAAGTGCGCGAGATCCTCGCCTCGCTCGGCGTGCGCAAGCTGGAAGACGTGATCGGTCGCACCGATCTTCTGTTCCAGATCAGCCGCGGCGCCGAAGAGCTCGATGATCTCGATCTCAATCCGCTGCTGGTGCAGGCCGATCCCGGCGGCCACGCACGGTTCTCGACCGAGAAGGGCCGCAACGAAGTGCTGCCGACGCTCGATGCCGAGATCGAGAAGGACGCGGCGAAGCTCCTGTCCGACGGCGAGAAGATGCAGCTCGTCTACACGGTGCGCAACACCATGCGCTCGATCGGCGCCCGCGTCTCGGCGCGCATCGTGCGCAAATGGGGCATGACGGGCCTGCCGCCGGGGCATCTGACGCTGCGCCTGCGCGGGTCGTGCGGCCAGTCGCTGGGCGCCTTCTCGGTGCAGGGCCTCAAGATCGAAGTGTTCGGCGATGCCAACGACTATGTCGGCAAGGGCCTCTCCGGCGCGACGATCTCGCTCCGGCCGCTGATGTCGGCGACCTATCAGGCGAGCGAGAACACCATTATCGGCAACACCTGTCTGTACGGCGCCACCGCCGGCAAGTTGTTCGCGGCCGGACAGGCGGGCGAGCGTTTCGCCGTGCGCAATTCCGGCGCCACGACGGTGATCGAGGGCTGCGGCTCCAACGGCTGCGAATACATGACCGGCGGCACGGCGGCGATCCTCGGCCGCGTCGGCGACAATTTCGGTGCCGGCATGACAGGCGGCATGGCCTTCGTCTACGACGCGGACGGAATGTTCGCGCAGCACGTCAATCCCGACACGGTGATGTGGCAGCGCGTCGAGACCACGCATTGGCAGAATGTGCTCAAGGCGCTCGTGGAAGAGCATCGCGCCGAAACGGGCTCGGTGCTGGCGACGCAGATGCTCGCCCAATGGGACCGCGAGATCGGCAATTTCTGGCAGGTCGTGCCGCTCGAAATGGTGTCGCGCCTCGCGCAGCCGCTGACGGAGAAGGTGGCGGCGGCGGAGTAGGCTGGGAGCGCGGGCGCCCCGCCCGCATTCGCTGCCTGTCGATATCTCGCCTGCGGCCCCCTCACCCGCACTGAGTCCGTGTCGAGACCTCGCGCTGCATCCCTCTCCCTCAAGGGGAGAGGGGGAATTCCTAGCCTCGCTCAAGCGCCAGTTTACGACCGCGCCTGAGCACTCGACACAGCGAAGGGTTGTTTGTGCCATGCGCAGAAACCCCCTCTCCCCTCCTCCTACGCTGCTGCGCAGCTTCGGAGGACTCGAGACTCGCTCGCCCGCCGAAGCCTTGGCGAAGGCGGGTTGAGGGAGAGGGATGCAGGGCTCGAGACGTAAAATCTGCTCAGGCGTGGGTGAGGGGTCTTTCTCCACGCGCTCCATTGCCGATATGCGGCGGCAAAGCGCCGAAGGCTTCGAGCAGCGGCCAGGATGGCCGCGGGTCCCGGTGAAGCTTTCAGTCTGGAGAAGCGCGCCTCCGCCGCCGTTCCTGTCCGTCGGCAGCGCTAACCCGTTGAGAACGAAGCGGGAATTCTTTGCTTGACAGCCTATTGCCAAATCGGTTATATGTACCGATTAGGTTTATAAGGGTGCCCCTTTGGCTCTGCTGTCCGCCCTCCTCCAGTGCGTCGCGCGTTTCATCCGTAGGCGGATGGAATTGGCCCTGCGCGCCCCTGTATTTCGACTTGGGGCTCGGGGCCGGGATTCATTTGGGACCGATGGCGCAAGCCTTTCCCGCGATATGCCGCCGGGGCCGAAAAAAATCGGCCCTGCTGTTCGCCCTGATAGCAGGGGAGATGCCCGTCGCTTAAAGCTCCACGTCCGCGCCCATCGTATAGGCCGCGGCGACGATGCCGCCGTCGACCGGCAGCACCGCGCCGGTGACGAAGGCCGACGCCCTCGAGCAGAAGAAGATCGCCGCGCCGATCATGTCGTCGTCCGCGCCGATGCGGCCGCGCGGCACGCTGGCCTCGAGCTGCTTGCGCGCCACGGCGAGGACCGGCGCCAGCATCTTGGTGTCGAAGGGGCCCGGCGCGATCGCATTGACGTTGATGTTGTCCCGGGCGAGATGCTTTGCGAGTTGCCGCGTCAGGTGATGCACCGCCGCCTTCGAGGCCGAATAGGCGTAGCTTTCGAGATGCGGCGACAGGATGCCGTCGATCGACCCGATATTGACGACGCGCGCGGGGTTGTCCGCCGTTCCGGCCTTCTTCAACGCCGGCAGGAGCGCCTGCGTCAGCGTGAAGATCGCCTTGAGATTCAGATCGACGACCTTGTCCCAGCCGGCCTCGGAATATTTCTCGAGCGGCTCGGCCCAGGCGGCGCCGGCATTGTTGATGAGGAAATCGAGCTTCGGCTCCTTCGCCATCACCTCGGAGGCGAGCTTGTGCACTTCGTCCGTCGAACCAAGGTCGTGCGCCAGGGGAATGCAGGTGCCGATCTTCGACAGCGCTTCCGCCGCCTTCTCGCAGGCCTCCGCCTTGCGCGAGCTGATATACGTCTTGACGCCCGCTTCGACGAAGCCGCGCGCGATCATCAATCCGATGCCGCGGCTGCCGCCGGTGACGAGCGCCGTCTTGCCGCTGATGTCGAAAAGCTTGGATATGGGCATTGGAGTCTCCGGATGTCTTGCCGGCGGGCACACTACGCAATTCCCGCGACGGGGCTAACCCCTCTTGCGCGGAATCCGTGCAACGCTCACGATTCCAGCCCAAGCGAATCAGTCAGAGGAAGTGCGATGTCCAGACGATTTGGCGGCTC